>NZ_CP107985.1:3717000-4026750 GCF_036108815.1 Streptomyces sp. NBC_00353 | reverse complement strand
CGCGGTGTACCGATCTTCCCGTCCAACAAGATTCCGGTCACCGACGCCCGCACCACGTCGATCATCTGCATGCGAACCGGCGAGGCCGAGCAGGGGGTCATCGGGCTCCAGCAGACCGGCATCCCCGACGAGATCGAGCCGAGCCTCTCGGTCCGTTTCATGGGTATCGACGAGCAGGCGATCATCTCCTACCTGGTGACGGCCTACTACTCGGCGGCCGTGCTGGTGCCGGACGCCCTCGGGGTCCTGGAGAACGTCGAGGTCAGCCGCTGGCGCTGAGGTCCGCGGGACCCGGACCTGCCCCGTCCGGGTCCCGCCCGCCCCCCCGGCCCGCAGGCCGCCGGTCCGGGGCGCCCTGGGCCGGCTGTCTCCGCCCCGGCCCGTGACCGGCGGCCCGGCCCGGTTCGCTGGGACGGGCCCGGCCCGCCCCGACGGGGTGGCCCATGGGCCGAGTGACCTGTGGCGCTGCCCCGTGGAAAACGCTCACCGCACCACCGACGCCCCGGCCGGGTTGCTCCGGACCCGGGTGACCTGAGGGAGCCACCGTGACCATGATCAGTACGGACACCGCCACCGCCGAGGGCCATGAGGCCCTGGCGCTCCTGGAGCGCACCCGGAGTCTCGTCGATCCGCAGCTTCGAGCCGCGGTCGAGTCGCTGCCCGGATCCATCCGGCGTGTCGCGATGTATCACTTCGGCTGGGAGCACGCCGACGGCACTCCGACCGCGGGGCAGGCCGGCAAGGCGATCAGGCCCGCACTCGTCCTCGCCGCGACCCGGGCGGTGGGCGGCGACGCGGAGCAGGCGGTGCGGGCAGCCGTGGCCGTGGAGCTGGTCCACAACTTCAGCCTCCTGCACGACGACGTCATCGACGAGGACCGGACCCGCAGGCACCGGCCCACGGCCTGGACGGTGTTCGGCGTCCCGGCCGCCGTCATCGCGGGCGACGCCATGCTCGCCCTGGCCCACCGGCTGCTCGCCGAGGACACCCGCCCTGCGTCGGCGCGCGCCTCGACCCGGCTTGCGAACTGCGTCATCGAGCTGTGCGCGGGACAGCAGGCCGACTGCTCCTTCGAGGAACGCGGCCCCGACGAGGTCTCGCTCGACGAGTGTCTCGCCATGGCCACCGCCAAGACCGGCGCCCTCCTCGGCTGCGCCTGCGCGCTCGGTGCGCTGTACGCCGGCGTGGAGGAGCGGGCGGTCGGCGCGATGGACGGCTTCGGCCGGGAGGCGGGTCTCGCCTTCCAGCTCATCGACGATCTGATCGGCATCTGGGGGGACCCGGTGCAGACCGGGAAGCCGGTCGGGGCGGATCTGACCGCCCACAAGAAGTCCCTGCCGGTGGTCGCCGCGCTGACCTCCCACACCCCGGCGGCGGCCGAACTCGCCGCGCTCTACCGGGGTTCCATGCGCACACCCGGCGAGGTGAGCCGAGCCGCCGACGCGGTCGACCGGGCCGGCGGCCGGGACTGGGCGCAGGTCAGCGCGGCGGACCGGATGGCCCGCGCGGTCCACCATCTGTCCCGGGCGGTGCCGGACCTGGCGGCGGCGGGCGATCTGCTCGCCCTGGCGGAGTTCGTCACCCGCCGGACGCACTGAGGGAGGAGAGGAGGAAGAGGAAGTGGCCGTCACCCGCCGGACGCGCCGGGACGGAGAGGAGGGCAGGGGAGCGACCGGCTCCCGCCGGACCCGTACGGCATCAACTCTAAGATCCTGTGCGTCGGTTGAGGTGGTACGAGCGAGAGCGGGAGCCGGACATGGGTGTACGGATACGGCAGGCGGAAGCGGAAGACCGGGAACAGGTGGTGCGGCTCCTGGACGAGGCGTTCCACCACGACCCGGTCAGCAGTTGGGTTTTCCCGGAGGAGGCGCACCGCCGGGCCGTGCACGGAAAGTTCCTCGGCGTCTTCGTCGACGTCACGCTCGCCGAAGGCCGTATCGACCTGCTGGAGGACGGCACGGCCGTGGCCCTGTGGCTGCCCGTGCCCGCGGGCGCACCCACGGAGGAGGACACCACCCCCGCCCTGATGCGGGCGACCGCGGACCCCGACAACGAGCGGGCCGAGCTGGTGGGGAGGCTCACGGGCGCGATCCACCCGCACGACAGGGCCCATGAGTACCTGCTCATGATCGGGGTGTCCCCGGACCGTCAGGGGGAGGGGATCGGTGCGGCCCTGATCGCCGATGTGCTGGAGCGCTGCGACCGCGACGGCGTCCCCGCCTACCTGGAGGCGAGCAGCGCGCGCAGCCGCCGGCTCTACGAACGGCTGGGCTTCACCTTCATGGGCACGACCGTCGAACTCCCGGAGGGTCCCTCGATGTGGCCCATGTGGCGGGAGCCGCAGGTCGGCTGAGGTCACGGCGCCCGCGGCGCCCGCGACGACGAAGTGGAGGGCGCCCGGGGGACGGCGATGGGCACGGGCTACAGTCCGTGCCCATGACAGACGAGTCATGGGCAGGGTGGTACCGGGACCGGCAAGGTTCCGAGGCTGTCATCCTCACCACCGATGGACAGCAACTCCGGATCCGGATCAGGGGCGTCGACTTCGAGGGCGAAAGCTTCGACGACCTCGCTCCGGTGGCCGGCATGCCGCCGGAGAGCGGAATGTTCGCCCTGGCGGACGGCGCGCTCACCGATTGCGTGCTGGAGTGGGATCTGCCGCTTCCGGTCGTCGCGGACGGCACGGTTCACCAGGCCACGCTCGGCTGCCTGTTGTCGCTGCGCCGCCCGGACGCCGATCTCCATCTGGAACTGCACTTCGGCGGCGCGGTCTACGGGTCGCGCCGGGCCGAGTGCGACTTCGCCACCGCGCTCGCCATGATCCAGCGCTCCCTCCCGCCCGGAGTCCGTCTGCAGTCGTGCATCGCCTGCGCGTTCTCGGACTACTTCCCGGCGACGACCGACCGTGGACTCTCCGGCGGCCTTGCCTGTTTCCGGGGAGCGAAGGACGCGTACCGCGGGGCGGCGGGCGAGGACGATGTGCTCGATCTGTGGGACCGGCGGACCGGGTTCGTCCAGGAGATCTGGAGCTGCCGCGAGTTCGAGGCCCGTCCGGCAGAGGGTGCGGGCACCGGTCACCGGGGCGCGTTCCCGCTCGAACTCGCCTGAGATCCCCGAAGACGCACAGGACGAGCTGCTGGACCGGGTCCGTACCGGACTCGGCAGCGCGTAGCGGTCATGCGCGCGCCGGCCGTCAGCGCAGGCCCTCCCAGCCCCAGCGCGGCGTCGGCCCCGGATCACCGAGGTCCGCACCGGCCGGGGACGCCGAGACATCGCGCGCGATCCTGGTGCCCCAGTCGAAGTACTCCAGCACTCGGCGGCGCAGCAGCTCGTCGTCCGGCAGCTCCTTGTCGACCGCGGCTGCCATCAGCTCCATCCATCGCAGCCGCTGCGGCTCGGTGATCGACAGCCCGAGATGGGAGCGCAACAGGGACTGATGGCCCCCGAGCTTCCCGGTGTAGTCGGCGGGCCCGTCGAAGATCTCGGCCAGCCACACGGCGACATGTTCGATATGGGTCGGAGTGAAGTCCGCGAAAACAGGGGCGAGCAGCGGATCCGCCAGCGTCCTGTCGTAGAAGGTGCTGCTCAGCCGGCGCAGTACGTCGATACCGCCGATGGCCCTGTACAGCGTTTCCGGACGCTCGCTCACGCGGCTACCTCCATGGCTGGACCCGGTCCGCCCCGGGCCGCTGGGCCCAGCATCCACCCGGGGGAGCGGCCCGCCGGGACAGTTCGCTGCCGGCGGATCAAGCGGGGGCACAGGTTCAGCCCTTCCGCCGTGGTTCCCTGCGGCGTACCGCGGCCACCGGCGTGTCCGATTCCGCCCAGAGCGAGGAACTGTTCCCAACCGCCCTGCCTGCGGGCAGAGTCGGCCCATGAGGCTTCTGATCCTGGGCGGTACGGAATTTGTCGGACGCGCCGTCACCGAGGCGGCGCTCGCACGGGACCGGCACGTCACGGTGTTCCACCGCGGCCACCACTCACCCCCGCCGGGCACCACCGAGCTGTTCGGCGACCGCACCACCGCCGACGGCCTCGCAGCGCTCGCCGCCGCGGGGGAGGACGGCTGGGACCTGGTCGTCGACACCTGGAGCGGCGCGCCCTCGGCGGTGCGGGACGCGGCCCGGCTGCTCGCGGACCGGGCCGGGCGGTACGTGTACGTCTCCAGCCGTTCGGTGTACGCGTACCCGGCCCCGGCCGGACTGCCCGAGGACGGACCGCTGGTGACCGGCGCCTCGCCGGACGCCGGGGCGGAGGTCTCGTATCCGTTGGCCAAACGCGGTGGCGAACTGGCCGCGCTCGATGCCTTCGGCGACCGCGCCCTGCTGGCCCGCGCCGGACTGATCCTCGGCCCGTGGGAGAACATCGGCAGGCTGCCGTGGTGGCTGCGGCGGATCGCCCGCGGTGGACCCGTGATGGCCCCGGGCACCCCGGACACCCCACTGCAGTACATCGACGCCCGCGACCTCGCGAACTGGCTGCTGGACGCGGCGGATCGCGGCCTGCACGGACCGTACAACCTGGTCAGCCGGCCGGGGCACGCCACCATGGGCGAGCTGCTGGACGCCTGTGTACGCGCCACCGGCTCCGACGCCGTGCTGCGCTGGACGGCCACGGAGAAGATCCTCGCGGCGGGCGTGGAGCCGTGGACCGACCTGCCGGTCTGGCTGCCGCCGGGCGAGCTGCACGACACCATGCACCGCGGTGACGTCAGCAAGGCATACGCGGCCGGACTGCACTGCCGGCCGGTGGGGGAGACGGTCACCGACACCTGGGACTGGCTGTGCGAGCTGGGCGGCGAGGCACCGCAGCGGCCGGACCGCCCGGTGGTGGGGCTGGACCCCGGGACCGAGGCGAAACTGCTGACGGAATAGGGGCGGAGAGACGCCGGCTGTCGGGCAGGCGGCGCACGGGCCGGGGCCCGTGCGGCCCATCCGGGGCACATCGCCGACGGGATCGCGGCGCTGCCGACGGGCGGATCGACGGCCACGCCGATGGCCCGAAGGAGCCGTCCGCGCAGCTAGTTTGGGCCCCATGGCCGAAGAACTGCTGCTGCACCTCACCGAACGCCCCCTGTGGGAGGCGGCCCGCGGGACCGGGACGTACGAGATGTCCACCCGCGGCCGCACTCTGCACGAAGAGGGCTTCATCCACTGCTCGTCGCCCCACCAGCTCCCGGGCGTGGCCGAGATGCTGTACGGCTCCGAGCACCCGGCCGGTGCCGAGGGCCCGCTGGACCTGGTGGTACTCGTCATCGATCCCGCGCGGCTCTCGGTACCCGTGCGGTACGAGGCGCTCGCGCCCGGCGGCGAGGAGTTCCCGCACATCTACGGCCCCGTCCCGGTGGACGCGGTCGTGGAAGTGCGTCCCTGGCTGCGCAAGGAAGGCGGCGCCGCATGAACACCACACCCCCCACGGACCCCGGCGGCAGCACCGCTGTCAGGGATGCCCCGATCATCGCGGTGACCGGTGCGAGCGGCGCGGTCGGCGGCCGTGTCGCACAGCGGCTCGCACGCGCCGGTGTCCCCGTACGGCTCCTCGGCCGCGACCCGTCCCGGCTGCCGGACCTGCCCGGCGCGGTCGCCGCACCGCCCGCCGCCTACGGTGACGGGGAGGCGATGCGCCAGGCCCTTGCCGGCGCGCACACCCTGTTCCTCGTCTCGGCGCACGAGAGCCCGAACCGGGTACTCGAGCACACCACCGCCGTGGACGCGGCGGTCGCCGCCCATGTCGAACGCATCGTGTACGTGTCCTTCCTCGGCGCCGCGCCGGACGCCACGTTCACCTTCGCCCGCGACCACTGGCACACCGAGGCGCACATCCGCGTCTCCGGTGTGCGCCACACCTTCCTGCGCGACAGCTGGTACCTCGCGGGTATCCCGGCGATGACCGGGGCCGACGGGGTGCTGCGCGGCCCGGCCGGTGACGGCCGGGTCGCGGCGGTCGCGCACGAGGACATCGCGGACGCGGCGACCGCCGTCCTGCTTGCCGACACCGAGAGCGAGGACACCCGCCACGACGGGGTGACGTACGACCTCACCGGACCCGAGGCCTTCACCCTCGCCGAAGCGGCCGAGGAGCTGAGCCGGGCCACCGGACGCACCGTCACCTACCACCCGGAGACCCGGGAGGAGGCCTACGCCTCACGGGCGCAGTACGGTGCCGAGGAGTGGGAGGTCGCCGGCTGGGTGACGTCGTACGAGGCCATCGCCGCCGGCGAGATGTCCACGGTCTCGGACGCGGTGACGCGCCTCACCGGCCGCCCGGCGAAGAGCCTTGCCACCTACCTGAGCGAGAATCCGGACAGCTACCGGCACCTGCTGAAGGCCGACTGACCGTCGGACGGCACGACCGACGACCGAGTACCGACGACCGGGGAGCCGACGGCGAACGGGTCGGCGGTCCGACCGGACCGAAGGGACGGAACGGCAGCCATGCGTACAGAAACCCCCTGGGGACCCTGGGACCCGGCCCCGCTCGCCGAGGTCGCCCGCCGCTTCGCCCCGCTGCGCACCCCTTGGTGGATCGCGGGCGGCTACGCGGTCGAGCTGGCGGTCGGCCACGCCTTCCGCGACCACGCCGACATCGACGTCACGCTGCTCCGCCGCGACCAGCTCACCGCCCAGCAGGTGCTCGCCGGCTGGGAGTGGTGGGCCGCCGACCCGCCCGGCGCCCTGCGCCCGTGGCTCCCGGGCGAGATCCTCCCGCACGGGGTCCACGACATCTGGTGCCGGCCGGGTCCCGACGAGCCCTGGCGCATCCAGCTCATGCTCGACGAGGCGGACGGCACCGACTGGGCGTTCCGCCGCGACACCCGCATCCGCCTCCCGCTCGACCGGCTGGGCCGGGTCTCGGAGGACGGCGTCCCGTACCTGGCCCTGCATGTGCAGCTCCTGTACAAGGCGAAGTCCCGGCGTCCCAAGGACGAGGAGGACTTCACAACGGCGCTGCGGGTCCTGACCGCCGACCAACGTGCCTGGCTGACCGAGACCATCACCCTGGCGCACGGTGCCGACCACCCCTGGGCGGCACGTCTGCGCAGGTACCGGTGACGCCGGCCCCTGACCGACGCGCACCGTGCACCCGCGCACCGCGTCATGCGGCGCCTCACCTCACGTACACCCCTGCCCGTGCCGCCGCGGCCGCCGCCTCGGCCGCGCGGTCGGCGGCCGCCGTGTCGAGCGGGCCGCCGGCGGCCAGCAGGCGGTAGTAGAGCGGCGCCGAGACGGCACGGATCACCTCGCCGGGGTCCGTGCCTGCGGGCAGCTCCCCGCGTTCCAGGGCCTGGGTGACGCAGGCCGCCCATTCCTCGACGCGGATCGCGTAGAAGCGGTGCAGTGACTCGGCCGTGCGCGCGTCGCATGTCGCCGCGGCGATCACCGACTTGAACAGGGCGCCCTGGCGCGGATCGGACAGGGTCTTCACGACGAGCCGCGCATTGGCCTTGAGGTCCTCGATGAGCGAACCCGTGTCCGTACGCGGGGTGGACTGCTCGGCCATGTCGTCGAGCAGATCGGCGATCAGGCCGGTGGTGGTGGACCAGCGCCGGTAGACGGTCGTCTTGCCGACCTCGGCGCGACGGGCGACATCGGCGAGGTCGAGGCCGTCGAAGCCGTGTTCGGCCAGGGCGTCCCCCGCCGCCCGCAGGACGGACTCCCGTACCCGGGCGGTACGTCCACCGGGCCGGACGGTGCCCGGTTCCACACCCTCGGAAGTCATAACGGGTCTCCAGTTTCATTAGAGGGAGTTCCTCTGTTACGGTGACGCCATCTTAACGGAACTACAGGACCGTTAAAACGTCTGCCTGAGGAAGGGCACCCATGTCCGTACCCAGCACGACCCCCTCACCGGCTGTCGCCGAGGGTGCCGCCGCCACCCCGGCCGCCGGTACCGCCTTCCCGCAGTCCGAGGCCCGCATGACCGGGCGGCAGAAGCTCGTCCTCGCCCTGCTGCTCGGCGCCCAGTTCATGATCGCGGTGGACTTCTCGATCCTGAATGTCGCGCTGCCGGCCGTCGGTGAGGGGCTCGGCTTCGCCCTCACGGACCTCCAGTGGATCGCCACCGCCTTCGCGCTCGCCGCCGCAGGCTTCACGCTCCTCTTCGGCCGCGTGGCCGACATCGTCGGCCGCAAGCGGCTGTTCCTGGGCGGTATGGCCGTGCTCGGCGCCGCCTCCCTCCTCGGTGGACTCGCCACCTCGCCCGAAGTCCTCCTTGCGGCACGGGTGTTGCAGGGCCTTGCCACCGCGGCCGTCACCCCGGCAGGGCTCGCCCTGCTGACGACCGCCTTCAAGGAAGGCCCGCTGCGCGAACGCGCCCTCGGCCTCAACGGCGCCCTGATGTCCGCCGGGTTCACCGCCGGGGCCATCCTCGGCGGGCTGCTCACCGACCTGCTCTCCTGGCGCTGGGCCTTCTTCATCAACGCCCCCGTCGCTCTCCTGGTCCTCGTCCTCGCCCCGTCCGTCATCACCGACTCACGCCCCACCAGGCGGCCGAAGCTGGACATTCCCGGCGCCGTGACCGTCACCGGCGGACTCCTCGCACTGGTCTTCGGGCTCACCCAGGCGGGCCGGACCGGCTGGACCACACCCGCCACCCTGGGCGCACTTCTGGCGGGCGTCGCCCTCCTCGTCGCCTTCTGGTCGGTCGAGAAGCGGGCCGCCACCCCGCTCGTGCCCGTGCGGATCCTGAAGCGGCGCAGCGTCATCTGGGGCAACACCGCCGGACTGATCGCCTTCGTCACCGAGACCTCACTCGTCTTCCTGCTCACCCTCTACCTGCAGGAAGTGCTCGGCTACACGCCCCTCACCACGGGTCTCGCCTTCGGTGTCCTGGGCGTCGGCACCGTGATCGGCGGCACGCTCGGCGGGCGAGCGGTCGGCCGCTACGGCAACCGGACGACCATCGTCACCGGCGGTGCCGTCCAGGCCGCCGCCACCCTCGCCCTGGCCGCGCTCGGCACGTCGGGGGCCTGGATCTGGCTGCTGCTCGCGGCCACGTTCGTCGGCGGCATCGGCAACATGCTGATGATCGTCGGGTTCATGGTCACCGCCACCTCCGGCCTCCCTGACGCCGAACAGGGCCTGGCCACCGGGCTCGCCACGATGACCCAGCAGGTCGGTATCACCATGGGCATCCCGGTCATGAGCGCGATCGCGGCCGCCCGGATGACCGCACTCGGCGACACCGGCCCCCATGGCGTCCTGTCCGGGGTCACCGTCGCGATCCTGGTCAACTCGGCGCTCGTGCTGGCCGGTTCGCTGCTCGCGGGGGCCTTCCTCGGGAGAGCGGGGCGCACCCCCTGATCCTGTCTCCCGAGCGGTCTCCGCACTGCAGAAGGGCCCGACCGGCAAGGCCGGTTGGGCCCTTCTGGTTGCTGCCTCGGCCTGCGTGGCAGCAGGTCGAACCGCCCGGAAGCGGCGATCAAGCCTTCTTGGTCTCCCAGAAGATCTTGTCGATCTCGGCGATGTAGTCCAGCGCCTTCTGGCCCGTCGCCGGGTCGGTGGAGGCCTTCGCGGCCGACAGCGCCTTCAGGGCGTCGTTGACCAGCTGGTGCAGCTCCGGGTACTTCTCGAAGTGCGGGGGCTTGAAGTAGTCGCTCCACAGCACCGAGATGTGGTGCTTCGCGAGCTCGGCGCGCTGCTCCTTGATGACCACCGCGCGGGCCCGGAAGTGCGGGTCCTCGTTGGCCTGGAACTTCTCCTGGACGGCCTTGACGGACTCCGCCTCGATGCGGGCCTGGGCCGGGTCGTACACGCCGCAGGGCAGGTCGCAGTGGGCGCTGACCTTCACCTTGGGGGCAAACAGGCGGGAAAGCATTGAGCTGTCCTTCCTCGTGATCGTCTTCTCAGGTGGGACATTACTCCGTGAGGGACGCGTTTTTGTGGGTGCCCCCATGGGCTTAGGCCAAAAGTCCAGGGTGAGGATGGGACCAGTGGCCGAATGTACGGAACGGTATGCGGGACGGTGTACTGAACGGACCGGGGAGGTGCCGGAAATGCCGGAGGGGCCGGAGCTGACACAGGAGGCCACGCGCGGGCTGGCGGCGCGAGTGCCGTTCCAGGTGGTGGAGGTGACGGGGCCTTCGATGGTGCCCACGCTGCACCACGGGGACTGGCTGCTCGTGCAGTACGGTGCGCCGGTGCGCCCGGGTGACGTGGTGATTCTGCGCCATCCGTTCCAGCAGGACCTGTTGGTCGTCAAACGGGCCGTCGAGCGCCGTGCGGGCGGCTGGTGGGTGCTGGGCGACAACACGTTCGCGGGCGGGGACAGCACGGATTACGGGACGGTGCCCGAGGAGCTGGTGCTGGCCAGGGTCCGGGTCCGCTACCGGCCGCTGAGGAAGGATCAGAAGTCGGTGCTCGGGGTGCTGGGCTGGGCTGTGACCGCGCTGCGGCCGGTGTCGGCCGTGCGCTCCGCCTCCAGACGTTTGCGGGCCCGGTAGGCGGCCACATTGGCGCGGGTCGCGCAGCGGTCCGAGCAGTAGCGGCGGGACCGGTTGGTCGAGGTGTCGAGATACGCGTTGCGGCACGGTGCCGCCTCGCAAAGGCCGAGCCGGTCCACGCCGTAGGACGTGAGGTGGAAGGCGAGCCCCATCGCCGCGATGGCGGTGTATCCGGCCGTCGCGTTCGACGGGTGGTCGGCCAGGTGCATGTGCCAGTCCGGTTTGCCGTCCTCGTCACGGGTGTCGTGGCCGGAGATCTGCGGGCTGACCGGGAACTCCAGCAGCAGCGAGTTCAGCAGGTCGACGGCGAGCGTCTCGTCGCCGCTGTCGGCCGCTTCGAAGACGGCGCGCAGCCGTGCCCGTACCGACCGGAAGCGGGTCACGTCCGCGTCGGTGGCGCGCCTCGCGGCCTGCGCATTGGCGCCGAACAGCTCGCGGACCGCCTCGACGGAGGTGAGGACGTCCTTGTTGCGGGCCGGCTCCTCGGTGTTGACCAGGCGCACCGCATAGTCCGAGTAATAGGCCAGTTCCACTTGTAGTCCTTACCGGGTCGGTCTAGGGTCGTCGTGCGGCGATCGAAGTAATAGGCGATTGCAGTTTCAGGGTATTACATTGGAGGGGTTCTTGTGACGGAGACAGCAGCGGGCACCGACTGGCAGGCCTGGCAGCAGAGCTGGGACCGGCAGCAGGAGTGGTACATGCCCGACCGTGAGGAGCGGTTCCGGGTGATGCTGGACATGGTCGAGGCCGTGGCGGGGCCCGAACCACGGGTGCTCGACCTCGCGTGCGGTACGGGAAGTATTACGGACCGGCTGCTCAAGCGGTTCCCCGAGGCCACCAGTACCGGCGTCGACCTCGACCCCGCGCTGCTCGCCATCGCCCGCGGTTCCTTCGCCGGCGACGAGCGCGCCACCTTCGTCACCGCAGATCTCAAGGACCCTGAGTGGGTGGAGCGGCTGCCGCACGACACGTGCGACGCCGTCCTCACCGCCACCGCCCTGCACTGGCTGCACAGCGAAGCGCTCACCACGCTCTACGGGCAACTCGCCGGGCTCGTCCGGGACGGCGGGGTGTTCATGAATGCCGACCGCATGATCGACACCGCGACCCCCCGGATCAACGCGGCCGAACGCGCCCACCGGCACGCCGCCATGGACCGCGCCAAGGCTGCGGGCGCCCTCGACTGGACGGACTGGTGGGCCCTCGCCGCCGAGGACCCGGTCCTCGCTGCACCGACCGCCGAACGGTACAAGATCTACGGCGAGCATGCGGACGGCGACATGCCGTCCGCCCAGTGGCACGCAGAGACGCTGCGCGCCGCCGGCTTCGGCGAGGCGCGGGCCGTCTGGGCCTCGCCCTCGGACGCCCTGGTCCTCGCCGTGAAGTAGCGGCAGCATGCCCTCGTCGGGGCGGTACGGACTCCGGTCCGTACCGCCCCGACTTTTTGTCCGACCTCTGCAACCCGCCGCGCGCCCCGGCGCACTGGAAGGGTGAGACGGTCCGCACCCGCGGACCCGGGAAGGGGTGTCGACGATGCGGATCGATGACGATGCCGCGCTGCACGCCTTCGTCGAAGGCAGGCGTACGGCACTGTTCCGCAGCGCCTATCTGCTCTGCGGCGACCGGCACGAGGCCGAGGATCTGGTCCAGTCGACACTCGTGAAGGTCGTCCTCGGCGGACGGCGGTACGGACGGCTCGACAACATCGAGGCGTACGCGCGCAAGACCCTGGTCAACACCTTCATCGCCGCCCGCCGCCGCTTCTGGCGGCGCGAGCAGGCGTACGGCGAACTGCCCGACCGCGCGGGCGACTCGCCCGACACGGACACCGGCCTTGCGGTGCGGGCGGCCCTCGCCCGGCTCACGGCCAAACAGCGTGCCGTGCTGGTGCTGCGCTACTGGGAGGACCTGAGCGTCGAGGCCACGGCCGAGCTGCTCGGGATGCGGGAGAACACGGTCAAGAGCCATACGGCTCGGGGGTTGGCGGCGCTGCGCGCCGAGATGGCGGAGGAACTCGTATGAACGACGTCAGGGAGCTGCTGGGGCGGGCCGCCGAGCACGCGGGGCAGCCGGTCATCAGCACCGAGGTGGTGTACGCCAGAGCCGCCAGGGTGCGATGGCGGCGCCGGGCCACGGTTGTCGCGGCCGCATTCGCCGTCGTCGCGGCCGGAGCGGTCGCGGTCCCGGGACTCGCTGCACAGACGAAGCAGGAGCAGAACGCCTCGGTGGGTGCCCCCGCCGAGTCGGCCGGGCACAGCGGCCGGGCGAAGCAGCTGGTCAAGCTGTTGCCCAAGGGCGTCGGTTCGGTCGAGCAGGTCTCCCTCGCCGTGATCATCAAACACGCCACCGCCGCGCAGGCGAAGGAGCATCCGGTGGGGCCGCTGGACGGGCAGTACTCCGTTCGCAGGGACGGCGGCGTCGGGTACCTCGTCATCGGCACCATGGACGCGAAGAGCGTCGTCAAGAAGCTCGGCGGTTTCGATCCGGCCGCGGACATCTGCAAGCCGACCAACGGGGAGCCGCGCCCGGCCGACTGCGTACGTGAGGAGCTGCCGGACGGCCGGATCCTCACCATCTGGAGCGACGCGATGAACTATGACGGCACGCCTCGGTGGGGGTCCGAACTCGTCGCCCGGCTCACCCTCGAGGACGGCGGGCTGGTGGCCGTCCGCGACAGCACCGGCTTCACCGGTGACCGGGCGCAGGGCCCGCTGCTGAAGTCGACGCCGCTCACCCGGGCCCAGTTGCGTGCACTGATGCTCAGTCCGGAGCTGCTGACGAGGTAGCAGGTACGAAGAAGGGCGGTACGGACTTCACGTCCGTACCGCCCTCTCGTCATGCCCGTACCGCTACAGCACCTTCGACAGGAACGACTTCGTCCGGTCGTGCTGCGGGTTGGTCAGTACGTCGCGCGGGTGGCCCGACTCGACCACCACACCGTCGTCCATGAAGACCAGCGCATCGCCGACCTCACGGGCGAAGCCCATCTCGTGGGTCACGACGATCATCGTCATGCCGTCCTCGGCGAGGCCGCGCATGACGTCCAGGACGTCGCCGACCAGCTCCGGGTCGAGCGCCGACGTCGGCTCGTCGAAGAGCATCAGCTTCGGCTCCATGGCCAGGGCGCGGGCGATGGCCACCCGCTGCTGCTGGCCGCCGGAGAGCTGCGACGGGTAGTTCTTCGCCTTGTCGCCCAGGCCGACCCGGTCCAGGAGCCGCTCGGCGCGGGCCCGGGCGACGGCCTTCGTCTCGCCCTTGACCTGGACGGGTGCCTCCATGACGTTCTCGATGGCCGTCATGTGCGGGAAGAGGTTGAAGCGCTGGAAGACCATGCCGATGTCGCGGCGCTTCAGGGCGACCTCGCTGTCCTTGAGCTCGTAGAGCTTGTCGCCCTTCTGGCGGTAGCCCACCAGCTGCCCGTCGACGTAGAGCCGCCCGGCATTGATCTGCTCCAGGTGGTTGATGCACCGCAGGAACGTCGACTTGCCGGAACCGGACGGGCCGATCAGGCAGAAGACCTCCCGCGGGGCGACCTCCAGGTCGATGCCCTTGAGGATGTGCGCGGCGCCGAAGGACTTGTGGACGCCCTCGGCCTTCACCATGGCGGTCATGCCATGCCTCCCGACGGGCGTCCCAGGGACAGCAGGTTGGCCCGGATCTTCTGCATAGGTGTCGGCGGCAGGCTGCGGCTCGAACCGCGCGCGTAGTACCGCTCCAGATAGAACTGGCCCACGGTCAGCACGGACGTCATGATCAGATACCAGGCCGCGGCGAGGAAGTACATCTCCACCGGGGCTCCGGACGACGATCCGATGTCCTGGGCGTACCGGAACAGTTCGGTGAACTGCACGGCCGATACGAGCGACGTCGTCTTCAGCATGTTGATGACTTCGTTGCCCGTCGGCGGCACGATCACCCGCATGGCCTGCGGGATCACGATGCGTCGCAGCGTCTTGCCGTGACTCATGCCGAGCGCGTGCGATGCCTCCGTCTGCCCCTCGTCGACCGAGAGCAGACCGGCGCGGCAGATCTCCGCCATGTACGCGGCCTCGTTGAGGCCCAGGCCGAGCAGCGCCGTCAGCAGCGGCGTCATGAAGCTCGACCAGTAGTCCTTGTAGATCGGCCCGAGGTTGATGTACTCGAAGACCAGACCCAGGTTGAACCAGACGAACAGCTGGACCAGGACCGGGGTGCCGCGGAAGAACCAGATGTAGAACCACGCGATCGACGAGGTCACCGGGTTCCGCGACAGTCGCATCACGGCGAGGAGGATGCCGCCGACGATGCCGATGACCATCGACAGGGCGGTCAGCAGCAGAGTCTGGCCGACGCCCCTGATGATGCGGTCGTCGAAGAAGTAGTCGGGGATGGCGCCCCAGTTGATCTTGCCTTGCGAGAAGGCGTAGACGAGCGCGACGAGCGCGGCGATGGCGACGACCGCCGAGACGTACCGGCCGTAGTGGCGGACCGGGATGGCCTTGATCGCCTCCGGTCCGGCCGCCGGAGTGGGGGGCACGGGCGGCTTGTCGGCCGGGCCCGTCTTCTCGATGTCAGTCACAGGTGAAGCCTTTCCGCACGGGGCCCGGTCAGGATCCACCGTTGATCTTGGCCTCGGTGACGGCGCCGGCCTCGACACCCCACTTGGCGATGATCTTGTCGTACTCGCCGCTCTTGATGATCGCGTTCAGGGCCGCCTGGACGGCCTTGGTGAGCTGGTCGTTGCCCTTGGCGATGGCGATGCCGTACGGGGCGGCCTCGACCTGCTCACCGACGAGCTGGAAGTCCTTGCCGCCGCCCGAGGTCTTCACCGCGTACGCGGCCACCGGGAAGTCGGACGAACCGGCGTCGGCGCCACCACTGCGCAGCCGGGTCTGGGCCTCCAGGTCCGTGTCGTACGACTCGATGGCGATCTTCTTGCCGCCGGTGCACTTCTTGGACTCGGCCTTGGCGAGGTCGTGCGAAACCGTGCCGCGCTGTACGGCGATCTTCTTGCCGCAGAGGTCCGACCACGTCTTGATGCCCTGGTCGTCGCCCTTCTTGGTGTAGATCGAGACACCGGCGGTGAAGTAGTCGACGAAGTCGACGCCCTCGCCGACCTTCTTCTTCGTCTCGGAGTCGATGCCCTCCTGGCGGTCCTTGGTGTCGGTCATCGCCGACATCGCCAGCTGGTAGCGCTTGGCGCGCAGACCCGAGATCAGCGTGTCGAAGGTGCCGTTCTCGAACTCGAACTTCACGCCGAGCTCCTTGCCGAGCGCGGCGCCGAGGTCGGGGTCGATGCCGACGACCTTGCCGGACTTGTCCTTGAACTCGACCGGCGGGTAGGCGATGTCCGAGCCGACCTTGATGACGCCCTTGGCCTTGATGTCCTGCGGCAGGAGATCGGCGGGGGAGGAGGCGCCGGTGGAGCTCTTCGTCGAGTCGGCCGTCGTCGACCCGCCCTTGGTCTGGTCGCCGCAGGCGGTCAGCAGCATGGTGCCGGCGACCGCGATGGCGCCGACCGCAGCAATCCGGGACTTCGCGGTCGTACGACGAGTGGTGCGTGCGGTCATGATCGGGTTCCTCCGGCAGGTGAGGGTGGAGTTGCCAGGCGGTATGGCACACATCGTCGGATGTCGCCGCCTCGTCTGATTACGGCATCTTGCCATTCGGACTAGCCCATTCGGGGCGCCAGCCATGTCAAAATCGGATAACGGGCGATCCCCGAACCCCAAGAGGCCGGTACATCAAGGCTGGACCTTCTGTGGGTTTCCCTTCTTCCGGCCGGAGAATCTTCGGCGCGTCTCACATGTCGGCCTATATTTCGCATGTTGGCGGGCTTGTCCAGATATTCGACTATGAGGCACGTCACCGAGCCGTTACGGACTCGTCCGTGAAGCGGTCCGTCCGGTAAGAAAGACGTTTACACCCCTCATCCGGGGCCCAGGGCGCGTGTGCGGCGCGCCCGCGCGTACGTACCTCCCCCTGCCAGGGCGGGCCAACCGCCCGGCGCAGGGAACGTACGCGGTGCCCGCCCACCCCTCCTCAATCAGGAGTGGCCACCCTCAAACCTTGAAGACTTAAGGGGTCAACACCATGGCAGCGGAGATCGTCAATCCTCGCAGCGACAGCAACACCGACAACAGCACCGACAGCGCCACCGATGAGCCGTTCGATCCGGCCTTCGCGCTTCACCGCGGCGGGAAGATGGCCGTGCAGTCCACCGTCCCGATCCGGGACAAGGACGACCTGTCCCTCGCGTACACGCCCGGCGTCGCCAAGGTGTGCAGCGCCATCGCCGCGAACCCCGAGCTGGTCCACGACTACACCTGGAAGTCGCAGGTCGTCGCCGTCGTGACGGACGGCACCGCGGTGCTCGGACTGGGCGACATCGGCCCCGAGGCATCCCTCCCGGTGATGGAGGGCAAGGCGATCCTCTTCAAGCAGTTCGGTGGCGTCGACGCCGTGCCGATCGCGCTCGCGACCACCGACGCGGACGAGATCGTCGAGACGGTCGTCCGCCTCGCGCCGTCCTTCGGAGGGGTGAACCTGGAGGACATCTCGGCGCCGCGCTGCTTCGAGATCGAGCGCAAGCTCAAGGAGCGGCTCGACATCCCGGTCTTCCATGACGACCAGCACGGCACCGCCGTCGTGACGCTGGCGGCCCTGCGGAACGCCGCGAAGCTGTCCGGGCGGACCCTCGGCGACCTGCGCGGTGTCATCTCCGGCGCCGGTGCGGCCGGAGTTGCCATTGCGAAGTTCCTGCTGGAGGCGGGGCTCGGGGACGTCGCCGTGGCCGACCGCAAGGGCGTCGTCAGCCGGGACCGTGAGGACCTGACGGACGTCAAGCGCGAACTCGCGGAGCTCACCAACAGGGCCGGCATCTCCGGACCGCTGGAGACCGCGCTGGTCGGTGCGGACGTCTTCATCGGTGTGTCCGGCGGTACGGTGCCGGAGTCGGCGGTCGCGTCGATGGCGCCCGGTGCGTTCGTCTTCGCCATGGCCAATCCGGACCCGGAGGTCCACCCCGACATCGCGCACAAGTACGCGGCCGTGGTGGCGACGGGGCGCTCCGACTACCCGAACCAGATCAACAACGTGCTGGCGTTCCCGGGCATCTTCGCGGGGGCGCTGCAGGTGCGGGCGTCCCGGATCACGGAGGGCATGAAGATTGCCGCCGCGAACGCGCTGGCGGATGTCGTGGGTGACGAGCTGGCCGCGGACTACGTGATTCCGTCACCGTTCGACGAGCGGGTCGCTCCGGCCGTGACCGCGGCGGTTGCCGCGGCGGCGCGCGCGGAGGGCGTGGCGCGACGCTGAGGTGCGGGGCGGGGCGGGGCGGCCGGGTGCTTGTGGGGCCCGTTCCCCGGCCTCGCCCCTTTCCGTGACCGGGGCGGCTTCGCCCCGGACGCCGGCGAGGCCGGATCTCCGGATCCGAAGGTCCGCCGCGGGCGACCCGCACGCGCGGTACGCGTCACACCCGTGATCGGTTACGTCGGCGCGCCCCCCGGCCTATCGTCAAGGCCATGTTCGCCGCCTACGCATCCCGCATCGACCGCGACCAGCCCCTCAACGGCCTTGAGCTGGGCGAGCGCCCCGCCCCCGAGGCGCGTCCCGGCTGGACCACCGTCAACGTCCGTGCCGCCTCCCTCAACCATCACGATCTCTGGTCGCTCCGTGGTGTCGGCCTCGCCGAGGACAAGCTGCCGATGATCCTCGGCTGTGACGCCGCCGGCATCGACGAGGACGGCAACGAGGTCGTCCTGCACTCCGTCATCGGCCAGACCGGGCACGGCGTCGGCCCGAAGGAGCCCCGCTCCATCCTCACCGAGCGCTACCAGGGCACCTTCGCCGAGCAGGTGACCGTCCCCAGCTGGAACGTGCTGCCCAAGCCGAAGGAGCTCACGTTCGAGCAGGCCGCCTGTCTGCCGACCGCCTGGCTCACCGCGTACCGGATGCTGTTCACCAACGCCGGGGTGCGGCCCGGGGACTCGGTGCTCGTGCAGGGCGCGGGCGGCGGTGTCGCGACCGCCGCGATCGTCCTCGGTCGCGCCGCAGGCCTTCGGGTCTACGCAACCAGTCGCGATGAAGCCAAGCGCAAGCGGGCCGTCGAGCTCGGTGCGATCGAGGCGTACGAGCCGGGCGCGCGGCTGCCGCAGCGTGTCGACGCCGTCATCGAGACCGTCGGCGCCGCAACCTGGTCGCACTCGGTGAAGTCGCTGCGCCCCGGCGGCACCCTGGTCATCTCCGGTGCGACCAGCGGCGACCGTCCTTCGCACGCCGAGCTGACCCGGATCTTCTTCCTGGAGCTGAAGGTCGTCGGTTCGACGATGGGGTCCAAGGACGAGCTGGAGGACCTGCTGGCGTTCTGTGCGACGACCGGTGTGCGCCCCGTCATCGACGAGGTGCTGCCGTTGGACCGGGCCCGTGAGGGGTTCGAACGACTTGCCGCGGGCGACCAGTTCGGGAAGATCGTGCTCACCGCCTCCTGAGTCCGTCCGCTCTTCCGACGCACCCTTGATGGTGCGTCAGTTCCGCTGTGGGATCTGCGTCGCGTATATGGGCGGCGCATCCATGGCAGTTGTCACTTCGACCGTGTGGGCGGCGGGGGCCCTCGCCGCCGCCGCCCGTACGCGTCTCCGTCGGTGATCCCCGGCCGCCCGGCATTCAGCGGCTGAACGACGCCCGCGCCCGGACCCTCGCCCTGTCGCGGCCGGAGCGTCGAGGGCGAGGCGAACCGCGGCGCCCCGGCGCCGACAGCCGGCCCTCACGGAGAAGCACCTCCGCCATCTGCACCCCAAGGGGTCCGGCTTCGCCCGGCCGCCGGTCTTCCGGGACGACTCGCCGCCACCCTTGTCAACTGTGGTTGACAAGGGTGGCGTGTCAACGTAAGTTGACATCATGACCGAAGCAACGGATCTCGCCGCACGTGCGGGCGATCGTGACCCGCGCGTCGGGCTGCGGGCCGTCGTCGCGCTGCGGCGGCTGCTGGAGCAGCTCGAAGCCGTCCAAGTCAGAAGTGCCCGCGTCCAGGGCTGGTCGTGGCAGGAGATCGCCGCCGAACTGGGCGTCAGCCGACAGGCCGTGCACAAGAAGTACGGGAGGAATTGATGTTCGAACGATTCACTGCCGATGCCCGTGCGGTTGTGACCGGGGCCGTGGAACAGGCCCGAAGGACGGGCTCCCGCTCCGTCACCGAGGAGCACATGCTGCTCGCTCTGCTGGATCGGCCGGGCGGCGGCCGGGCCTCCTTCGCCGCCACCGCGCTCGGCCTCACCGACCGTCGCGCATCGGTGGAGGCGGCGCTCGCCGACGCGGCCCGCCGTGGCGGTCTGACCAAGGCCGATACGGACGCACTCGCCGGTATCGGCATCGACGTGACGGAGATCGTCGCCCGGATCGAGGGCGCCCACGGCGAGGGTGCGCTGGCGGGCGACCGGAAGGACCGCCGGGGGCGGTCAGGGCGACCGCCCTTCAACCGTGGCGCGAAGACCGTCCTGGAGAAATCCCTGCGGATCGCGCTCGGGCGCGGCGACCGGTTCATCGGCGAGGAACACATCCTGCTGGCGTTCACCGTCATCCCCGGTGTGGTCGCCGATGTGCTGGCGGAGCACGGGGCGACGCACGGGACGGTGACGCGTGCGCTCTACGGGGACGGGGGAGCCGAGGGGCAGGCGGAGGCGAGCTGAGGGGCGGGCGGGGGCCGTGGCCTCCTCCGTCCGGTGCGGGTGATCACGAGGTGGCATGACCCGTGCGGCATGCCACCTCGTCCGGCTCACCCGGAGGCGTCCGGGCCCTCGGCGTCGGTGCCCTTGGTGCCGGTGTCCTTCCGCAGCAGTGCGCCGATGTGGGCCGCTGCCGTCGACAGATGGCGACGGGCCTCCGTCAGCTGGGCCTCCGTCACGCCCCGGTCCCGGGCCGCGTCGCGGATGTCGTCGCGGAAGCGGTCCAGCAGACGGTCCAGATCGCGGGCCGGGTCGCCCGTGCCGGCCGTGTCCTTTCCCCATTCGGGGTCCACGTCGGCCGGTTCCGGCTTGATGTACGGGGGCCAGCCGCCTGTCGAGGCGAAGCCGCCGAGGCGGCCGGTGATCTCCGCCAGGCCTTCCCGTACGCCGGTGGGCCAGTCGCCCCGGGCGAAGTGCTCCTGGACCTGCCGGGCCGCGTTCTGCATCTGCTCGCGCGCCTTGTCCTGGGCCTCCTTGGCCTGGCGGCGGGCCTGCTGGGCCTCCTCGCGGGCGCGGCGCGACTCGTCCTTCGCCCGGCGGGCCTGCTCCTTCCACTCCTGCTTGGCCTTGCGCAGCTCCTCCTTGGCGGTGCGCCACGCCTCGTTGTCGCCGAAGTCGCCGAAGTCGCCGAACGGGGATCCCCGGTCGCCCTTCGCACCGGCCCCGGCGGCGGACGTGTGCCGGGTCTCGCCGGCCGCAGCCCGCATCTCGCTGCGCAGTTTGCCCGCCGCGCCGCGCACGTCGTCCCGCATCTCGGCGGCCAGTTCGGAGACCGATTCGCGGATCTCCAGCTCCAGATCGGCCAGTTCGCCGGTGCGGCCCGCCAGTTCGGTGCGGCCCGCGTCGGTGATCGAGTAGACCTTGCGACCGCCCTCGGTGGCATGCGTGACCAGGCCCTCGGCCTCCAGCTTGGCCAGCCGCGGATAGACCGTGCCGGCCGATGGTGCGTACAGACCCTGGAAGCGTTCCTCCAGGAGCCGGATCACCTCGTAGCCGTGGCGGGGGGCCTCGTCCAGGAGCTTCAGCAGATAGAGGCGCAGGCGCCCATGGGCGAATACGGGTGGCATGTCAGAGCACCTTTCCGGTCGGCTCGGCGTCGTACGGATCTTCCTCGGCAGCTGGGCGGCGGAGCACGGCGATCGATCCCGAGACGGTCGTGGCCTTCAGCGTTCCCGTCCCGGCGCCGAGTGTGCCGGTGATCTTCTTCGCTCCCCACTGGCCGCTGACCAGCAGATCCTCGAAGCCGTTGGAGACGGCGCCGCTGGCCGTGCTCGCCTCGACCCTCGCGTCCGCCGGGTGCGGCAGCCGGATCGCCACCTCGCCGGAGACCGTGGTCAGCCGGATGTCCGTGGGCTTCCCGGTCGGGTCCAGGTCCAGCACCATGTCGCCGCTGACCGAATCGGCCCGTACGGAGGCCCCGGCGCCCTCGACGACCGTCAGATCGCCCGAGACCGACTTGAAGCGGAGGTTGCCGGTGACGGCCTGGGCCTCCACATTGCCGGAGACCGTGTCCGCCCGGACCGCGCCGGCGAGGCCGACGAGCGTGGTGTCGCCGCTGACGCCGCGCACGTCCGTACGCCCCCGGATGCCGGAGACGAACGCTCCGGCGCCGACCACGCCGACCTCCACCGTCGACCCGGCCGGCACGGCGAGCGAGACGACCGCGCTGCGGTGCCATTCCTTGCGGTCGAACCACTTCAGGAAGTTGTGCCAGGGCAGGTCCTCGTAGGCGACGGAGAGGGTGCCGCCCTGTTGCGTCACGATCAGCGGCGGGCCTTCGATCCCGGAGACCTCCAGCCGGGCGGTCGGTTCCTCGGTGCCCACGACATTGACCGTGCCGTTGACGATGCGCACATTGAGCGACGTCACCGGCTCGTCGAAGGTCAGCTTCCGAGGCTCGGTGATGGCCCACGTCGACACAGGCATGGATCTGACCTCCCGGGGAACACAGCGCGACGCAACATATCGCGTCTCTTGCGGAACACGATATATCGCGGATCGGGGAAGTCAAGAGGAGGTGAGATGTCGTGGATCGATCAAATAGCTCCAAATATGGGCAAATTGCCCTACGGTGTGGGGCATGAACGCGACATCGTCCGTGGGCGCGCTGCTGCTGTGCCGGGCCGAGCCCGGATCCGTGCGGCCCGTGGCCCATCTGCTGCGCGAGCGGATGCTGCTCGCACCCGCCGGGGACGAGTGGAGCGTCCTCGTCCCGGAGGGCACGCCCTGGCAGGACAGCCAGGAAAGTCGGAGCGCGGCGGAGACGGAGGGGGAGCAGCCGGTCGACAGTGTGCTGGGCGGCTGGGCCACCGCACTCGCGGTCGGTTCCACCTGGCCGGTCCTCGCGCTGTGGTGGGACGGCGACCGGGCGGGCTACACACTCGCGTCCGGCTTCCGACGGCCCGTCGGCTACGTCTGGCTGACGGACGGCACCCCGGCCGGGGAGGACGAGGCGATGCGTACGTTCGCCGCGCGGCTCGGCCTCGATCCCGTGCTGGACATCCAGCAACTCGAAGCGCTGACCCGCCCCGACCCCGAAGCGGACGCCCGTACCCGGCTGCGCGGGCTGCTCGCCGTCCTCGCCCGCATCGGAGTGATGCTCCCGCCGGGCCTCGAACCCGGCGAACCCGCCGACCGGCTGCACAACGCGGCGGGCGGCCGGCCCGAAGCGCAACGGATCGCGTGGGCGGGCTGGCGTGATGCGGTGAAGCTGGAACTCGACGCGGTCGAGAGCAGCGGCCTCGGTCCGTGGGTGCGCGGCCCCAGGGCCCGTGCGCTCGCCGTGGCCCAGCTCGCCGCGGGTCTCCCGCTCGTCGCCTGGGGGGTCGGGCGCCGCAGCGGAGGGTGGGCCTTCGCCGGGGCGATGCTGCTCGCGCACGGGGCGGCCGGTCTCGCGTACGACCGGATCAGGGACGACAGATCCTAGATCCCGGGCGTCGCTCTACTCGTCGTCCTCGTCACTCGTCGTCACTCCTCGTCTTCGTCTTCGTCGTCGAGCCGGGCCAGCCAGGTGGCGAGGCGCTCGACGGGCACCTCGAAGTCGGGGTTGAGATCGACGAAGGTACGCAGCTGCTCGGCGAGCCACTCGAAGGTGACCTCCTCCTCGCCGCGCCGCTTCTCCAGCTCCTCGATGCCACGGTCGGTGAAGTACATGGCGGCAAGTTTAATGCCTGGTGAGCGCCTCCGACCGGGCCGCACGGGACGGTGCGGACGCTCTCCGGAACCGACGCGTCCCGCCCCGGTGTCATGGCCGATGCACCTCGCATCGGTCACGTACTGCCGTTAACCTGCGGGGAGTTGGGGGAACGGGGGGTGTCATGAGCGACAGCGAGGCCCGTATTACGCGCATCGAGCTGCCGGACGGTACGCCGGTCTGGGCGCGCATCTCCGGGGCCGAGGAACTCCGGCGAACGCCGGCCGGGAGCGGTCTGTCCTACACGGACACCGGCTTCTCGGACTTCGCCGACCAGGTGCAGGCCCGGGTGGAGAGCCTGCAGGGGGTGGTGACCGGCGTCGCGCGGTCGCTCGCCGAGCCGCTGCGGGCCGTGCGGCCGGACGAGGTCAGCGTCGAATTCGGCATCGAGCTCACCGCCAAGGCGGGCAAGGTCGTCGGGCTCCTCGCGGACGGGGAGGCCAAGGGTGCCATCAAGGTCACGCTCACCTGGAACGGCGGCGGACCGCCCGTCGATCCGCCGGTCACGCCCCAGGTGCCCGCGCAGGCCGTGCCCCCGATCCCGTCCGCGCCACCCGCAGCCCAGGCGCCCCCGGCGCCACCGGCTCACCCCGGACAACCGGAGCCCGCGCCCCCGTCGCCGTCCGCCGGGGCACCCACCGGCGCACCGGCGCATCCCCCTGCGGCCGCGGCCGCTGACGGCGGCGGGTCATGACGCAGGAGGCCGGCGGGGGCGCGGAGGGGGGTCCGGGCCAGGCGGAGGCTGCGCTCATGGACCTCGTGCGGGACGCCACCGTACGCATCCATCGCCCGGGTGCCGGGTATGCCACTGACGGACCCGGCCAGGGCTTCCTGGGCAGCGGCTTCTTCATCGCCCCGAGCTGGGTCCTCACGTGCGCGCATGTGGCCATGCGGGGGGAGGGGCGCGAGGTGAACGTGTTGTTCAGGGCCGATCCGTACAGCGCCGAGCTGACCGAGGTCCCCGGTGTGGTGCTCGCCGCGCTGCCCGAGACCCGGCCGGCCGGGGTCACCGGCTGGCCCGCTCCCGACCTTGCGCTCATCCAGCTCCGGCGGCCCGTCGAACACACCTGTGTGTACGTCACCGAGCGCTCGGAGGCCATGCTCCGCGGCCGCAAGGTCCGCTGCGTGGGCTGGGCGCCCTCGCCGGGCGGCGGGCTGACGACGCTCAGCGGTGACTGCGAGGTGAAGGGCACGTACGGCGGCTGGGCCGACGCCGACCAGCAGATCCGGCTCGACGGGGACTGGCTGGAGCTCGGGATGTCCGGAGGTCCCGTGGTGGACGTGGCCCGGGGCGAGGTCGTCGGCGTGATCAAGTCGCGGCTCGACGACCATCAGGGCGGCACCGCCGTCGGCATCGAGCGGCTGCGCTCCCTGACGGTGCCCGCCGGACCCGTGGAGACCGAGTCGGAGGACACCTACCAGGCCGTCTTCCACGCCCACGACCGCTACCACGCCGACCGGCACAACAGCCCGGCCTCCACCGAGCGGACCTGGGCCGATGTGCAGAGCGACCTGCCCGGGCCGCCCGGCCGGGTGCTCAGCCCCAAGCGGCGGATCGACCTGCTGGGCAGGCTCGCCGAGTTCCCGCCGCCGGTCAGCACCCGCAATCTGCTGAGTCTCCTCGACGGCCTGCCCAACGTCCACGCGCGCGACCTCCGCCCGGCGCCGCGTGGCTGGCGCGACGGCCTCGGCTCGCTGTACGACGCCCGCGTCCGTGACCGCGACGCCGCGCTCGAACTCATCCTGCGCTACTGCATGGGTGTTCTCGCCGCCGACCGCCCGTTCGACGTGCCCTCCACCCGGACCGCCACGAAGTCCCTCTGGGAATGGGTGAAACGGATCGCCGACGAGGACCTCTCCCGCGACTTCCGGCAGGAACTCGTGCTGCACTGGCGCGCCGTCCGGCAGCGCCGGGACCAGGAGCACCAGCGGGCCCCCGCCCCGTTGAGCGAGCCGGCCCGGTACGGCGAACGCGCCTTCGTCCTGCTGGAGCTGGAGCCGCGCGGCTGGGAACGGGACCTGTACGACTGGCGGATCGGCATCGCCCGCCTGACCGGGGAGGTCCTGCCCGTCGCCGAGGACAGCCAGGGCACGGGGCTCGGCGCCCTGCCGGAGCGGCTCGCGGCCCCGCTCGCCGAGGCATTCCGGCGGTGCGACGAACCGGACAGCCCCGCCGTGCTCCAGGTCGCGGTCGTACCGGCGCTGCTCGGCCTGGACGTCGACAACTGGCAGGTGACCCCCGACGGGCTGCCGCTCGGCGCCGTACGCCCGGTGGTCGTGCGCTGCGCGGACCAAGGGCCGCCGACCGATGAACTGGACGGGCTGCGCCGGACCCGCTGGAACAGCACCAGGAACGCCGTGATGCGGGCCGAGGTGATCGACTGCGAGGACGGGATGGCGGTACGCGTACCGGAGGTGACGGCCCTGCAAGCCCTGGCGCACGAGACCGTGCCGGTGCTCTGCCGGTACGGCGACCGGCCGGGCCCGGAGACCACGGCCGGGCTGGTGCGGGTGCTCGAAGGCGGCTTCGGTGTGGCTCTGTGGCGGCGGCGTACGGGGGAGACCGACGCGGTCTGTACGGAATTCCACCGGCGTGCCGCCGACACCGTCGCGGAGGTCCGCACCTCCGACCGGTTGCCGCAGAAGATCCACGAATTGAGACAAGGCGTGTGCGCGGGTCGTACGGAGATGTACTGGTCGGACGGTATTGCCCTGTTCTATGACGATCCACGCTATTCCCTGCCCGGCTCGGGTCAGTTCCTGGAGGCGCCGTGAACGGGCGCGCCGGTGCGCCCCTTACGGGGGAGTGCCCGGATCGCTACCGTGAGGCACGTTCGACGGCTGCTGCCCCTCAGAGACGCCCTGGCGGACGAGTGACGACGAGGAACACGCTATGAGTGAACCCAGTGAGTGGCTCATCTACCGAGGGGCCGGCGAACCGCACGAGGGCATCGAACAGCTGCCACCCCCGCCGCCCTGGCGTGACTTCGCGGGCCGCGGTGCCCCGGACCCCGACGAAGCGGACGATGACGGCGGTGCGCTCACCGACGGCTCGGCCACCCGACGCCTCGGCGGCCACCGGCACCTCGCCGAACTGCATCGGCCTGGCGCCGAAGAGCTCGAAATGATCAACGCTGCGCTCTATCTGCGCCGCCCGCTGCTGGTCACCGGAAGCCCCGGAGCCGGAAAGAGCACCCTGGCCCACTCCGTCGCCCATGAACTCAGGCTCGGCCGGGTCCTGCGCTGGCCCATCGTCAGCCGGTCCACGCTCCTCGACGGCCTCTACCACTACGACGCGATCGCCAGGCTGCAGGACGTCCAGATCGCCGCGCACGGCGCAGCGGCAGGGGCGGTCGGTCCCGACACGTCGGAGAACGTCGGCAGCTACATCCGGCTCGGCCCGCTCGGCACCGCACTGCTGCCCTCCGACCGGCCCCGTGTGCTGCTCATCGACGAACTCGACAAGAGCGACATCGACCTGCCGAACGATCTCCTCAATGTGCTGGAGGAGGGTGAGTTCGGCATCCCCGAGCTGGAACGGATCGCCGACCGGCTGCCGAACGGTGAGGCCGAGGTGCTGACCGACGACGGCACCAAAGTGACGGTCAAGGGTGGCCGGGTACAGTGCGCAGCCTTCCCGTTCGTCGTGCTCACAAGCAACGGCGAACGCGACTTCCCGGCCCCGCTGATGCGCCGCTGCATCCACCTGGAGCTGGGCCGCCCCGACCACCAGCGGCTCGCCACCTTCGTACGAGCCCATCTCGGCGACGAGGCGGCGCGCTCCGGAGACGATCTCATCGCCCACTTCCTGGAGCGGTCACGCAGCGAACTCCTCGCCACCGACCAGTTGTTGAATGCGATCTACCTCACCGACGCCGCCGCCCCGGCCGGCCGGGACCGGCTCGCCGACCTGCTCATCCAGCGACTCGACCGGCCGAGGTGATGCGCTGATGCCCGACGCCACGGCACGGCATGGTCCGGACAGGGGCCCACTTCCGGGGTCAGGGCCTGGCTCGGAGCCGGAAGGGCGTGCGCCGGAGTCTTACGCGGGAGATCTGCTGCCCGCACTCGTGGCCCGGCTGCGCGAGGCCGGACTCGACCCCGATGCCGAACAGCTCTGCGACGCCCTCTGGCTCGCCCGGTGGACCCGCCGGGCCGACGTACCCGAGGGGGAGGAGGAGGGCGGCGCCACCGGCGCGTCCTCGCACGGCCGGCTGCACGGCGAACGGCCGGCCACGCCGTCCCCCCGGCCCGCGACCGCCCGCGGCGCCACCACGGACCCGGCACCGGTCGGCGACAGCGCCGCGCAGGAGGATCCCGGGGACACCGACCACCGCATCGCCCTGTATCCCGTACCGCTACCGAAGGCGGCGGCACACGACGGCGTGCGCAGCGACGAGGAGGACGACTCACGCGGCCGCACGGGCCGCAGTGCCACCACCCTCACCCTCAGCGTGCCCGCCGCACCCGCACTCCCCGCGCCCCTCGAACTCCAGCGTGCCTTACGCCCGTTGCAGCGCTACCGTCCGGCCTCGCCCCCCACGCGCCGCATCCTGGACGAGACGGCCACCGCAGAACTGAGCGCCAGGGCAGGTGGGTTGATCATTCCGGTGTTCCGTGGCGTCTCCCGGGCCGACGCACTCCTGCAGTTCGTCATGGATGCCTCGTCGTCGATGCGCGTCTGGGACCGAATGTTCGGCGAACTCCAGCAGGTATTTGGACAGTTAGGGGCATTCCGGGACGTCCAGGTGCGCTATCTGCACCGCGGGCCCGACGGCTCCTGCGCGGTCAGCCGCAGTCCGGACCCAGCCGCCGCACCGCTGAACTCCGCGGACCGGCTCAGTGATCCGACCGGCCGCCGGGTCACCGTACTCGTCAGCGACTGCGCCGGACCTCTCTGGCACAGCGGGCGGGCCCACCGGCTGCTGCATCAGCTGGCCCGGCAGGCCCCGACCGCCGTACTGCAGCCGCTGCCGCAGCGCATGTGGAACCGCACCCGACTGCCGGTCACCTACGGCGCGCTCTCCCGCGGCGAAGGGCTCTCCGGTGCCACCGTGCTGAAAGTCACCGAGGAGGCCGGCGGTGCGCCCACCGTCCGTCCCGGCGCCCTCGCCGTCCCCGTACTGCCGCCGGTGGCGGGCGCGCTCGCCGCCTGGGCCAGGCTGCTCTCCGGCACCGGCTCCGGCCGGATCTCCGGAGCGGTCGGCTGGGTCAGGGCCGACCAGCCCGCGGCCCCCGCGCCGCGTCCCGGCGACCGGATGTCGTCGCTCCAGCTGGTCAGCCGCTTCCGTTCGACGGCCTCCCCGGCCGCCGGACAGCTGGCGGTCTATCTCGCCGCGGCCCCGCTCTATCTCCCGGTGATGCAGCTGGTGCAGCGGACGATGCTGCCCGACTCGGGCCCCTCCGAGCTTGCCGAGGTGCTGCTCAGCGGGCTGCTGTCGCGCAGCAGGGCCGACGTCGCGGGCAGCGGGCAGTGGTACGCGTTCGCACCCGGCGTCCAGGAGGCGCTGCTCGGCCCGCTGGGGCGGGACGAGGCGCTGCTCGTGCTCAAACACTGCTCCGAGTACATAGAGCAGCGGTTCGGCAAGGGCGGGCCGAACTTTCCCGCGCTGGCGTTCGCGCAGCTCGGGGAGGGCAGGGGCGCCTCCTCGTACGTCACGGACATCGGGCCCCGCACGTACGGCGGCGGCTTCGGCGAGAACGGGGAGAGCGAAGAGGGTGACGAGAACGGGGAGAGCGGTGGAAGCGGGTCGCGCGTCCCCCACCCCTTCGCCGAGGTCGCGGCCCGCGTACTGGAGCGTTTCATGCCCCTGCCCGAGCAGTTCGCGCTCTACGGCGACCGGCGCGGTCGCGACGCCACCGACCGCACGACGCACACGGCGGTGCAGAGCGCCCGCGCGCTCCTGCGTCATTTCGACGTGGACAGCATGGTGCAGTACCTGATCGACGCCGTGCAGCTGCTGCGGGGCGCCACCGAACGCGAGGAGCTGCCTGGCGCCGACCCCGAACTCTGGGCCGAGTACGCCCGGTGTGTGCTGCGGCTGTGGGAGGTCCAGGGCGGCAGCGAGCTGCTGCGCGAGGCCGAGCACGCCGCGGAACTCGCCGCCGCGCAGCCCGGGGCGGCGCGTGAACGGGCCGTGCTGGCCAAGGTGCTGCACGCCGCGGCCGACGACCGGCGGCGGCGCGGCGACCGGCGCGGGGCGCTGAGCCTCCTGCGCCGCGCCGACGCCGAGTACACAGTCGCCTGTGCGGCGGCCGGACTCGACCCCGCCGAAGCGCTGCGGCTCACCCTGGAGCGGGTGCGGGCGATGGAGGCGCAATGGCGGCTCAGCGGCGACAGCTCCCTGCTGCAGGGGGCGGTCGGCATGCTGGAGGCGTTCGCCGACGTCTGGCCCGATCAGGAGAACCGCCCGATGAGCCTGTCGCTGGCGCACGGCCGCACACTGCTGCATCTGGCCCGGGCGACGGCCGACCCCGAGCAGTCCCGGCTCTACGCGGGACAGGGGGCCCGGTCGCTTCGCAAGGTGCTCGCCGGGGAGGGGGGCGCGCAGACCATGGGCACGCAGACTCGGATCCTGCTGGACCTGGTGGATGCCCTGCTGGCCTCAGGCACCGAGCCCGATGAGGCAGCGACCCTGGTCGAGCAGGCACTGGCAACCGTACGCGACCAGCGGACGCGCGCCTTGCTGCAGCTCAGAGCGGGGCGGGTCTGCGCGGCGCGGTACGAGCACACCGGTGACGCGGACGAACTCGGCCTCGCGGCAGAGTGGTTCGGCCGGGCCGCCCGCGGGACGCCGAGGGACTCCCGGGCCCACGCGGATCTGCTCGCCGAATGGGGCGAGATCATGCTGCGCCGTGCCGAACTGCCCGACGGGCGGCCGTACATCGGCACGGCAGTGCGCATCCTGCGCGACTGCCGCACTGAGACCCCTTCGGACAGCAACAGCCAGTCGGACCGGCTGCTCATGCTCGGCCGGGCCCTCATGCTGCGGCACCGGGCCACCGAGGACCGGGTCGATCTGCGGGAGGCCGAGCATCTCTTCGGGCTCGCGGCCCGGGAAGCACGCGATCCGCTGACAGCCGCCCGCTGTCTGCTGGAACTCGGCCGGTCGCACGTCGATGCGTACCACGTGCTGCACCGGCCGACCCGGCTGGACGAGGCGGCCGAGGCGTTCCGGGACGCCGCCGAATCGGCCCGGACGGCCGCAGCCGAGCGGGAGAATCCGCAACAGTTTCTACAAGCAGTGGAGTTGAGTGCTCAGGCCAACCACTGTCGGGGTATGACCTATGAAGAAGCAGGCCGGCCCCGAGCGGCACGTGAGGCCTACCGAGCGGCCGCCCAGGAGTGGCGCACGATGCCGGACGGCGGTGGCGCGGCGGGTGAGTCGTCCGCAGCCCGCCTTGCCGAACTTGAACGATGAGCGCACGACGGCGTGCGCTCGCAGCCGGAACACCAGGTGCCCTGCGCCCACGGACGAGCGCATGGCAGTGAGCCGAGTACGACGGTAACCGGGAGCGGTGATGAGCGTGTCCGCACGTAAGGACGAGGCAAGGCCGACGCAGGCGCCGGAGCGCGGCACCGGCGTCCTCCCCGACCTGTTGGAGATCGATCTCGAGACGCTGCGCACCGTGGACCATCCGGTCCTCAGGGCGGTGATCGAAGACCTGCGCGGTCGTTCCGAACGGCCGGGGGAGATGCTGTGGGGTTTCCAGAGCGCGCTTTGAGCGGTCGGGCCGGGGGCCCCGGCAGGGAAACGGACCCGTGCCGGGCGGGCGACCCGGCCGGTTTCGGCCGTCCACCCCCGCGAACAGGGCAACCTCTCATCGGTGGTGTTTGCGGTCCCGCCGGGCCAGAGAGACTCCTCTCGACGGCGGGGGCCGTCCGGCAGGGCGTGCCGTGGGGCGCACAGCGAGGGGGCCGGCGTGTCTCGACAGACGACCACGCGCGCGTCGTCTGACACCTGGCCAGAACGCCACGACGCGGTGCCCTTCGGGCAGTTCATCGTCAAGATGTACGGCCGCTGCAACCTCGCCTGCCGGTACTGCTACCTGTACGCGGGGCCGGACCGGACCTGGCGTGACCGCCCGGCCGCGACGCCGGCCGATGTCCTGGAGCACACCGCGTCCCGCATTGCCGAGCACGCCGCAACCCACCGGCTGACCGAGGTGGCCCTCGTACTGCACGGCGGCGAACCCCTGCTGGCCGGCGCCGAACGGCTGGCGGCCTTCACCGACCGGGTGCGTGAGGGGCTTCCCGAAGGCTGCGTCCTGCACACCACCGTGCAGACCAATGCCACGCTGCTCACCGACGCCGGCATCGCGACCCTGGCCGGCGCGGGCATTCGGGTCGGCATCAGTCTCGACGGAGGTCTGGCCGCCCACAACACCCTGCGTGTCGACCACGCGGGCCGGCCGTCGTGGCCCGCCGCTCTGCGGGGCGCACGCCTCCTCGCCGACCACCACCCCGAGACCTACGCAGGCATCCTCACCGTGGTGGACCTGCAGAGCGATCCCGTCGAGATGTACGCCTCGCTCCTCGACCTCCGCCCGCCCACCCTGGACCTGTTATTGCCGCACGGGAACTGGTCCGCGCCGCCCCCCGGTCTGACCGGAGTCCGTCCGCGGGACGCCACGGCAGCGAGAGCGCGACGGACCGGTGGCCGGCCCACCCCGTACGGCGACTGGCTGTGCGCCGTCTTCGACCGCTGGTGGCCGGCCGGACGACGCGAGACCCGGATACGGCTCTTCGAGGAATGTCTCGCGCTGCTGCTCGGGCTGCCGGCCGCGGCCGAGGCCCTCGGCCTCGACCCGCTCAACGCCGTGGTCGTGGAGACCGACGGGGCGATCGAACAGGTCGACTCCCTCAAATCGGCCTACGACACGGCAGCCGCCACCGGACTCGACGTCTTCCGGCACAGCTTCGACCGGGCCCTGCGTCACCCGGGGGTCGCCGCACGTCAGGGGGGCGCTGGTGCGCTCGCCGCCACATGTCGTTCCTGCCCGCTGCTCACGGTCTGCGGCGGCGGTCACTACGCCCACCGATACCGTGCCGGACACGGCTTCATCAACCCCTCCGTCTACTGCGCCGACCTCGACCGGCTGATCCGCCATGTCGCGGCCGGGCTGTCCGACGCGACCGCGGGAGCCCCCGCATGACCTCCGCCGTTCCCGACCGGTTCCTGCGCGAGCTGGGCCGGACCGGGGGAGGGCCCGAGGCACTCGATCTGCTCGCCCGGGACCAGCACACCCGCAGGCTCGCCTCCCTGCGGGCGCTGCTCGACGCCGCCGGTCAGGCGCCCGCGGACGTCTGCCCCGCCGACCGGCTCGACCGGCTCCACACCCACTGGGCGCTACTGGCGGCGGCGGAGCGAGCCGACCGGGACGCCGCGCGATCAGTGCTCTTCTATCCGCTGGTGGGCCCGTGGGTCCGCGGTTGCCTGTACGGTCTGTTCTCCGGACGGGGCGGACCGGTGCTGCGAGCCGATCTCTCGCACCTCGGAGCCATCGCCGCGGCGGCGGCCATCCGGTCCGCGCTGCCCTTCACCACTCGGCTCACTGCCGTCGCCACCACGCTGCCGCTGCCGACGCTCGGCTCGTTGCGTACGCTCCCGGGCGAGGCCGACCTCCACTTCGACGGAGAGCGGCTGACGGTACGACAGCGGCACGCGACGGACCTCGTCGTCCGCTTCGGCGGCAGCGCGGCCGAACCCGCCGACCCGCGCTGGCTGCCCCTGCTCGCGCTTCCGGCCCTGGTGGCAGGCGGTGCCCTCGTGCCGCTCGACAACCTCGACCCCTACCGCACGTCCGGCAGCGGGCAGCGCCGTCACGGTCTCGGCGACGCCGCCCCGCGGGACACCGGGGAACAGAGCACCTGGGCGGCGTCGTGGACGCGCGTGACGCCCCTGCTGCGTATCGGGGGCGCTCACCGGCTCGCCGAGGCGGCCGCCCTGCTGCGGTGTCTGGTCCCCCTCGCGCCGCCGCCCGGATCCGGCGGTGCCGGTGACGGGGCCGCCCACTGCAGCGGGACCCGCCGCGAGGCGTTCGGCGCCGTCCTGAGCAGCAGGCCGGCCTCCCCGGCACTGTTGGCCTCGACGCTCGTGCACGAACTTCAGCACACCAAACTGGCCGCGCTCGCCGCACTGGTTCCGCTGCACCGCGAGGACACGACCCCGCGTCACTTCGCGCCCTGGCGACCCGACCCACGGCCTTTCGACGGGCTGTTCCAGGGTGCGTACGCCCATCTCGCGCTCGCCGACTTCTGGCAGCGGTGTGCGCTCGGCGCGCAGAGCGCCGGGTTGCGTGACCTCGCCTGGACCGAACACACACGCAGCCGGGAGCAGACCGGTGCGGTTCTGCCGGTCCTCGCCGGGTCCGGCGCGCTCACCCCGGAGGGAAGGGTCGTCGTCAATGAACTGATCACGCTCTACCACCGTCTGGCGGATTGTCCGCCCCCGGCAGGCCACCTGGCCCGCGCGCGCGCCTATGTGAGCACGGCCCGCGTGATATGGCAGCAGAGGAACGACTCCGGTCGTGTGTGACGGTGGCCCCTGCGTGGCAGTGATTCACCGTCACCGACCTTTCCTGATGATAAGTTAGTAGGGCTTGTAATGATGCAGGGAGACGGCTGAATGCCCCTAGCAGGTAAGCAAGTTGACGCATCGGGGACGCAATCCGTCACGATCAGTTTCGCCGGATTCAACCGAGCCTGGGCAGCCTGGATCGGGGACCGTCTCGAACGGCGCGGAGTGCATGTCGTCTATCAGCGCTGGGACCCGCAGGACGAAGCCACGCTGGAGGAATCGCTCCAGGACCTGATGCTTGCTCCGGGGCGCATCCTCGTCGTCCTCAGCGAGTGGTACTTCCAGCTCGGCCCCCGGAGCCATGACGAGTGGAACAGAGCGCTGCGGAATGTCGTCGCACTCGACCGTGAGCGCTTCGCGGCGGTCTCGCTCACCACGTCCGCGCTGCCTGCCGCCACCTCCGTCTTCGGAGCCGCCGATCTCACCAACGTCGGCGCCGCCGAAGCCGAACGCCGCATGTTGGTCGCCCTGTCCCTGCCCACGGACCCACTGCCCGACCAGGCCGACACCACGCCCGGGCCGCGTTTCCCGGCGGACACCCCCGAGGTCTGGGGCGGAGTTCCCCGCCGCAACACACGCTTCACCGGACGCGAGCGCCTGTTGGGCGACACCTATCACGCATTCCAGGGCGCCGGGCGGGGTGCCGGTGTCGTCACGTTCCACGGCATGTCCGGCGTGGGGAAGACGCAGCTGGCCGCCGAGTACGTCTACCGGTTCGGCTCCGAGTACGACGTGGTCTGGTGGGTACCGGCCGACCGCCGGGCCCTGTACCGCCAGAAACTCGCCGAACTCGCCCCCGAACTCGGTCTGCCCACCGGTGCCGAGTACGGCGAACGGCTCCGGGCGGTCCGCGACTCCCTGCGGCGCGGCGATCCGTATTCCCACTGGCTGCTCGTCCTGGACGGCGCCGACGAACCCGAGCACATCTGGGACCTGGTGCCGACCGGCCCCGGCCATGTGCTGATCACCTCGCGCAACCCCGAGTGGGGTGAGCACAACAGTAATCTCGTCGAGGTCCCGGTCTACAGCAGGGACGAGTCGGTCTCGTTCATCCGCCGCCGTGCACCCCGGCTGACCCCGTCCGACGCGGACCGGCTCGCCGAGGCCTTGGAGGATCTGCCCCTCCTGCTCGACCAGACGGCGGGTTGGCTCAACGACTCCGACATGTCGGTCGAGGAGTACATCGAACTCCTGGGCGGGGGCATCGACCAGGACGTGGTCAAGGTGTCCGCGGACTTCCCGCTGGCCTTCCAGACCGCATGGTCGATACTGTTGAACAAACTCAGGGAGACCGTCCCCGAGTCCGTCGACCTGCTGCGCCTGTGCAGCTTCTTCGCGCCCGGTTCGATTCCTGTGCGGCTGCTGAAGGACATGCCCTCCGGCGATCTGCCCGAGCAACTGGCCGGGCTGATGAACGACCCGCTGCTGTGGAACCGTGCCATCAGCCAGCTCCGCCAGTACTCCGTGGTCCGGCTGGAGTCCCACGAGTCCTCCGACGACGAGGTGTCCATCGCCGGGGAATCGGTCTACCTGCACCGCATGGTGCACCAGATCATTGGTAAGGACATGCCCGAGCGGGACCGGGAGGAGTTCGCCGGCGTCGTACGGCGCGCGCTCACCGCGGCGGACCCCGGCCGGCCCATCGACTCCCGGCAGTGGCCCGCCTACGCCGAGATCACACCGCATCTCAAATGGGCCGATGTCCTGCGCAGCACCGATCCTGCCGTGCACACCCTGGTGCTCAACTGCCTGCGCTACATGTACTTCTCTGGGGAGTACCGGGCGGGCATCAAGCTTGCCGGGCGGGCCATGGCCGCCTGGAAGGAGCTGCTCGGCGAGACCCACCCGCGGATCTGGGACCTCAGCTACAACTACGCCAACCTGCTGCGTTCCGTGGGCAACTACGCGGAGACCGCAGCCATGGAGCAGGCCGCGGTGGATCATCTGCGCAGGGAGCGGGGCGAGAGGGACCTGGAGTTCCTGCGGGCCTGCAACGGCCTCGCCGCGGATCTCCGGGGGCTCGGCAGGTACGAGGACGCCCTGGAGATGTCCCAGCGGCTGCTGAACTCCTACCGCGAAATCCTCGGCGACGACTCCCGGACCATCACCGCCCAGAACAACTTGGCCATTTCGCTCCGTCTGCTCGGCCGCTACGAGGAATCGCGGGAGCTCAACCGGCGCACCCTGGACAAGCACCGGGACCGCCTGGGACACCGCCACGGCTGGACACTGAGTTCGGAGATCAACTACTCGACCGATCTGCGGCTCCTGGGCCGGTACGCCGAGGCCGAGTCCCTCCAGACGCGCAGCACCCGCATGCACCACATCGTGCTGGGCCAGGACAACCCGCAGACGCTCCTGTCCGAACACAATCTGGCCCTGTGCCTCTACCGCGGTGGCGACCGAGCCGCAGCGGCGTCCCTCTTCACCCGCGTACTCGAACGCAGCGAACGGGTGCTCGGCGAGGACGACCCCTTGACCATGATGTTTGCGGCCGGACAGAGCTGCTTCGCCCGTGAGCACGCGGACATCGACCAGGCGAGGGCGATAAGCGAACGCGTCGTCGACGGGTACGTACGGATGCTCGGCGAGAACCACCCGTACGTAGCGGGGGTCCGCTCCAACCATGCCCTGATCCTGCGTAACGTCGGGGAGCGGGAGCAGGCGCACGTCCTGGGCGAGAATGCGCTCCTGGACATGACGCGCGCCGTCGGTGAGAACCACCCGTGGACCCTCGGCGTCGCCATCAATGCCTCGGCGCTGCGCAATCTCGTGGGTGAGCCGGAGTCCGCGGCGGCCTTGACGGAATCGGTCATCGCGCGTGCTGCCGAGGCACTCGGCCGCACTCATCCGCTCACCTTGTCCGCCCGTATCGCGTATGCGGCGGATCTGCGCGGCACCCGGGACCGTCGGCGGGCCGACAAGGTGGAGAGCGAAGCGCTGGGCGACCTGGTATCGACACTGGGGGCGCAGCACGTGCACACGGTCTCGGCGCGTTCGCGCAACCGGCCCTTCTGGGATTTCGAGCCGCAGCTGATCTGACTCCCGCGCCGGAGACCGCCGCCCCCCGCACACGCCGGAGGGCCCGCTCCCGCGATCACTCGCGGGACCGGGCCCTCCGGTTCGTACGGCCGCTGATCAGGCCTCGAAGACCTCGGCGACCAGCTGAGCCTGCTCCGCCTGGTGCCGCTTGGCCGAGCCGACCGCCGGGGACGAGCCGTGCGGCCGCGAGATACGGCGCAGGCGCTCACCGTGCGGGACGTCGGCGCCGACGGCCAGGTCCAGGTGGTCGATCAGGTTCAGGGCGATGAACGGCCAGGCGCCCTGGTTGGCCGGCTCCTCCTGGGCCCACAGGTACTTCTCGGCGTTCGGGTACTTGGCGATCTCGGCCTGGAGCTCGGCACCCGGCAGCGGGTACAGGCGCTCCAGACGGATGATCGCCGTGTCCGTGACACCGCGCTTCTCGCGCTCGGCCTCCAGGTCGTAGTAGACCTTGCCGGCGCAGAAGACGACCTTGCGGACCGCGTTCGGGTCGACCGAGTCGTCGCCGATCACCGGGCGGAAGCCGCCGGTGGTGAACTCCTCCACCTTCGACGCCGCCGCCTTGAGACGGAGCATCGACTTCGGGGTGAAGACGATCAGCGGCTTGTGGTGCGGGTTGTGCACCTGCCACCGCAGGAGGTGGAAGTAGTTCGACGGCAGCGTCGGCATGGCGACCGTCATGTTGTCCTGCGCGCACATCTGGAGGAAGCGCTCCGGGCGGGCGGACGAGTGGTCCGGGCCCTGGCCCTCGTAGCCGTGCGGCAGGAGCAGCGTGACGCCGGAGGTCTGGCCCCACTTCTGCTCGGCCGAGGAGATGAACTCGTCGACGACGGTCTGCGCGCCGTTGACGAAGTCACCGAACTGGGCCTCCCAGATGACCAGCGACTCCGGGCGGGCCAGCGAGTAGCCGTACTCGAAGCCCATCGCCGCGTACTCGGAGAGCAGCGAGTCGTAGACGTTGTAACGGGCCTGCTCGTCGGTGAGGTAGAGCAGCGGGGTGTAGTCCTCGCCGGTCACCTGGTCGACGAGGACCGCGTGACGCTGACCGAAGGTGCCGCGGCGGGTGTCCTGGCCGGCGAGCCGGACCGGAGTGCCCTCCATCAGCAGCGAACCGATGGCCAGGGTCTCGCCCATGCCCCAGTCGATCGTGCCGTTCTCCACCGAGGCGGCACGGCGCTGCATCTGCGGCATCAGGCGCGGGTGGACCGTGATCCGCTCCGGGATGTTGACCTGGGACTCGGCGATCCGCTTCACGACCTCCTGGGAGACCGCGGTGGTGACGGCGACCGGGAACTCGGGCTGCGCGTCCGGGACATGGGTCTGAGCCGGAGCCGAGGTGGCTTCGCGGACCTCCGCGAAGACCTTCTCCAGCTGGCCCTGGAAGTCCTGGAGCGCCTGCTCGGCCTCTTCCAGCGTGATGTCGCCGCGACCGATGAGCGACTCGGTGTACAGCTTGCGCACCGAGCGCTTCTTGTCGATCAGGGTGTACATCTGCGGGTTGGTGAACTCCGGGTTGTCGCCCTCGTTGTGACCGCGGCGGCGGTAGCAGATGAGGTCGATCACGACGTCCTTGTTGAACGCCTGGCGGAACTCGAAGGCGAGACGGGCCACCCGGACGACGGCCTCGGGGTCGTCGCCGTTGACGTGGATGATCGGCGCCTCGATCATGCGCGCCACGTCGGTGGCGTACATCGAGGAACGCGACGATTCCGGGGCGGCGGTGAAGCCGACCTGGTTGTTGATCACCACGTGCACGGTGCCGCCGGTGCGGTAGCCGCGCAGCTGCGACATGTTGAGCGTCTCGGCGACGACGCCCTGGCCCGCGAAGGCCGCGTCGCCGTGGAGCGCGACGGGCAGGACCGTGAAGTCCGTGCCGCCCTTGTTGATGATGTCCTGCTTGGCGCGGGCGATGCCCTCCAGGACCGGGTCGACCGCCTCCAGGTGCGAGGGGTTGGCGGCCAGCGAGACCTTGATCTGCTCGCCGTCCAGGCCGGTGAAGGTGCCCTCGGCGCCCAGGTGGTACTTCACGTCGCCGGAGCCGTGCATCGACCGCGGGTCGAGGTTGCCCTCGAACTCACGGAAGATCTGCGCGTACGACTTGCCGACGATGTTCGCCAGGACGTTCAGCCGGCCGCGGTGGGCCATGCCGATGACGACCTCGTCGAGGCGGGCCTCGGCTGCGGAGTCGATGACGGCGTCGAGCAGCGGGATGACGGACTCGCCGCCCTCCAGCGAGAACCGCTTCTGGCCGACGTACTTGGTCTGCAGGAACGTCTCGAACGCCTCGGCGGCGTTGAGGCGGCGCAGGATCCGCAGCTGCTCCTCGCGCTCCGGCTTCGGGCGCGGACGCTCCACCCGGTCCTGGAGCCACTTGCGCTGCTTCGGGTCCTGGATGTGCATGAACTCGATGCCGGTGGTGCGGCAGTACGACTCACGCAGCACACCGAGGATGTCGCGGAGCTTCATCATCGTCTTGCCGGCGAAACCGCCGACCGCGAAGTCCCGCTCCAGGTCCCACAGGGTGAGGCCGTGCTCGGTGATGTCCAGGTCGGGGTGCTTGCGCTGGCGGTACTCCAGCGGGTCGGTGTCGGCCATGACGTGACCGCGGACCCGGTAGGAGTGGATCAGCTCGAAGACCCGCGCGGCCTTGGTGACGTCGTCGTCGTGCGAGGCGTCGATGTCCTTGAGCCAGCGGACCGGCTCGTAGGGGATGCGCAGCGCCTTGAAGATCTCGTCGTAGAACTCGTTCTCGCCGAGCAGCAGCTGGGCCAGGATCCGCAGGAACTCGCCGGAGGCGGCGCCCTGGATGACCCGGTGGTCGTACGTCGAGGTCAGCGTCATGACCTTCGAGATGCCCAGCTTGTTCAGGGTGTCCTGGGAGGTGCCCTGGAACTCCGCCGGGTAGTCCATCGCGCCGACACCCATGATGAGGCCCTGACCGGGCATCAGGCGGGGCACCGAGTGGACGGTGCCGATGCCGCCGGGGTTGGTCAGCGAGGCGGTGACTCCGGTGAAGTCGTCCATGCCGAGCTTGCCGATGCGGGCGCGGCGGACGATGTCCTCGTACGCCTGCCAGAACTCGAAGAAGTTGAGTGTCTCGGCCTTCTTGATGGCCGCGACGACCAGCTGGCGGTCGCCGTTCGGCTTCACCAGGTCGATGGCCAGACCGAGGTTGACGTGCTCCGGCTTGACCAGGGTCGGCTTGCCGTCCTTCTCCGCGAAGGAGTAGTTCATCGACGGCATGGCCTTGAGGGCCTGCACCATCGCGTACCCGATGAGGTGCGTGAAGGAGATCTTCCCGCCGCGGGCGCGCTTGAGGTGGTTGTTGATGACGATGCGGTTGTCGAAGAGCAGCTTCACCGGGACGGCGCGGACGGACGTGGCCGTCGGCAGCTCCAGCGAGGCGTTCATGTTCTTCGCAACGGCGGCGGACGGACCGCGCAGCGTCACGTACTCGGGGCCCTCGGCCGCCGCGGTGGCCGGGGCCGCCTTGGCGGGGGCCTTCGCGGCTGCCGGCGCGGCGGGTGCCGCGGGCGCGGCCTTCACCGGAGCGGCCGGTGCGGCCGGAGCAGCGGGTGCGGCAACCGCGGGCGCCGCCGGGGCGGCGGGTGCGGCGGCCGGAGCCGGAGCCTGGGCCACGGGCTGCGCCGGAGCGGCCGGTGCGGCGTGGTCGGTCTGCGCCGGTGCGGTGGCAGCCGGGGCCGGAGTTACCGCAGCCCCCGCGGCTGCGGCGCCGGGAACGGGCTTGTCCGCCGTGCCGGACGTACCCGGCTTGTAGTCGGCGAAGAAGTCCCACCAGGCGCGATCGACCGAATTGGGATCCTGGAGGTACTGCTGGTAGATCTCGTCGACGAGCCACTCATTGGGGCCGAAAGCGGCAGCCGGGTTTGCACCCGGGCTGGCTTGGTCGGTCGAGATGCTCGAGTTACTGGGGGACTGAGACGACACGGCGGCAACCGCCCTCTTCCGCTTCACAAGGTGATGGACAGCGGAAATCAAGGCTACGCCTCCTTGACCGTTCCATGCAGACCGGGCCGGTCTTCGTCGTGCAAGTCACATCAAAGAGCGGGTTTCGGTGCTGGAAATGGCGGGAAACAAGCGTGGTTCCGCTTCACTCCGGGTACGCGTGGCCGTGGCTACGGCCACGTGGACCATATCCCCTCGTGGGACGACGCGTAGAACGTGCCCTTCCGGTTCGGGCCCTACGTCAACTGCGTGGTTGAGAGATCCCCGGAAGGGTGACCTGGATCCGGCAGCCGCGAGCCGATTCGGCCACTCCGATGCGACCGCCGTGCAGATCCACGGCCCAACGGGCGATCGCCAGGCCCAGGCCCGTACCGCCGTCACTGCCCGGACCGTGCGGGGACGCCACCTTGCCACGGTTGAAACGCTCGAAGACCCGGTGCCGCTCGGACTCCGGAATGCCCGGACCCTCGTCCACGACCTCGAGATCCAGCGACTCCGGCAGCGTGCCGCGCCGTGCCCGCACCGTGACCCGGCCGTGCGGCGGGCTGTGCTTGACCGCGTTGTCGATCAGATTGGCCACCACCTGGTGGAGCCGCTCCGCGTCCGCGTGCGCGGTCAGCTCGGGCGGCGACACGTCCAGATGCAGATGTACGTCCGTGCGGGTGTGGTTCCCGGAGCCGGAGGACAGCCTGCGGTGCGAGGCGGCGAGGTTCGCTTCCTTCAGTACGCCCGAGAGATACGGCCACACCTCGAAACGGCGGGCCTTGAGGGTGACCACCCCGTTGTCCAGCCGGGACAGGTCCAGCAGCGTCTCCACCAGCCTGCCGAGCCGCTCCGTCTGTTTCAGCGCCGTGCGCATGGTCTCCGGATCAGCGGCGGAGACCCCGTCCACGACGTTCTCCAGGACGGCTCTCAGCGCCGCGATGGGAGTGCGCAGCTCATGCGAGACATTGGCCACCAGCTCCTTGCGGTGCAGGTCCACGGCCTCCAGATCGTCCGCCATGAGGTTGATCGTCTGGGCCAGATCGCCGAGCTCGTCCCGCCGGTCCGCGCCCCGCACCCGTCGGGTGTAGTCGCCGTGCGAGATCGACCGGGCCACCTTCGTCATCTCGTCCAGCGGCGCCGTCAGCCCGTGCGCCACGAACTGGGTGATCAGCAGCGTCGCGATCACCGAGAACACCGTGATGAACCGCAGCTCGGTCCTGGTGCGCACCGCCACCATCAGCAGTCCGGTCGTGATGAACACCGAGACCACGACCAGCGTGCCCAGCTTGGCCTTGATCGAGAAAGGGCGCAGTCCGGAGCCGGGCCGGGTCATGGCGCCGGGGTCTCCAGGGCGTAACCGACACCGTGCACGGTACGGATCCGCTCCGCGCCGATCTTCCGGCGCAGCGCCTTGATGTGGCTGTCGACGGTGCGGGTACCGGAAGCGTCCGCCCAGTCCCAGACCTCCGCGAGCAGCTGCTCCCGGGAGAGCACCGCGCGCGGTGTGTTCGCCAGGCAGACCAGCAGGTCGAACTCGGTCGGCGTCAGGTGGACGTCCTCCGCGCGCACCCGGACCCGGCGCTGGGCGTGATCGATCTCCAGCTCGCCGAGGCGCAGGATGCCGCTGCGCGGCGTCACCGCGGCCAGCGCAGCGCGCTCGACCCGGCGCAGCAGGACATGCACCCGGGCCGCCAGTTCACGCATGGAGAACGGCTTGGTCATGTAGTCGTCGGCGCCGACGCCGAGGCCGACGAGCATGTCGGTCTCGTCGTCCCGGGCGGTCAGCATCAGCACCGGCACCGGCCGTGTGGCCTGAACCCGGCGGCAGACCTCCAGGCCGTCGAAGCCCGGAAGCATGATGTCGAGCACCATCAGGTCGGGCTGCCAGGCCTCGGCCGCGTCGACGGCCGCGGGGCCGTCGAGCGCGGTCTGCACCAGAAAGCCCTCGGCCCGCAGGCGTGCGGAAATGGCGTCGACGATCGTCGCGTCGTCCTCGACCACCAGCACCCGGCGCTGCGCGCCCGGGGTGGCCGCGACACCGTTGTGGGTGGTGTGTGTCTGTTCCATCGCCCCGCCCCTGCCCGTTCTCGCGGGGGTCATTCCCCCGGACGCACGGTCTTCGCTTGTGAATTTCGTGGGTGATCCCGTTTGCCGCTCAGCAGCGTAAAGCCAGCAGACTGTTCCCGGCTACGCAGGGTGTAACGGCACGGGAACGGGTTGGACGCAAGCAGGCGGCGGAGTGTCTGTCTTGTGACGCTTGGCCCCCGGGCGTCCAGGGGCCCGGATACCCGGCGGGGGAACCTCAGCCGTCCCGAAGTGCGAGATGAACCACGTCGGGCACACCTCGGGCAACATGCACCTCTTCCGTCCTTACGCCACTGAATCCGGCATTCTGCAGGGCCTGTTCGAAGGCGGCGGACGGCTGCGCGGACCACACCGCCAGCACCCCACCCGGATTGAGCCGTTCCCAGCAGTCCGCCAGGCCGGAAGCGGAGTAGAGACTTCCGTTGTCCTCGGTGACGGTCCAGTCCGGTCCGTTGTCGATGTCCAGACACAACGCGTCGTAACGGTCCGTAGTCGTACGCAGATAAGTGACGAGATCCGTCGCCAGGATCGCCGTCCGCGGATCGGCGAGCGCCGCAGCGGAGATCCGATCCAGCGGCCCGTCCAGGTGCCAGTCGATGATCGCCTGTTCCCGCTCGACCACCGCGATTCGCCCCCAGCGCGGCTCGGCGGCGGCGTGCGCCAGCGAGAAGCCGACCCCGAGCCCTCCGACGAGCACTGCCGGATCCGTCCGCCCGGCGGGCAGTGCGGCGAGTGCGGCATCGATCAACAGCCGTTCGGAGCGCCCGTCCGCGGTGTCCATCAGAAAGCACCCGTTGGCGATGATCTCGAAGTCGTCCCCCCGCTCCCGCAGGACGACCTCCCCGTACGGTCCCTCGCGGCGGTCGAGTGTGACGGAGCTGTGAGCGGTGCGGCGGTCGGCGGTCGGCATGTCCTCGGTCTCCGGTAGGCGGCGGATGGATTCCACCATCCTCGTCGGACGGCGCGGGCGGGGCCGGAATCGGTGGATCCGGGTGGGGCGCGAGGAGTCGAAAGGTGTGGTCACCGGGGCTCCGGCCGTGCGCCGCGCACCACCAGGAGCGCCGCCCCGGCCAGGAGCGCCGCCCCGACGTACGTGCAGAACGCCGGAACCGGTGCGGTCAGCCGCCACGGGGGCAGTCGGCCGACGACGAAACCGGCCAGGGCGATCGAGACCAGGAAGCAGCCGTCCGAGACGGTCTGCGGGAGGGACGGACCGCGGCCGGCCGCGTACGTGCGCGCACCGGCGGCTCAGCCGGGCGAAGCGTCGGTCGGCATGCCGGCCGTAGAGCGTGGCGAGAGCCGCCGCATCCGCATGTGCGACGGCGCGCAGCAGCGCGTCGTCATCGCCGGTCCCGTTCTCCCCCGAGGGGTGCATCAGCCTCACGTCCCCTCTACCGGTATCGGACGGCGGTGCCTCACCGGTTCATCTGCGGCAGGTGCCCTGCGCGGTGCGGACGGGATTGTGCGGCAGAGGTACGCGGTGCTGCGCCCCCGCTGCTACTGCTGCCGTCGTCATCGGGACGCCGTTCACCGATTCGCTCCGGGCGGTACCGGCCGAAGATCTCCGCGGCCTCCTCCATGTCGCGGGCCGAACGAGGCGTCGAGAGCGGCGTCGACGGCCGGGCGGCGGCCTGGTCGGACTCGGTCGGTTCGGCGTGCAGGGCGGGCAGCAGGTCCAGGTCGGAGACGCCGGGAATGGCCGTGACCCGCGGGATGCTGCGGTAGAGGTAGGCGCTGTGCCATTGCGCGGCGTCGAACGCATCGGTGATCCGGGAGCGGGCCGCCTCGACCACGGGGGCGAACGTTGCCGGTACGCGGCTCAGCGAGCCTTCACGTCTGATCGTCCCGTCCTCGGCCAGGCCCCTGTCGCCCCCGCGTGTGTCACCCATGCGGGCACTCTCCCACCGTGCGCAAGGCAGTCGCGAACGGATTTCGCAGGTGGCGGGCGAGGCACCAGGAAGATCGCTGAGAGCGAACGCAGCCGCGGGAACATTATGTCGCTCAGGAGCATTGAGCCTGCATAGCTCAACTTGAATGCCGAAGGGGAGATCATGGCTAATGAGCCCAACGCGGTCACTCCGCTGACCCTGCCTGTGCTGCCGCTCGACGACGAGGTCGTGCTGCCCGGAATGGTGGTTCCTCTCGACCTGTCCGACACCGATGTGCGCGCCGCCGTGGAGGCCGCGCAGGCAGCCGTCCGGCCGGGTGGCGGCAAGCCCGAGGTGCTGCTCGTGCCGCGGATCGACGGGACGTACACCGGAACGGGTGTGCTCGGTACCGTCGAGCAGGTCGGCCGGCTCTCCGACGGCGACCCCGGTGCGCTCATCCGCGGCCGTGACCGGGTGAGGATCGGCGCCGGGACCACCGGACCCGGGGCCGCGCTCTGGGTGGAGGGGACACGCGTGGACGTGTCCGTCCCCGAGCCGCTTCCCGGTGTCGCCGCCGAGCTGGTCAAGGAGTACAAGGCCCTGGCCACCAGCTGGCTGAAGAAGCGCGGTGCCTGGCAGGTGGTGGACCGGGTCCAGCAGATCGACGACATCTCGGCCCTCGCCGACAATTCCGGTTACTCACCCTTCCTCACGACCACCCAGAAGGTGCAGCTCCTGGAGACCGCCGACGCGGTCGCCCGGCTGAAGCTCGCCATCCAGTGGCTCGGCGAGCACCTCGCCGAACAGGACGTCGCCGAGTCCATCGCGAAGGATGTCCAGGAGGGTGTCGACAAGCAGCAGCGCGAGTTCCTGCTGCGGCGCCAGCTCGAAGCCGTACGCAAGGAGCTGTCCGAGCTCAACGGTGACCCGGAGGACGAGTCCGACGACTACCGGGCACGCGTCGAAGCCGCCGATCTTCCCGAGCACGTCCGTGAGGCCGCGCTCAAGGAGGTCGACAAGCTGGAGCGCTCCTCCGACCAGAGCCCCGAGGGTTCCTGGATCCGCACCTGGCTGGACACCGTCCTCGAACTGCCGTGGAACGAGCGCACCGAGGACGCGTACGACATCCGCGCCGCCAAGGAGATCCTCGATGCCGAGCACGCGGGCCTGGAGGACGTGAAGGAGCGGATCACCGAGTACCTCGCCGTGCGCAAGCGCCGTGCCGACCGCGGTCTCGGGGTCGTCGGCGGGCGCCGCGGTGGTGCGGTGCTGGCCCTCGTCGGGCCTCCCGGCGTCGGCAAGACGTCCCTCGGCGAGAGCGTCGCGCACGCCATGGGGCGCAAGTTCGTCCGTGTCGCGCTCGGCGGTGTGCGGGACGAGGCGGAGATCCGCGGCCATCGGCGTACGTATGTCGGTGCGCTTCCCGGACGCATCGTCCGCGCTGTCAAGGAGGCCGGTTCCATGAACCCGGTCGTCCTGCTCGACGAGATCGACAAGGTCGGCTCCGACTTCCGCGGTGACCCGGCCGCGGCGCTCCTCGAAGTGCTCGACCCGGCGCAGAACCACACCTTCCGTGACCACTACCTGGAGGTCGAGCTCGACCTCAGCGACGTGGTCTTCCTGGCCACCGCCAATGTCCTGGAAGCCATTCCGGAGGCGCTGCTCGACCGCATGGAGCTGGTCAGGCTCGACGGCTACACCGAGGACGAGAAGGTCGTCATCGCCCGGGACCACCTGCTGCCGCGCCAGCTGGAGCGGGCCGGTCTGGAGAAGGACGAGGTGACCCTCGACGAGTCGGCGCTGCGCAAGCTGGCCGGCGAATACACCCGCGAGGCGGGCGTACGCAACCTCGAGCGGGCCGTCGCCCGGCTGCTCCGCAAGGTCGCGGCCCAGCACGAGCTGGGCGACCGGGAGCTCCCGTTCACCGTCACCGACGAGGACCTGCGGGGTCTCGTCGGACGGCCGCACCACGTTCCCGAGTCCGCCCAGGACCCGGCCGAGCGCCGCACCGCGGTGCCGGGCGTGGCGACCGGACTCGCGGTGACCGGCGCCGGCGGAGACGTGCTGTTCGTCGAGGCGTCGCTGGCGGATCCGGAGACGGGTGCTGCGGGACTCACCCTGACCGGCCAGCTCGGCGACGTCATGAAGGAGTCCGCGCAGATCGCGCTCAGCTTCCTGCGGTCGCACGGCGCCGAACTGGAACTGCCGGTCGCCGATCTCAAGGACCGGGGAGCGCACATCCACTTCCCGGCGGGCGCGGTCCCCAAGGACGGCCCCAGTGCCGGTATCACGATGACGACGGCACTGGCCTCGCTGCTCTCCGGGCGGCTGGTCCGTACGGATGTGGCGATGACCGGCGAGGTGTCGCTGACCGGACGGGTGCTGCCGATCGGCGGCCTGAAGCAGAAGCTGCTGGCCGCTCACCGCGCCGGGATCACCACCGTGGTGATCCCGAAGCGGAACGAGGCCGATCTGGACGACGTCCCGGCCGAGGTCCTCGACAAGTTGGAGGTCCACCCGGTGACGGATGTCCGTCAGGTGCTGGAGATCGCTCTCGCCCCGGCTTCGGCCAGGGTGGAGGAGAGGATCCCGGCCGCGGCGTGAGCGCCATGGCGTGACGGGCGTGGCATGACGTGCGCGGCCGGTCGGACGGCCCGCACCCCCGAGAGGGCGGTGCGGGCCGTTCCGCGTATCCCCGGTATCCGCGATTTCCGGGCAGCCGGTCGCGGGCCGTGCCCAGGGGCGGTCCGGGCCCCGGTGACGGGGTGCGTCACCGGGGCCCGGCGGGGCGGGACTCAGCCGTTGGCGAGTGCCTGTACGCGGTCGAGGGCGCCGTTGAAGTGGTTGTGGTCGCCGACGTACGGGCCGGACGACGTGTACTGCCAGATGGTGTAGTAGCTCCAGCCGGCCGGGAGTTCACCGACGGTGGTGTTGTAGCGGGCCACCCAGAGCGGGTTGGTGGTGGCGAAGCCCGCGTTGTTGCCGGTGCAGGCCTGCCACCAGCTGGTCGCGGTGTAGATGACCGCGTCGCGGCCGGTGCGTGACTTGTACGTGTTCACGAAGTCGCGGATCCAGGAGACCATGGCGGCCGCGGTCTTGCCGTAGCACTGGTCGCCGTACGGGTTCCACTCGATGTCGAGGACGCCGGGCAGGGTCTTGCCGTCCGGCGACCAGCCGCCCCCGTGGTCCACGAAGTAGTTCGCCTGGGTCGCGCCGCTCGTGGTGTCCGGGGTGGCGAAGTGGTACGCGCCCCGGATCATGCCGACGTTGTACGAGCCGTTGTACTGCTGGGCGAAGTAGGGGTTCGTGTAGTAGGTGCCTTCGGTGGCCTTGGTGTAGGCCCACCGGACACCGCTGTTCCAGAGGGTCGCCCAGTCGACGTTGCCCTGGTGGCTGCTGACGTCCACGCCTTCGGTCTGCACGGCGCGCGTGTCACGCGGCAGGCCGCCCTGGCCGTCATGGGCGACGACACCCATGCCCATCGTGGCCGACCCGCGTGCGGGTGTGGTGGTGGCGGTGGGGGAGTCGGCCGCGGTGGCCGCGCCGGGCAGGGTGAGCAGAAGCGAGAGTGCTGCGAGAAGAGTTCCCATCGCCGCCAAGCGCGAGCGGCGGGTCGTTCCGGATCCGGATCTGTGCACGGGCATTGCGTGCCTCCGAGGTCTCGGTGGGGGGATCTGCCGACCCAGGGGAGCGGCTCGGCGCACCCCTGTGACATGTAATGGTGTGGACATGTCAGGAGTGACGCTACGCACGTAGACCCGCGCGGCGGAAGGGGGCCTGGGCGGTGCCGTTGGTCTACGCCTGCGAAATACTGGCGGAGCTGCGGCGATGACCAGCAGTGAAAGAAACTTTCAGCGGCAGGAAAGCTCATGAGGGGTGTTGACGTGCACGGGAGCGAAAGCGGCAGTGAACCCGGCGCGACCGGGGCGACTGGTGTGGACCACGTATTCCTGGCGCTGGAGCGGGAGTTGGCCGTGTTCCTGCGCCGGGCGCGGTCGAGCTCCGGCGAAATGGCGCGCGAGGTCCACCCCGAACTGGAGTCCGCGGCGTACGGACTCCTCGTGCAGCTGGAGTCGGCGGGGCAGCAGCGGGCCACCGATCTCGCGGCGTACTTCGGGGTCGGCAAGGCGACCATGAGCCGTCAACTGCGCGCCCTGGAGGACCTCGGACTGGTGGCGCGCGAGCCCGATCCGGCCGACGGGCGGGCCTTCCTCGTCCATCTCACCGACGAGGGACTCGCGCGTTACCGCAGCGTCCGCGACGCCCGCCGTGAGCGGTACGTACGCAAGCTCGCCGACTGGGACCGGGCCGAGGTGGCGGAACTGGCCCGGTTGCTGCACCACTTGAACACCCGCGCGGAGGAATGAAGGGAGCCGGGCTCGACCCGGCCGGCGCCTGGACCGGCCCGGCATTCCCGGGCGCTCCCGGACCTCCGCCCTGTGGAAACCGTCCACTCGGGAGTACCCTCCGCGCTCCCGGCCGACCGTGTACCCGGGTGACCTACAGCACCGCGTAGGCCGCCGTGGCGTCGTCGTGCGTCTTGCTGCGCCGCAGATGCGTGCGTTCCGTGTCCGCGTCCTCCAGCGCCCTGACCCGGTCGATCAGCCCCTGTGTGCCCTCCTTGTGGAGCACCCCGAGGCAGGCTGCCCAGTCCCCTTCGCGGAACATCTCGGTCCAGCGGCTCGCCCCGTCCGTCAGCGCGGCCAGCGCCCGCACCTCGGCGCGCGGCGTCCGCCCGGTCACCGCGCGGGCCGCCACCGAGGGGTCGGCGGCAGCGGTGAAGAAGCCGCCCTCCTTGTTGCGCACCTGTGCGTCGGCGATCGCCTCGGTGGCCAGGGAGCCCGGTGGCAGCCGGTCGAGCCGGTCGTCGAGCAGTGCGCGTACCGAGCCGTCCGTCGACTCGAACAGCAGTACCGAGTCGGAGAGCACCAGGTGTTCGATCTCGTGTTCGTCCCAGCGCGCCATCACGACGGTCGCCTGCGGCGTACGTACGTGAGAAAGGTCACAGGAGGAACGGTGCGTGTCGGCGGTGCGCCGGATGGACTCGGCGAGGACCTCCATGAGGGGCAGATCCCGCCGCGAACCCGACAGTTCGACCAGGGAGGCGCCCAGTCGAGCGGTGAACCACGGGACGGAGTGCACACAACCGTCGTTCCCCTGCGGCGGAGTGACGCCGTCGAGCAGGACCAGCGTCCCGCCCTGGCCGGAGGCGGGAAGCGCGGTGGCTGCCCAGTCCTCGTTGGGGCGCCCGGGGCTACCGGGGACGGTGGCGAGTTCGATACGCATACGGCAAGTCTGCACGACGCCTTCACCGACCCTGCACGAGTGCGTCGTTGGACCGTACGGGCAGGTCAGCCCTGCCTCTTGAGCGGAAGGAATGGCTCCGAGCGGCGTGCGGGCGGGCATCCTGCCAAAGCCTGCGCGGAAGTTCCAGCCCGGGGCCCGGGTGTGCGCGACGACGCGTGTGGGGAGACTTGTTCGTCAACTCTGGAGTGATGTTCACTCGTTCAGGTGGCGGAGCGGTTGATGCGCGCCCCCCTCTCAAAAGCACTGGAATGGTCAGAAGCCGTACCAGGGGTCGGGGCGCCGTTCCATGTGACCGAACGTCACCTCTGCTTCAAGGGTGGACGAGTCAAGATTGCGAGCACCGGTGCAGAAGAAGCGGCCTCGGAGCAAGGGCAGCAAGCGAAGCGGTTCCGGGGCGACACCTCTGCCGCCGGCCGAAGGTGAGCCCACCCGGCGCACCGTACGCGTACGCAGCCGGCTGGTCGCCGGCGTCGCGGTCGTCGGCATCACCGTCATCGCCGCGGGTGCGCCCGCGGCGCTCGGCGCCTCCTCCGAACTGAACGAGTCCCAGCGGTTGGTCACGCTCGCCGAGCTGAATCAGCAGGCGGTGGCGCTCGCGCACGCCCTCGCGGACGAGCGTGACGAGGTCACCGCCTACATCGCGAGCGGCCGGGCCGAGAAGTCCGGCCCGAAGAGCGACGGACCCAGCAGCCGCAGCGCCCGCGTCGACCAGCAGATCGACGAGATCCGCGACACGGCCCCGGCCGCGCTGCGCCGCGACCTCTCCACGATCCCCTCGCTGCGCCGCACCGCGCTCACCGGCAAGGGCTCGGCGCTCGCGGCCCACCAGGCGTACTCCGAGGTCATCGCCAAGCTGCAGGACCTCGCCGACGAACTGGCCGAGAAGACGCCGCCGCGCGCCGCCGAGGCCACCCGTGCGCCCCTTGCCCTCGGCCAGGCGGCAGAGCAGGCCTCCGCCACCCGCGGGCTGCTGATCGCCGCGCTGTCGGTGCCCCGCGAAGTGGCCACCACCCCGCAGATCGACCCGTTCACCGGGCTGCCCGTGCAGCCCCAGGACGAGGGCCCGAGCGAGGACGACCGCAACCGTGACGAGCTGAGCGCAGCCGCCCAGCAGGCCAGGGTCCGCGAGCTCGCCGCGCTCGCCGACTTCGACCAGGCCGCGGGCTCCACCGCCCGCGAGAAGCTCTCCTCCACCGTCACCGGGCCCGAGGTCAACAGCGCGGAGAAGTACCTCGCCGCGCTCACCGACCGCCCCGAGCTGTCGGACTCCGACCAGCAGGTGAACCGGAAGAAGGTCGAGGCGTCACTCTCCGCCCGCATCGACCGGATGCGCAGCGTCGAGTCCGCACTCGGCACCGCCCGGATCCAGCGACTGGAGCAGCTGCGCGACGACGACGTCACCGCGCTCGAACTGCACATCGCGCTGCTCGGCGGCTGTCTGCTGATCGCCGTCGGCGTCTCCACCGCCGTGGCCCGCACGCTCACCCAGCCGCTCGCCGTCCTGCGGATCGGCGCCGCCCGCCTCGCCGCGGAGCCCGGCACCGCCGAGCCGGTCCGCTACACCGGCCGCAACGACGAGTTCGCCCAGGTCGTACGGAACCTCAACACGCTGCACGGCAAGCTGCAGGGGCTGCTCCACGAGTTCAACGGCCGGTTCGCGAACCTGGAGAAGGAGCGCGGCGAGCTCGTCGCCGGGCACGAGGCCTTGTCCCTCCAGCGCGCCGAACTCCAGGTCCGCACGGCCGACCTGGCCGCCCAGCTGGAGCAGCTGAAGAACACGGTCCACCACACCTTCGTCAACCTCTCGTTGCGCACCCTCGGCCTCGTCGAGCGCCAGCTCGGCGTCATCGAGAGCCTGGAGGAGCGCGAGCAGGACCCGGAGCGGCTCGCCACGCTCTTCAAGCTCGACCACATGGCCACGGTCATGCGCCGCCACAGCGAGAACATGCTGGTCCTCGCGGGCGCCGAGCACGGCCACGGTCACTCCGGCCCGATCCCGCTGGTCGACGTCCTGCGGGCGGCCGTTAGTGAGATCGAGCGGTACGAGCGGGTCACCATCCAGTCGCTGCCACCGCATGCCCAGATCGCCGGCTTCGCCGCCGACGACCTCAGCCACCTGGTCGCCGAGCTCCTGGAGAACGCGACCTCCTTCTCGCCGCCCGACTCCCATGTCCAGCTGTCCGGCTGGCTGCTGGAGTCCGGCGAGGTGATGCTCTCCGTTCAGGACGAGGGCATCGGGATGTCGTCCGTACGCATGGGCGAGCTCAACGCCCGGCTGGCCGACGCGTCCTCGTTCGAGGCGGGCCGGCAGGGCGCGGACGGAGCGGGCCTCGGACTCCAGGTGACGTCGCTGCTGGCGGCGCGCCACGGAGTGCGGGTCCAGCTGCGCGAGCAGAAGGGCAGCGGTGTGACGGCGGTCGTCGTGCTGCCGCAGGCGCTGCTGCCGAAGGCGCCGCCGACCGCCACCCCGCCGCCGGTGCGGGTGCCGGGGGACGCGCCCGCGCTGAACCTGCCGGGATCGGTCGCCGAGGCCAACTCCAACTCCCTGCCGGGCCGGACGCTCGCACTGCCCGATGACCCGCTGATCGCCGCGGCCGAGCAGTCGATCCGCGACGCGGGAGCGGAGCCCGGCACAGAGCCGGTGCCCGCACCGGCTCCGGTCGCAACCGAGCCGGTCGCAGCCGAGTCGCCCGCACCTGAGCCGCTCGCCGCCGAGACAGAGGCCGAGACCACGATGCAGGTCCGGCTCCCCGAGGTCCCGGAGTTCCGGGCGGCCCCGCCGGCTCCCGCGGCCCCGATGGCGTCCGACCCGTACGCCATCGGCCCCGACCGCCACGAGCGCACCGCGGACGAGAGCCAGGAGCCCTTCACCGCTCCCGTCCCGGCCGTCACCACCGTCGCAGAGGCCTTTCCCGGCCCCCGGCAGCCGGAACCACAGCAGCAGCCGCAGGGCGAACGCATCACCGACAAGGGGCTGCCCAAGCGCACCCCCAAGGTCGTGAAGCCCGCCGCCGCCCCTGCCACCGAGCGCAAGGGCAGCCTGGACAAGGAAGCGCTGCGCCGTCGCCTCGGCGGCTTCCATCAGGGCGCGAAGGACGGCCGCCGCGATGTCGAGGCGGAGATCGCCGAGGGCGTCGGCAGTGCCGCCGGCGCCGGCCCTGCCCTCGACGTCGACGTCGACCGGAGCGAACGCACCGCACAGACCGACCACGCCGAGCTGGCAGACCGTTCCGGCGGTCGAATCGATGACACGGGGGACACAGTCGAGGAGGCACGCAGTTGACTGCGCCCAGCACATTCGGGCTGAGTACCGAGGCCCGGAACCTTCACTGGTTGCTGAGCAATCTCGTCGAGGAGGTGCCAGGGGTCCACTCGGTCACGGTCGTCTCGTCCGACGGACTGATGCTGCTCTCCTCCGACCCCGGCCACCACGCCGCCAGAGCGACGGGCCGGCAGGACGGCCCCAGGGGCTCCAGCGCCGACCTCGCGACCATCGTCTCCGGCATCGGCTCCCTCACCATCGGCGCCGCGAAGCTGATGGACGGCGGTGGCGTCAAGCAGACCATGGTCGCCATGGACGAGGGCAGCGTCTTCATCATGTCGATCAGCGACGGATCCCTGCTCGGCGTGCACGCCACACCCGACTGCGACATGAGCGTCATCGCGTACCACATGGCGCTCTTCGTCGGCCGTGCCGGACACGTACTCACCCCCGAACTCCGCAGTGAACTGCGCAAATCGATGGAGAGCGCCCAGTGATGCCCGCTGCTGAACCCGCCCGCAGGCTCCCCGTCCGCGGTTCCGACCGCCGGCCTGCCCGGGTCCGCCCGTACTCGCTCACCGGCGGCCGCACCCGCTTCGGTCACGTCCTCCTCGTCGAGACGTTCGTGGCCGCGCTGGAAGCGCCCGAGGAGCGCCGCGAGCTCACCAACGGCAGCCTCACCACGCGTGTGATGCCGGAGCTCCAGGCCATTGTCGAAATCTGCCGCCGCATGCGTACGGTCGCGGAGATCTCGGCCCTGTTGAAGATGCCGCTCGGCGTGGTCCGAGTGCTGCTCAGCGACTTGGCCGACCAGGGAAAGATCCGTGTGTACGGGACCGGTCACGGCACCGGCCAGCCCGACCGCGCACTGCTCGAAAGGGTGCTGAATGGACTCCGCCGTCTCTGACTCGCTGCTGTCCGCCCCGCGTCAGCCGGGACCGGAGAGCCAGACCGAAGAGTCACTGCAGGCATGGCAGCTGGACCACACCAGGGCCCCCATAGCCACGAAGATAGTGGTCGCGGGCGGGTTCGGCGTCGGCAAGACGACCTTCGTGGGATCGGTCTCCGAGATCACCCCCCTGCAGACCGAAGCGTTGATGACCCAGGCCAGCGAGGAGACCGACGACCTCACCGCGACGCCCGACAAGGTCACCACGACCGTCGCGATGGACTTCGGCCGTCTCACCCTCGACGACGACCTCGTGCTGTACGTGTTCGGCACGCCCGGACAGCAGCGCTTCTGGTTCATGTGGGACGACCTGGTGCGCGGCGCGATCGGGGCGGTCGTGCTCGCCGACACCCGGCGGCTCTCCGACTGCTTTCCCGCGCTCGACTACTTCGAGAGCTGCGGACTGCCGTACATCGTGGCCGTCAACCACTTCGAGGGAACACCCGGATTCGAGGCGGAGGACGTCAGGGAGGCCCTGACCATACCCCTGCACGTACCCGTTGTGATCATGGATGCGCGTAACAGGATCACGGTCGTCGAGTCGCTGCTGGCCCTTGTGGGCCACGCTCTTGACGCCACACCCGCTTAGACACAACACGCGCACGTACACGTAGAAGTAACGGAGAACCGCGATGCGGAAGATACTCATAGTCGGTGCCGGCCAGTCCGGTCTCCAGCTCGCCCTCGGACTGCAGTCCAGTGGGTACGAAGTCACCCTGATGTCCAACCGCACGGCCGACGAGATCCGGTCCGGCCGGGTCATGTCGACGCAGTGCATGTTCGACACGGCGCTGCAGCACGAGCGCGACCTCCAGCTCAACTTCTGGGAGTCCCAGGCCCCGCGCATCGAGGGCCTCGGCGTCTCGGTCGCCGCCCCCGACTCCTCGCGCGCCATCGACTGGGTCGGCAAGCTGGACGGCTTCGCCCAGTCCGTCGACCAGCGCGTGAAGATGGCCGGCTGGATGGAGACGTTCGCCCAGCGTGGCGGACAGCTCGTCATCCACGGTGCGGCCGTCTCGGACCTCGACTACTTCTCCCGCACCTACGACCTGGTGATGGTCTCCGCGGGCAAGGGCGAGCTGGTCTCCATGTTCGGGCGGGACGCGTCCCGTTCGCCGTTCGACGCCCCGCAGCGCGCACTGGCCGTCGCGTACGTCCACGGCATGGGCCCGCGCCCCGAGCACCCCGAGTTCGACGCGGTCCGCTGCAACCTGGTCCCGGGCGTCGGCGAGCTCTTCGTGATGCCGACCCTGACCACGTCCGGCCGCGCCGACATCCTGTTCTGGGAAGGCATCCCGGGCGGCCCGCTGGACGTGTTCCAGGGCATCAAGGACCCCTCCGAGCACCTCGCGAAGACGCTGGAGCTCATGGAGCAGTTCACGCCGTGGGAGTACGCCCGTGCCACCAAGGTCGAACTGACGGACGCCAACGGCACCCTGGCGGGCCGTTATGCCCCGACCGTCCGCAAGCCGATCGGCCGGCTGCCCGGCGGCGGTCTGGTGCTCGGCGTGGCGGACGTGGTCGTCGCCAACGACCCGATCACCGGCCAGGGCTCCAACTCGGCCTCCAAGTGCGCCGATGCGTACCTCCGGTCGATCATCGAGCACGGCGACCGTCCGTTCGACGCGGACTGGATGCAGTCCACCTTCGACCGCTACTGGGACACCGCGCAGCACGTCGTGAAGTGGACGAACGCCATGCTCGGCGTACCGCCGGAGCACGTGCTGAACCTGATCGGCGCAGCCGGCCAGCTCCAGCCGGTCGCCGACCGCTTCGCCAACGGGTTCGACAACCCGGCGGACTTCGACAACTTCTTCTTCGACCCGGAGAAGACGAACGCGTACCTGGCCCAGGTCTCCGGGGCCGCATCCGCCGCCTGACCTGCGAAGTACTGGTCAGCGTTGGTGAACATCGGTGCCTGTGGGCCGCCTTCGGACGGCCCACAGGCGGCCCGGCCAGGGTGACTCGCGGGAGCTTGCGCTACGCGCCGGTGGGGGCGGACGACGAGCTGTACCCCGTGTCCGAGTCGTCCGACGCATCCCGGGGCAGCTCCGGCCGCTCGTACGTGCGCAGCGATGCGTTCTCAGGGTCCGGCCGCACGGCGCCGAGCAGCGGGTTCGACGCCACCGGTGAGACCTTCACCCGGGTCCCCGGCCGGGGCGCCTGCACCACCAGGCCGTTGCCGATGTACAGCGCCACGTGCGTGGCCTTCGGGAAGTAGATCACCAGGTCACCCGGGCGCAGCGCTTTCAGCGGCACCTTCCGCAGCCGCTGCCACTGTTCCTGGGAGGTTCGCGGGATGGGCCGGCCCGCGGTGGCCCAGGCCCGTGAGGTGAGCCCGGAGCAGTCGAACGACCCCGGCCCTTCCGCACCCCACACATACGGCTTGCCGACCTGCCCGATCGCGTACTTCACCGCCTCGCCGCCCTCCTCGGACGGCTGCCGGGACGAGGACAGGGCGCCCGAGGCGACCAGCGCGCCCTGGGCCTTCTCCGTGGCCTGCTGCTCCAGCCGGGACATCTGGGCGATCCTTTCGGCGGAGAGGGTGGCCAGCAGCTTCTCGACGTTTCGCAGCCGCGCCCGCACCGTGTCCCGCTGCTTCTTCTGCCGCGCCGCCAGTACCCGCTGTCTGTCGCGTACCTTGCGGGATGCGGTGGCCAGGCCGTCGGCGTGTTTCGCGGTGCCGGTGAGCCGCTTCACGGTCGCGGCCCGGTCCGCGGACACCCGTTGGATCACATGCCCCTGGTCCAGGGCGTGCTCGGGATCACGGGCCAGCAGCAGCTGTGCGTACGAGGAGAAGTCGGACCGCCCCTGGTACTGCTCACGGGCCAGCCGCCCCGCTTCGTCGTGGCTGCGGGCCAGTGCGAGCCTGGCCGCGGAGAGGGCGGAATCGAGCCGTTTCGCCTCGGTGGTCCGTTTCTTCAGCTCGGCCACGGTCCCGTTGTACGTCTCCGTGGCCTCCTCCGCCTGCCGGTACAGCGTGCGCAGCTCGGTCAGCAGCTCGGCGATGCTCTTGGTGGAGTCGGGGCCCTTGCCGGTGGCCACGCCCGAGGGCCCGGGGTCCGGTTCCACGGGGGCGGCAACGGCGGGGGAGGCCAGGACGAGGGCGGCGAGCGCCGCAGAGCAGACGGTGCGCAGGACCGTGCCTGACACGGGATCACCTCCGATGACGGGGCGATCGTGGGACTACCCCATGAGTGAGCGCAACACATCCATACGGTCACCGGGTGCCGGGCGATGCAAGAACCCCGTGCCGTGGCGGCCGCGGGGTTCCCCCGGAAGGCGGGTGTCCTGCGGGTTCACGCCACCGGGAACGCGTAGAAGATCCACTCGCGTTGGACCACGGCGGTCTTCCCGAACGCCAGCACCCGGTACGGAGCGGTGACCGTGGCCCCCTTCGGATCCTGCACCCCGATGTCCTGGAACTTCCACAGCCGCCGTCCGTCCTCCGCCGAGAACGCGGTGACCTGCGCCCCTCCGGCCGCCAGCAGGGTCTTGCCGGAGAGGCTGACGGTGATGGCGGGCGCGGCGCCGCCGGGCGTCGCCTCAGTGGACCGCCGCCAGTGCAGCTTTCCGGTGGCCCGGTCGACCGCGCCGACTTCCTGGTTGCGGTTGGTGATGTGCAGGAGCGTTCCGGCCGGCACCGGGGTCCCGAACACGGAGCCCGCGGTGCCGTTCAGGGTCCACTCCGGCTTGCCCCCGGGCATCTCGAACGTCTGGAGATCGTCGCCCACCGCCGCGTAGAGCAGCCCCTTGTCGTCGCCGACGGCCGCCCCGTCCGGCCCGACCTTGCCGAACGACCTGGTCCACAGCAGCTTCCCGCTCTCGCGGTCGAAGCCGCGGAAGACCGCCTTGCCCCTGGCGGCCTTGACGTCTCCCGGAGTGAGCGTCGCACTCTTCTGACGTACGACGACGTCGTCCGGCCGGACGGTGATCAACCGGTAGGCGGGGGCGGCCGATTCACGCCCGGTGGGTACGGAAGTCCGCCACACCTCCTTGCGCTGCACGACGTCGTACGCGAAGAGGAACGACACGACGGCCTGGGTGTCCTTACCGGGCTTCTTGCCCTTCTTCGGCTTCTTGGCCTTCACGGTGACCTTGTGGGAGCCGGTGAACCAGATGACCGGCCCGGACTGGCCGACGATGTCCGACACCGTCAGATACGGCGCGTCCTTGAACCCGTCCTCGTGCGCCACCCGGTGCATGACCTGTCCGTTCTTGGCTGACAGCCAGAGGAACTCGGACGGCCCGGCGACGAAGCAGAGATCCTCGCCGGCGGGCAGGGCCGCCTGCCCCTTGGCTCCGTCCGCACACTCCCAGACGCGGCGGCCGGAGCGCAGATCGATTCCGACGGCCTGCGTGTCGCCGGTCAGGACGAGCAGCCGGTCGAGCCAGAGTGCGGCGGTGAGCGGCGCGGGCTCGGCGTCGGGATGCGTGTACACCCAACGCGGCTGCGGCGGCAGCCCGGCCACGGTGAGGCGCGTGGGGGCCGGGGCGGGTTTGGCGTCGTCCTGGTCCTCGGAACCGCCGGACCCGAAGGCGAGCACCGCCCCGCCCCCGACGACGAGTCCGGCGGCACCGGCAACGCCACCGACGAGCAGCGTGCGACGGTCGAGTGAGGGGACTGCGGGAGCGGGAGCGCTGACCGGACCGGCAGGGGGAGGAGAGGGAAGGGGAGCGGTGGGGGTTGTTGTCGGGGCGGTCGATGCGGGGGCGGCCGGCGTCGTGGGAGCGGGAAGAGGCCGGGGCACGAGCGGTGCGACGGGCGGCAGGCCGGTGGGCAGCTCGGCCGGAGGCCCGCTGCGCTCACGCGGGATGGACAGCTGGGTGGTCGGCCGGTCGGGCTCCGGCGCACGGGGGCTGCCGACGCTGCCGATGCGGGTGGTCCGGACGTCGTCGTCCCTGGTGGCGGGGGTGTCGGACCGGGCGTCGGCGGGTCCGTCGGGGGCCGCGTCGGCGGAGTCGTGGCCGAGGGGGCCGAGCAGACCGTGGGTCGGCGAGTCGACGGGGGTGCCGGTGGCGGCGTCGGCCGGACCGTCATCCGGATCCGCCGCCAACTTTCGTACCTGTCCGGCCTGTTCCATGATCGCCCGGGTCAGCGGATCCGGCAGCCAGCCGCCCTTGGCCAGGCCCGCCGCACCCTCCAGTGCCAGTTCCGCCGCCACCGTGCCCGCGGTCGGCCGGTCGGCCGGGTCCTTGGCGAGGCAGCGCGCGATCAGGCCGCGCAATTCTTCCGGAACCGCGTCCAGTTCCGGCTCGGTACGGGCGATCCGTTCGGCGGCCTCCGCCGCCGGTCCGTCGGCGAGCGGGGTCGTCCCGGTCGCCGCGTACGCCAGCAGCAGGCCCAGCACGAAGAGGTCGGAGGCAGGTCCGGCCTCCTTGCCCTCGATCTGTTCCGGGGTGAGATAGCCGAGCCGTACGGACAGCTGCCCGCCCGACCGGGCCTCCGCGTCGGCCGCCGCGCCCAGGGGGCCGAAGGCGGTGAGCCGGGGCCCGTCCTCGGCCAGCAGCACCGTCCTGGGGGCGAGCCCTTCCAGTACGGCCCCGGTGGCATGCACCCGGGAGAGGGTTTCGGCGATGCCCGCGCCCAGTATCCGCACGGCACGCTCGGGGAGCGGGCCCGCGAAATCGATCGCCTCGGCGAGCGTCAGCGCCGGTACGTACGCCACGGCCGTCCACAGCTGCCTGTCCGCGGGTCCGTCTGCGTCCTCGTCCGCGTGTTCTGCCGTACGGGTGACGATCTGTGGCTGGACCCAGCCACCCGCCAGCCGGTCCGCCGTGCGTGTCTCCGCCTCGAAGCGGCGGCGGAAGGCAGGGAGCGCGGCGAGTTCGGGGCGGGCCGCGGTGATCACGACGGTGTCGTCGAGGGCCGCGTCATGCGCGAGGTACTGCACGGCGCTCGCGGTCTCGCGGAACCGCGCCACCACGGTGTACGGACCGAAGCGGCGTGGATCGTCCTGACGCAGCGCCTCCATGGCGCACCCCCTTGTGACCGTTCTCGTGACCATGGATCCGTCGATCCTAGAGGGTTCGGTGCGCGCAGCCGGGATGCGCGCGGGTCAGTTCGGTTTCGACCAAGGCCACTTGGGAGTGTGGCGTTCGCGGCCCTCCGGGGCGTACTCGTACACCCAGCCGCGCTGCACACCCAGCCGCTTGGAGTATCCGGCCGGGACCCGCCGGTATGTGTACACGGTGGCCGGTCCGCCGTCGGCATCCGGCACCGGGACCTCGTACCACTTGGGCGGATGGCCGGTCGCGCCGACGAGGACGGGCAGGACCCGCCCGTCCAGCGGGCCGCCCCTGAAGGTGGTGTTCTCGCTTCTCACGCCCCCAGTCTGACGCAGGGGCGTGTTCCGGCACTCAGTCCGGTGGCAGCAGGTGCGCCGCTTCGGCGACCACCGGGACGAGTCGGGCGGCCAGCCGCCCGGCCGGGCCGTCGGCGGTCTCCAGCGGCAGCAGCTCCGCCACCACGGCCGCCGTCTCCCGGTCCGTGGCCGCGGTGGCCGCGAGCAGGGTGATCAACTGATCGACCAGCCAGGCGCGCAGATCGTCCGCCGGGGGCTGCTTCTCCTCGTCCAGCCAGATCAGGGAGGCCGCCTCGACGGCTGCGATCCAGGTCCGCACCATCATCCGCAGCCGGGGGCCCGGTGCCCGCGTGTCTCCGCGGCCGAGGTGGAGAAGGATCTGTTCGGCCGCCGCCCGCCGCACCTCGTCGACGATCGCCGTCGTCCGGGACGTCTCCGCGACGCTGCCACCGCGCAGCAGCGCACTGAACCCGGCGTCGTGTTCGTCGACGAACGCGAGATAGCGGTCGAGCACCCGCTCCACCCGTTCGGTGGGCGGGCCCACGGGCGGCTCGGTGAAGCACAGCTCCAGTTCGTCGGCGGCGGACCGGAGCGCAGCCTCGTACAACTGCTGCCGCCCGCCGGGGAAGTAGCGGTAGACGAGAGGACGGGAGACTCCGGCGACCGCCGCGACCTCGTCGAGCGAGACCTCGTCGGGGGCCCGGTGCGCGAAGAGGCTGAGGGCCGCACCGAGGAGCTGCGTGCGGCGCTCCTCGACGCTGAGCCTTTGGTACGCGCGGTTCGGCGGGGCTGCGGCAGCAGAGGTCATACCTCGAAGCGTAAGCCGTTCCCCCGGTGGAGGAGCCGGGTCAGGCCAGCAGGCCCGAGCTCTTCCACAGCCGGCGCCCGACCCCGTTCAGCACACCGATGTCGTCGAGGAAGTCCGTCAGCCGCTTCGCGCCCGTCTGCATGACCTCCGTCCGGTGGCCGCTCGCCCTCACCTGGGCGACGGCCTCGCGGCGGTCCAGGCCGACGTTCTCGTACACCTGCGGGTTGACGAAGCAGACGGAGAAGACGCGCGCCGCCTCTCCGCAGCTCAGCCGGGTGAACTCGCGCTCCCAGCGCGGTGCGGTGACCATCTGCCGGCGCAGCTCCTCGCGGGCGTACCGGACATGCCGTGCCTCCTCGACGACATGGATCCGGGTCACGCCGCGCACCAGCGTCTGGACGCGCTCGTCCGGGAATGTCAGCCGCTGCATCCAGTCGAGGATCTCCTCACCGAGCAGGGTCGCGGCGAACGATCCCGGCGTGGTGGACACGGTCTTCAGCACCCGCGCGAGGTTGTGATAGACGCGGGGTACGGGGTAGTTGGGCGCCCCGCCCCACTGGATCATGCGGCCGAACATCATCGAGTGCCGGCACTCGTCGGCTATCTCGGTGAGCGCGTAGCGGACATGGTTGCTGGTCACGGGCTTGTCGTAGATGTGCCGGACCAGCAGCTGCATCAGGATGATCTCGAACCAGATGCCGAGCGAGGCCAGTGACGCCGCCTCGTGCCGGGCCAGGTCCATCCGCTGCTCCTCGGACATCTTCCGCCACAGCGGGGTGTCGTAGAGCGAGACGAGCTCGGGCGGCCAGAACCACTTGCCGTCCTCGACGGCCGCATCCCAGTCGAGCTCGGTGTCCGGGTCGAAGGAGTGCTTGGCCGAGGACTCCAGGAGGCGTTCGGCGATCTGCTCACGGTCCCGGAGCGGGCCGAGTGCGTCGCGAAGCGTCTGCACGTCGCGTTCGGTCACTGTCGTCATGGCTGAGGGCACCTCACACGTGGGTTACCGGCGGTCGCTTCTTATGAGACTGCTTGTCAGCAAGGTCGTCAATCCCTTGCGCGCGACTTGTTGACCCGGCGTCTACCAACGTGTGAACCTGCCAACTGACGTAACCGCCACGGAACTTATCGAACCATGCGAGGCGAAGGAGCCGTCCGTGTCGACACACGACCTCTACACCACCGCCCCCGAGGAACCGCTGTGGCAGGTGCCCGCCTCCGGCGCCGCCCGCTTCAGCTGGGAGTACGACGACGGCCGCGAGCGCCTTCTCGCCCTTTACCAAAAGGGCAAGGACAAGCAGTGGGACGGCAACAAGCGCATCGACTGGAGCCTGGAGGTCGACCCCGCCGACCCGCTCGGCACCCCGGACGAGGCGCTCACGCTGTACGGCACGCCGCACTGGGCGAAGATGACCGAGAAGGACCGGGGCGAGCTGCGCAAGCACTACACCTCCTGGCAGTTCAGCCAGTTCCTCCACGGTGAGCAGGGCGCCATGATCTGTGCGGCCAGGATCGTGGAGTCGGTCCCCGATCTGGACGCGAAGTTCTACTCCGCGACCCAGACCATGGACGAGGCCCGGCACGCGGAGATATACGGCCGGTTCCTGCACGAGAAGGTCGGGATGCTCTACCCGGTCAACGACAACCTGCAGGGCCTGCTGGGCGACACCCTGCGCGACTCGCGCTGGGACATGCCGTACCTCGGCATGCAGGTCCTCATCGAGGGGCTCGCCCTTGCCGCCTTCGGCATGATCCGCGACACCACGACCAAGCCCTTGCCCAAGCAGATCCTCGCGTACGTCATGCAGGACGAGGCCCGCCATGTCGCCTTCGGACGGATGGCGCTGCGCGACTACTACAAGCAGCTGAGCGACGCCGAACTGCGCGAACGCGAGGAGTTCGTCATCGAGGGCTGCTACCTGATGCGGGACCGGCTCAGCGGCGTCGAGGTGCTGCAGAACTTCGGCGTGGGCAAGCAGGAGGCCAAGGAGCTCTCCGAGCACTCGGAGTATCTGCAGCTCTTCCGCAAGCTGCTGTTCAGCCGGATAGTGCCGTGCGTCAAGGACATAGGACTGTGGGGCGAACGGCTCCAGAAGGCCTACGTCGACATGGGCGTCTTCGAGCTCGGCGACTCCAACCTGGACCTGCTGATGGCCCAGGACGAGGAGATCGCCGAGCAGTTGGACCGCGACCGGTTCGCGGCGGAGGAGCAGGCCCGGGTGGCGGAGGTCGAGGACGCGATAGCGGACGGTGCGGCGTAGGCGGTCCGCCACGAGGTTCTTCAGCGGCCGGCGCCCGGAGGCCGGCCGCGGAACCGCCCACCGGCTCCGCCACCCGTACCGGCTCCTCCGGCAGTGCGGCGTGCGTCGCCGCGACGCCCTCGGCGGTGACGCACGGGAGCCGTGGCACAGTTCCGCGAGATCCCGGGCCGGGCGCTGCCCGTGCCCGCCAATAAGGGATGTACACCCGCTGCCCCGGGCGCCAGGATGACCCTCATGACGCCCCCGCGCGCAGACCTGGCGGCCGCCCGCCGAAGCCTTGAAGGACTGTCACTCGGTGATGCGTTCGGGGAGCGATGGTTCCCGCTCTTCCGCCCGCCCCGGCAGGCCCGCAACGAGATCCGCGCCCGCCGCACACCCGCTGAACCGGTCTGGCACTGGACCGACGACACGGCCATGGCCCGCGCCCTGCAGCGTGTCCTCGACGAGCACGGCGAGGTGGACCAGGACCGGCTCGCCGCCTGCTTCGCCCTCACGTACGACATCGACCCGGCCCGCGGTTACGGCCACGGCATGCACATCCTGCTGCCCGAGCTGCTCACCGCACCGGCCGACTGGCGCACCCTCGCGCCCGACCTGTTCGAGGGCGGCAGCCTCGGCAACGGCGCCGCCATGCGGGTCGCACCGCTCGGCGCCCGGTTCCACGCGGACCTCGACCATGCGGCCGGGCAGGCGCAGTTGTCGGCCGAGGTCACCCACGCCCACCCGCAGGGCATCGCGGGCGCGGTGGCCGTGGCCGTCGCCGCGGCACTGCAGGTGCGGGGCGGGTTCACGTTGACGGCGGTCGCGGACCGTACACCCGAAGGATCGGTACGGGACGGGATCCGGCGCGCCGCAGCCGTGCCGTTCACCACCGAGCCGTGGAAGGCGGCCGATCTGCTCGGCAACGGGCAGCGCATCCGGGCCGACGACACGGTCCCGTTCGCCCTGTGGACCGCGGCCCGGCATCCGGGCGATCTGGAAGCGGCCCTCTGGGCCACCGCCGAGGGCTTCGGCGACGTCGACACGACCTGCGCCATCACCGGCGGGGTCGTCGCCGCGGCCACCGGGGTCGACGGCGTGCCGGCCCAGTGGCTGCGCAGTCGTGAGCCGTTGAGTTGAGACGGCCACCCTGTGTCGAATCGGCGTTCGCATGCGTGACGTAACTTGGGTGCCATGACCATGCCGCCGCAGCCGCCGCAGCCGCCGCAGCCGCCGCAGGGCCCGTACGGGCCGCCCCAGCCCCCGCAGCACAACCCGTATGCCCAGCAGCCCCCGTACGGCTATCCGCAGCAGCAACTGCCGCCGCAGGGGCCGCCGCAAGGGCCGTGGGGGCAGCCGGGGATGCCCGGCCCGCCGGGCGTTCAGCCGCCGAAGAAGAAGCGGACCGGCATGGTCATCGGGATCGTGGCCGCCGCACTGGTGGCGGTCGGCGCCCTCGGCTACACCGCCTTCCAGCTGGTCGGAGCCGGCAAGTCGGTCGTGGGTGGCTTCCCCGAGGCCGAGTACCGGCTCACCGTGCCGAAGAAGTTGCTGGACGAGGAGTACACGCTCGCCGAGGACACGTCGTCGACCGACGGCAAGGAGGTCGAGGAGGTCCCTGACCCCAGCGTCCGTGATGTGAAGGCCGTCGTCACCCGGTACACCTCCGCCGAGGGCGGCGTTCTGGTCATCTCCGGTATGTGGGGCCGGATCAGGATGCCCGAGTTCACCCGGGACAAGATCCTGGAGGGGGCCGCGGGAGAGAAGGGCATGACCGTCGTCGTACCCGCCAGGGAGTTCACGCCCGACGGATACGACATCACGGTGGCCTGTCAGGTCGTCACGTCGAAGGACGCCGGAGTGACCAGCACCATCCCCATGTGCGCCTGGGGCGACGACAACACGGCGGCCTTCGTCGGCCTGGTCACTCCCAAGACCGCGGTCCAGGACCCGAAGAGCGTGGACCTGGAGCAGGCGGCGGCGGACACGGCCGAGGTCAGGGCCGAGTCGCGCAGGCCGATCGGCTGATCAGCCCGCGGCGGCGGCCGGGGCCGGGAAGCCGGTCCGCAGGGTGAACGCCCGCTCCGTCGGACCGTGCTCACGCAGATGGCGCAGACGCTCCTCGGCGTCCTGCACCGTCGGGCGCTCACCCGCCGGCACCCACCACAGCGCGGTCATCGCCTCCGCCACCCGTTCGAACCACTCGCGGCGCCGGGCAAGGAGATCGCGGTGCTGCCCCTGGTACATGAAGGCCGTCAGCGCGTCCGTGTCCCGCCACACCGACATGTTCACGATCAGCCAGGAGTCGCCGAAGACCGGTACGTCGGTGGCGTTCCCGGTCTCGCTCCGGAGCCGCCAGATGAAGCCGACTGCTCGGTCGGCGACCGCGTTGACCGGATCGAGAGCATCGACGAAGTCCTTCAACTCGGTGGATTCCAACGGGAATCTGAGCCGGGCGACGTTCACCTGGGCGAGTTCGTGGCCGGGCTGCGGCGCGAGGGATGTCATGACCGCACAGTAAGTCAGGGTGCTCCGCGTCGCACGGACCGTTCCGCGCCGCGGGACGACCCCGGATCCGAACCGTGCGACCCGTGCCGTCAGCCCCGCAGTGCCGCCTCCATGACGGACCTGGCGATCGGCGCCGCGCTGCCGCCCCCGCTGATGTCCGCCCGCTTCGCGGCGGCGTCCTCGACGACGACCGCGACCGCGACGGCCGGCTGCCCCGAGTCCGGGAACTCGGCCCAGGAGATGAACCAGGCGTACGGCATGCCCGTGTTGTCGATGCCGTGCTGCGCCGTGCCGGTCTTGCCGCCCACCGTCACCCCGTAGATCGCACCGTTGGACCCGGTGCCCTGCTCCACGACGTCGACCATCATCCGCTGCAGCTGCGTCGCCGTACGCGGACTCATCGCCTGGTGGTACGAGCGCGTGTTGTTCTGACGGACGGTGGTGCCGCCCTTGGTGGTCGTACGGTCCACCAGATACGGGTACTTGAGCTCGCCGCCGTTCGCCACGGCCGACGCCACCATCGCCATCTGCAGGGGAGTCGCCGTCGTGTCGTACTGCCCGATCGACGACAGGGCCAGCTGGTCGTCGCTCATATCGGTGTCGAAGTTGCTCTTCGCCACCCCGGACGGGATCTTCAGTCCGGTGTCGTTGAAGCCGAACTTCCGTACCGCTTCCACCATCCCGTCCAGCCCCACCTGCACCCCGAGATGGGCCATCACGGTGTTGCACGACACCCGGATCGCCTCGGCGAGCGACGCCTCCTCACAGCCGCTCGCCTCGTTGGGGAGCGTGGTGCTGGTCCCGGGCAGCACATAGGGGGACGGGGTGTCGGTGCGGGCGTCCGGGTCCGTGACCACGTCCGCGTCGAGCGCGGCCGCCGCCGTCACGATCTTGAAGGTGGAACCCGGTGGGTAGGTCTGCCGGATCGCCCGGTTCAGCATCGGCTGGCTCTTCGCCGCGTTGAGCTGCCGCCAGGCGTCGGTGACCGACGAACCCGTGCCGGAGAGCCGTCCCGGATCGTACGAGGGGGTCGAGACCAGCGCCAGGATCTTGCCGGTCGACGGCTCGAGAGCGGCGACCGCGCCCCGCCGGCTGCCCAGCCCGTCGTACGCGGCGCGCTGCATCGAGTCCTTGATGGTGGTGACGACGTTGCCGGCGGGCTGCTGGCTGCGAGTGATCTCGTTCCACAGGGGGACCGGGGCGAGCATCGGGTCGGTGCCGGAGAGGATGCCGTCCTCGGCGTTCTCGATCAGCGTCGTGCCGTACGTCTGCGAGGCGTAGCCGGTCACCGGCGCGTACAAGGGGCCGTTGGTGTACGTACGCTCGTAGCTGAGCTGCTCGCCGGTGTTCCGGGAACCGGTGACGGACCTCTTGCCGACCATGATGTCGCCGCGCGGCTGGTCGTAACGGACGATCGTCCGGCGGCGGTTGGCGGGGTTGTCGTTCAGTTCGTCGGCCTGGAAGACCTGGATGCGGGCGGCGTTCAGCAGGAGCGCCATGAGCAGCAGCAGACAGAACGCGGCGGCCCGCCGGATGTAGCGGATCACGACTGGTCCTCCGCGATCGGTGCGACGACCCCGGTCTCCACCTGGTCGGGGTGGGGCCTGCGGGCGACGTCGCTGACGCGGATGAGCAGCGCCACGATGATCCAGTTGGTGACGACGGACGAACCGCCCTGGGCGAGGAACGGCATCGCCATGCCCGTCAGTGGGATCAGCCCCATCACGCCCCCCGCGATCACGAACACCTGGAGCGCCAGGATCGAGGCGAGCCCGATCGACAGCAGCCGTCCGAAGGGGTCGCGCAGGGCGAGGCCGGCCCGGTAGCCGCGGGCGACCAGCAGTGCGTACAGCAGGAAGACCGCGGTCAGCCCGGACAGCCCGAGCTCCTCGCCCGCTGTGGCCAGGATGAAGTCGGACTTGGCGGCGAAGCCGATGAGGATGGAGTGGCCCAGACCGAGCCCGGCGCCGAGCATCCCGCCCGCGGCGAACGCGAACAGCGACTGGGCGAGCTGGCTGGGCCCGCGGCCCGCGGCGATGGTGGCGAACGGATCGAGCCAGTCCTCCACCCGGCTGTGCACATGCGGTTCGAAGGAGCCGACGACGAAGGCGCCGACGGCGGCGAGCAGCAGTCCCACCGCGATCCAGCCGGTCCGGCCGGTCGCCACGTACAGCATGATCACGAAGAGGCCGAAGAAGAGGAGCGAGGTGCCCAGATCGCGTTCGAGGACCAGCACGCAGACGCTGAGCAGCCAGATCGCCACGATCGGGCCGAGCACGCGGCCGGTGGGGAGCTGGAGCCGCCAGATCTTGCGGCCGGTGTAGGCGAGGGCATTGCGGTTCGCGGCGAGATACGCCGCGAAGAAGACGGCGAGCAGAATCTTGGCGAACTCGCCGGGCTGGAAGGAGAATCCGCCGACCCGGATCCAGATCTTGGCGCCGTTCACGGCGGGGAAGAAGATCGGCACGATCATCAGGACGAGGGCGGTGGCGACGGAGAGGTACGCGTACCGCTGCAGCACCCGGTAGTCGCGGAGGAAGACGACGACCACGGTGAAGAGCGCGACACCGAGCGTCGACCAGATCAGCTGGGTGGGTGCGGCCTGGTCCTTGGGCGTCTCCAGATCGAGCCGGTAGATCAGCACCAGGCCGAGACCGTTGAGCAGGACGGCGATGGGGAGCAGCAGCGGATCGGCGAACGGGGCACGGAAGCGGACGGCGAGATGGGCGAGGAGGGCGAGCAGTCCCAGGCCGGCGCCGTAACCGGCGACATCGGGCGGGACCGCGTCGTTGCGCGCGAGACCGACGGCGGCGTAGCCGTAGACGGAGATGAGGACGGCCCCGATGAGGAGCGAGAGTTCCACTCCGCGCCGCTTGGGCAGGCGTAGCTCGGGCGGGGGTGCGTCCGGCCTCGTTGCGGTCATGCCCCGCAACGTAGCAAGAGGTGGACCTTATTTCCCTTATGTCGCTTCGGCCTGGCCGTCGCCGGTCGGCCTGTCGCCGCCGGACCGGGTGCCGTCGTCGTCGCCGTTCTGGCCGGCCGGTTCGTCTTCGTCGAACTGCACGTACTCCGGGAGCGTCAGACGCGCCTCCGCCCCGCCGTCCTCCGCATTGCCGAGGACGAGTTCGGCGCCGATGACGGCCGACTGTCCGGCGGCGATGGTCAGTCCGAGCCCGTGGCCCTTGCCGCCGCCCTCGGTCCGGAACCGCTGCGGACCGCCGGTCAGCAGATAGTCCGGGAAGCCCGGGCCGTGGTCGCGTACGGTCACCACCGGCCCGTCGACCGTCAGGACCACCGGCGGGCGGCCGTGCTTGTGCGCGTTGGAGATCAGATTGCCGAGGACCCGTTCGAGCCGCCGCTTGTCCGTCTCGACCTGCACGTTCCGCACCCCGCCGGCGGCTTCCGCTCCCACGACGCGGATCTCGGTCGCCGTCCCCGACGCGCGCACCACCCGTTCGGCCAGCGGCGCCAGTTCGTGCACGGCGAGATCGACCTCCTCGGTACGTGCGTCCAGCCGGGAGATCTCCAGCAGATCCTCCGTCAGCGCCCGCATGGTGCGGACCCGGTCCTGCACCAGCTCGGCCGGCCGGCCGGCCGGCAGCAGCTCGGCGGCGGCCGAGAGACCGGTCAGCGGGGTGCGCAGCTCGTGCGCCACATCGGCGGTGAAGCGCTGTTCGGCCAGCAGTTTGCGCTGGAGCGTGGACGCCATCGTGTCCAGTGCGCCGGCGACGATCGCCACCTCGTCCTGCGGGCGCGCAGGGTCCGCCGTACAGGGGTCGTCGACGCGGGCGTCGAGATCGCCCGCACTGATCCGGCGGGCCACCCGGGCGGTCTGGTGCAGCCGCCGGGTGACCCTGGTGACGGCGAAGGCGCCGACCAGCAGCGTCACGGCGATCGCCAGCAGCGAGGAGCCGACGATCGCCCGGTCGAGGCGGTCGATGGTGTGGGCGCTCATGCTGTAGTCGATCTCGGTGGCGAGCGCGCGGCCGTCGGCCGGGCCGGCGGCCCACATGGCCGCCCGGCCGTGGGCGTCGGCGACGACGGTGCCCCGACGCCCACTCACGGCCAGGTCGCGCAGGGAGGCGGGCAGTCCGGCCGGGTCGATACCGGAATCCGGCGGGAGCGCTTCGCCCGCCTCGTACGCCCTGGTCGCGTCCGCCAGCCGGGCGAGCGCCTTGTCGCGGGCCTCGCTGACGGTCTCCCGGGTCACCGCGGTGTGCACCAGTACGCCGAGCAGTGCGGCGAGGGCGCAGCACATCACGGTGATGAACACCGCGGCCTTCCAGGTGAGCGTCGCGGTCCAGGCGGGCGTACGCAGTCTCCGTCGCCTCATCGGCGCCCCTCGGAGACGGCGGGCGACGGCGACGTCACGGTCGGCGCAGGACTGGGCTCCGCGCTCGGCCGGCCGCTGGATTCCGCCTCCGGGGGCTTCCGCAGGATCTCGTCCTGCGTCGGCAGCATCGCGTGCTGTTGGTCGTCCCAGGACCAGACCGTCCGGTACTCGTACCCGGTGATCGCCGACGGCACCCGCATGATCACATCCCGGCCGGCCAGCTCCACGCTGATCACGGCGTCCGAGACGGCCATGATCCGGGTCAGCGCGCCCGCGTGTGCCATGTAGACCCGGACGGAGAGCCGCCCGTCGCTGCGCCGCACGCCGAGCACCATGTCGTCCCTGCCCGCGCCCGTCAGATCGCGGTAGTACGGCTGCAGGACCGGGCAGGCGGCGGGCGCGGTGCGGCACGCGGTGATCCTCCGGACCGTGTCGGCGGGGAGTTCGTCCGAACCGCTGGACCGGCTGGTGGTGGCCTTCAGGTCGGCCTGCACCACGGCGACCGGGTCCAGCGCACGCACATCGTCGTGCGGGACCGTGATTCCGGGGATGCGCGCCGTCGCGCCCTCGCCGTAGTCGTACGGAGCGGCGGAGGCGGGTGGCAGTTGGGGCCAGAGCCGGGCGGGCCCGATGGCGGTCGGGGCCGGTCCGGCGCTCTGCAGCCGGCCGCCGTCGGTGCCGCAGCCGGCCAGCAGTGCGGCGCCGACGGCGGCCACGAGGGCCGCCGTCGCGCGGCGCGTCACCCGGCGGTGCGGGCGCATCGCTCGCTCCCTTCCCGGTCGTCCGGTCCATGAGTCCGCAGACCCGTGATCCGTCGACCTTATTCGGAAGGAAGTCCTTTATGTCTTCTTGCTGCCGGTGAAGAGGCGGTTGTTCAGTGCTGGTAGGGGTTCTGCCCGTCCTGCGCGTACCCCGGCTGCTGCGCCTGCCCGAACGGGTTGCCGTCCTGCGCCGCCACGTGCTGCGCCAGCAGCTGCTCGGCCTGCTCCTTCGGGATCTTCTGCTCCCCGCCGCAGAACGTGCACTGCGTCGCGTACTTGGTCGAGAACGGGAACAGCGGCACGAAGAACAGCGTGAACTTCGTGACCCGCTTGCGCAGCGTGTGCGCGGCCGGGTTGCCGCACCAGCCGCAGACCAGCGTCAGAACGGCCAGTTGATAGAGATAGCCTCGCGTACCAAAGATGATCACGTTGTGGGCCCTTTCCCCGTGTTCCCCGGAAGCGCTTGCCGGCAGAGCACCAGCAGCTTTTCGTCCTCGTATGTGTCGTGGCTGCCGTACCCGCCGTCCATCGCGTTGTGACGGCGCACGGAGGCGAGTTCGGCACGCAGCACGTGTGCCGCATCCGACCCTGCACCAGCAGCACCCATCCGCGCCAGGCATTCGGCCACCCGGACCCTGACATGACGATTCTTCTCCCAGGCAGCCAGCATGACCGGCACGGACTCCTCGGCCCGGCCGGACACCTCCCACAACGCGATCGCCGCGTCCACCCGCAGCCACAGCTCGTCGTGCGACAGCAGTGCCCGCAGCCGTGGCGCTGCCGCTTCCGCCCGGGTCCCCAGCCCGCCCAGCGCGGTCACCGCCGACCTCCGCTCGTGCGCATGCTCGGCCCGAAGCCCCTCGATCAGCACCGGCAGCACGGCCTCCGCGTCCCCGTCGACCGCCCACAGCGCCTGAGCCGCCTCCGTCGCCGCCGCGGTCCCGGGGCGGCGTATCAGCGCCCGCAACTCCGGTACGGCGCAGTGCGCTGCGGGACCGAACGAGCCGAGCGCCCGCAGCGCCGACGTCCGCAACCACTCCCCGCGATACTCCGGCGCACCGCGCAGCACCCGCAGCACCTCCGGCGCAGCCTCGCCCGCCCGCAGCGCGGTCAGCCCGCAGAGCAGCGGATTCGCCCGGTCGTACGCCCCCTCGTCGAGAGCGACCTCGCCGAGCCTGCGGCGCAGCACCCCGGCCAGCGGTGCCGCAGCCGCCCCCAGATACCCGATGGCGAAACCCACGTCGTGCGGCACCTCGGGACGCTCCAGGGCGGCGGCCAGCGCGGGCAGGGCCCGGGCGTCACCCAGCCGGGCCAGCGCCTTGACCGCGCTGCCGAGCCCCGGCGGTCCGCTCGCCCACTCCTTCACCCAGGTCCCGGGGTCCGCCGCCACCCGCGCCGCCAGCGCGTCCGCGGCCGGTGCGGCGAGCCCGAAGAGCTCTTCCAGTACATGCGAGGCGGCCTCGGCCAGTTTCGGCTCCGGGGAGGCGAGCTGTTCGCCCACGAGCCGGACCAGCTCCTCGTACGAGCCCCGCCAGGCCCGTATCAGCCCGGCGCTCATCCGCACGGCGTCGATCCGCTGCCGGAGGTCGGGGCTGCGCAGCTGATCGGTCAGCAGCGCCGTCCGGTCCGCGACCCGGTCGTCGAGCCCGACGTGCAGTGTCCGCAGCAGATCGGCCGTCCAGGGGGCGGTACGCCCTGCGGACTCGGCGGCGGACAGCGCCCGCAACTGCCCCACCAGGGTCACCGGCGCGCCTCGCTCCTCGGCGGCATCGGCGGCCGGACCCGGATCGTCGCCCGGCCCGGCGATGACCACCGGATCCGCCTCGTCCGCCCCGTTGGTCCCGTCCTCCCCGTCGGCTGCGCCCGCCGGTGTCGCGCGCAGCCGGCGCAGCAGTCCCGCCACCACCCGTACGACATCACCCGGCAGTGCTTCCGGCGCACACCGGGCCAGCTGGGCGAGGGCGGCCAGCCGCAGTCCCGGGGCGTACGACTCCGCGGCGAGCCGGCTCAGCCAGTCAGCCGCCTGCCCGGCCAGCGGGCGGTGCCGCAGCGCGACGCGCCCGGCGGCCTCCACGAGCGCGAGCCGCACCTCCTCGTCCGGCTCCACCGGCAGCCGCTCCCGCAGCAGGGCGAGGACCCGCACCGGGTGGCCGTGCAGTGTGGCGAGCGCCAGCGGTGCGGCGAGCCGCACCCCCGGGTCCTCGTCGGAGACCAGCTCGAAGAACACCCCGGCGCCCGCGGTGACGGCGGTGGCCGCCATCGCGTAGTTCGCCGCGCCCTCGATCTCCTCCTCGTCGAGCTCTTCCTCGTCGTCCTCGTCCAGATCGATGCCACCGATGCTGGTGAGCAGCTCGACGATGCTGCCCCGGTCCTGGATCCCTGGATCCGCGACCAGCTCGAAGAGAAACGGAATGCAGGCAAGCGTGCAGGCGTACACATCGCCCTGGTGGTGCACGGCCCCGTACATGCCGTCCAGCGCTCCCTCGCGCTCCGCCGCATCGGCGGACGCCAGCCCCCGCAGCAGCCCGGGCACATCATCGGCAGGCCCGTACGCATGCTCCATCGAGGCCCAGTCGACCTCGTCGATCCCTGCGAACACGCCATCGCCTCCCCACGCGACCTCACGAAGCAGTGTCTGCGCAGAGTGTGCACCACGGCCCGGACAATCCACCCGCCACATGCAGCCTTTTGCCCGCACGGCCGCCAAGGGCAGGCGGCATGGTCCTGAACAGGCCCCGACGGACTCGGCTCAGGGAGCGGCAGGCAGCGGCCGGGCCCGGTCCGGATCGAGCAGCGGGCCGAGCAGATCCCCGTACCGCTCCAGCCGCCCGGCCATGTCGGCGGCCAGAAATACCAGCTCGGCGGGGGTCCGGCAGTCCTCGATCTCCGCCCAGGTGACGGGCGCGGAGACGGTCGGCTCGGCCCCGGCGCGCAGGGTGTACGGCGTGGCGGTGGTCTTCGCCGCCGCGTTCTGACTGAAGTCGACGAACACCTTCCCCGGCCGCAGCGCCCGCGTCATCCGGTGCACCACCAGGTCCGGAAGATCCCGCTCCGCCTCCATCGCCAGCCGTTTCGCGTACGCCGACACCCGATCGGCGGGAACCGGCTCCAGCGGTACGAGGAGATGCAGCCCCTTCGACCCCGAGGTCTTCCCGTACGCGGGCAACCCGTCCGCCGCCAGCCGCTCACGCAGCCACAGCGCCACCCGACAGCACTCCACGACGGTCGCCGGAGCTCCGGGATCGAGGTCGAACACCATCCGGTCGGCGATCCCCGGAGCATCGGCCTGCCACTGCGGCGTATGGAACTCCACCACCAGGTTTGCGGCCCACATCAGCGACGCCAGGTCCTGTACGACCACCTGCCGGTTCTGCTGTGCCGCATGCCGCGGCACCTCGGCGATCCGTACCCAGGACGGGGTACCGGGCGGCGGGTTCTTGGTGAAGAAGCGTTGACCGTCCGGCCCGTCCGGATAGCGCAGGAAGGACACCGGCCGGTTGTGCAGATGCGCGAGCAGGGCGTCGGCCGCCGTGACCGCGTAGTAGTGGAGCACCTCGCCCTTGGTGGTCCCGGTGGCCGGATACAGCACCTTGTCGAGGTTGCTGAGCGCCAGGCGCCGCCCCTCCACCTCCGTGATCGGCGTCATACGATAAGAATCACATGATTCCGGGATCTTATGGAATCAATCGCCATCTATCGATACCTGTCGAAATCTCCAGGGACACAGGGGTGAACGGTGAGGTCCATTTGGAACGGCGCGATCTCCTTCGGGCTGGTCAGCATCCCGATCAAGCTGGTCAACGCCACTGAGAGCCACTCGATCTCCTTCCGTCAGATCCACCTCGCCGACGGCGGCCGGATCCGCTACCGGAAGGTCTGCGAACTCGACGACCAGGAGGTGACGACCGCCGAGATCGGCAAGGCGTACGAGGATGCCGACGGCACGATGATCCCGATCACCGACGAGGACCTGGCCTCGCTCCCGCTTCCCACCGCCAAGACGATCGAGATCGTCGCATTCGTGCCCGCCACCGAGATCGACCCGCTCCAGATGGACGCGGCGTACTACCTCTCCGCCAACGGAGTGCCGGCGGCCAAGCCGTACACACTGCTGCGCGAGGCCCTGAAGCGGAGCCAGAAGGTCGCGGTCGCCAAGTACGCACTGCGCGGCCGTGAACGGCTCGGCATGCTGCGCGTGGTCGACGACGTGATCGCCATGCACGGCCTGCTCTGGCCCGATGAGATCCGGGCCACCGACGGAGTGGCCCCGGAGGCCGACGTCACGGTCCGTGACGCCGAACTCGATCTGGCCGACGCGCTGATGGCCACCCTCGGCGAGGTCGACATGGACACGCTCCACGACGACTACCGCGAGGCGGTGGAGACCCTCATCGCCTCGAAGGCCTCCGGCGAGGCGTTGCAGCCCGCCGCCTCCGACGAGCACGGCGGCGGCAAGGTGATCGACCTGATCGCGGCGCTGGAGAACAGCGTCCGGGCGGCGAAGGAAGCCCGCGGTGAGGAGCCGGAAGAGGCAGAGGGTGCCCCGGTCGCCAAGGTCACCTCGCTCGCCGGACGCAAGAAGAGCGGGGGAACCGGGGCAAAGAAGAAAGCTGCCTCCACGGCAGCGAGCACCGGCCGGAAGGCCGCCGCGAAGAAGACGACGCCGGGCAGAACCCCCGCCAAGAAGACCACCGCACGGTCGGCGACGAAGTCGGCCACGAAGAAGACGACGGCGAACACGGCGGCAAAGACAGCGAAGTCGGCAACGGGCACGAAGCCGGTGGCCAGGAAGGCATCCTCCAAGAAGCGCGCCTCGGCCTGACGGTTGGTCGATGAAAATCGGACAAGGGTGACCCAATGGGCACGCGTTGCTGGAAAGTGTTAGAAATGGCGCCATGGTCGACCATTCCGACCGATCCCGGAGCAGATCGGTTCGGTCACTGAGCGGCAGGCGTCCGCGAAGCGTAGCCCGGCAGGTGTTCGTCCTGCAGGCGGTGGTCATTGTCCTGCTCGTGGCGGGCGCGGTTCTTGCGCTGGTCCTCCAATCGTTTCACGACGCCGAGATCGAGGCGGAGCGCCGTTCGGTGGCGGCAGCGGAGTCGTTCGCACACGCTCCGGGGATGGTGGATGTGCTGAGATCTCCCGATCCCTCGAAGGTGCTGCAGCCGCTCACCGAGGAGGCGCGGAAACTGGCCGGGGTCGACTTCATCGTGGTGACGGACACCCACGGGATTCGCTACACACACCCCCGCCCGGAGCTCATCGGGAAGAAGTTCGTCGGCAACATCGAACCCTCGCTGGCGGGTCAGGTCCACGTGGAAGACGTCCAAGGACCCCTCGGCCATGAGGTCCAGGCGATTGTCCCCGTCAAAGCCCCCGACCACTCGGTCGTGGGTTTGGTGTCCGCAGGTCTCAGGGTCAAGAACGTCGCCAACACGGTCAGCAGGCAGCTGGTGGTCATCTTTGCCAGCGGTGCCGCCGCGCTCGCCCTGGCCACGGGCGGGGCCGCACTGGTGGCCAAACGGCTGCGCAGGCAGACCCACGGGCTCGATCCCGCCCAGATGACACGCATGTACGAGCACCATGACGCGGTGCTGCACTCCGTCCGCGAAGGAGTGCTCATCGTCGGACGCGACGGTCGGCTGCTGCTCGCGAACGACGAGGCCGAACGGCTGCTTGATCTGCCGCCGGATGCCCAGGGACGCCGGGTCGACGAACTGGAGAGCCTCGACCCGGCCACGGCGGAGCTGCTTGTCTCCGGCCGCGTGGTCACGGACGAGGTGTACTTGGCCGGGGACCGAATGCTGGTGGTGAACCAGCGGCGCACGGACCACAACGGAGGCTCTCTGGGAACGGTGGCGACCCTGCGCGACTCCACCCAGCTCATGGCGCTGTCGGGCAAGGTGGACGCGGCGAACGAACGCCTCAGACTGCTGTACGACGCGGGACTGGGCATCGGCACCACCCTGGACGTGGCGCGCACGGCCGAAGAACTGGCCGAGATGTCCGTCCCCCGTTTCGCGGACTTCGCCACTGTCGACCTCGCCAACGCCGTCCTGCTCGGGGAGGAGCCGACCGGCGCGGCCGCCGACATGTGCCGCGTCGCCGTCAGCGGTATCCGGAACGACCACCCCCTCTACCCGCGCGGCGAGCTCATCACCTTCCTTCCCTCCACGCCCCAGGCACGCGGATTCGCCACCGGCCGGTCGGTGGTGGTGCCCGACCTGTCCTCCGCACCCGGCTGGCGTGCTCAGGACCCGGAACGCACGGACGACGTCATCGCGTACGGAATCCACTCACTCCTCACGACGCCGCTGCAGGCACGGGGCGTGGTCCTCGGCATGGCCAACTTCTGGCGCTCGCGGGAGGCCGGAACGTTCGACGAGGAGGACCGGTCGCTCGCCGAGGAGCTGGTCGCCCGTGCCGCGGTCAGCATCGACAACGCCCGCCGGTACACCCGCGAACACGCCCTGGCGGTGATGTTGCAGCGCAGCCTGCTGCCGCGCGCCCTGCCCGAGCAGAACGCCCTGGATGTCGCCCACCGCTATCTGCCCGCACAGTCGGGAGTCAGCGGTGACTGGTTCGATGTGATCCCGCTGTCGGGCAACCGCGTCGCTCTGGTCGTCGGGGATGTCGTCGGCCATGGACTTCATGCCGCCGCAACCATGGGGCGGCTCCGCACCGCGGTGCACAACTTCTCCACGCTCGACCTGCCGCCCGATGAGCTGCTCGGCCACCTCGACGACCTCGTCGACCGCATCGACAGGGAAGAGGGGAGCACGGACGTCGGCGCCGGGGTCGTGGGAGCGACCTGCCTGTATGCGATCTACGATCCTGTCTCCCGGCACTGCACCATGGCCCGCGCCGGGCATCACCTCCCCGCGCTGGTCCACCCCGACGGCAGAGTGGAGTTCCCCGACCTTCCTGCCGGGCCGCCGCTGGGGCTCGGCGGCATGCCGTTCAAGACGGCCGAACTGGATCTGGCCGTGGGTGCTCAGCTGGTCCTCTACACCGACGGGCTGATCGAGGACCGCACCCGGGACATCGATGTGGGGATGGAGCTGCTCCGCCAGGCCCTGGCCCATGCCGGCCGATCGCCGGAAGAACACTGCCGGGCGGTGCTCGACGCACTCCTTCCCACCCAGGCCAAGGACGACGTGGCACTGCTCATCGCCCGCACCTGCGCGCTCTCCGCCGACCAGATCGCCGAATGGGACGTTCCGCTCGACCCCGCCGCCGTGGCCGGGATACGCGCCGCCGTCGCCGAGAAGCTCGACGACTGGGATCTGTCGGAGCTGGCGTTCACCACGGAGCTGCTGCTCAGCGAGCTGATCACCAACGCCATCCGCCACGCCTCCGCACCCATCCGGGTGCGGCTCCTGCGTGACCGCAGCCTGATCTGCGAGGTGTCCGACGGCAGCAGCACCTCACCTCATCTGAGGTACGCGGCGATGATGGACGAGGGAGGCCGCGGGCTGTTTCTCGTCTCGCAGATCGCCGAGCACTGGGGCACGCGGTACACCCCTGAAGGCAAGGTCATCTGGGCGCAGCAGCCGCTGCCCGGGGCCACGGACAGCCTCTGAGGGCTGTCCCGCAGCGGCTGGTCACTGCACGTGGGAACGGATGCCGCGCCCCGCCTCCGGGCGCTGGGCGCCGTCAGGTGGGCGGAAGGGTGTCAGCGGCGTGATCACGACCTCTGTGCCGGAGTGCATCTGTTGAGGTCGGCCCGCACACACTGCTGCCCCGGGGCCGAAGCCCCGGGGCAGTCCTACGCGTCGATCCTGTGCGTCGGTGTCAGCGGTACGAGTTGATGTAGCCGGCCGCCGGAGTCCCGACACCCGTCACGTCGTCGTATCCCTTGACCGCCTTGAGCGAGGCGTCCTTGCCGAGGCTCCGCACCGACGTCAGCAGACCGTCCGCCGCGTCGAAGCCGTTGGCGAAGTCGACCCGGGCCACCGCGAGGTCACGGCCTGCGCCCAGCGGGTGGTCGGTGACGTCGTGGTACGTCGCCGAGCCGTACCGGGCATAGATCGCCGGGTTGGCGAAGCCGAGCGGCCGGCCGTGCTGGGCCTGCTGCGCGAGGGCCTGGACGCCCGCGATGACCGGGGCCGCCAGTGACGTACCGCCGATGCGGTACTCGTCGTAGCCGAGCGAGCCGTCGGGCAGCGTCTGGGTCTGGCCGACCAGGAAGCCGGTGTTCGGGTCGGCGACCGCCGCGATGTCCGGGGCGGTGCGCATCCGGCGCTTGCCGTTCGCCTGCGCGAGCGCGTCCGGGACGATCCCACGCTGGTAGGACGGCTGCTTCACGGTCGAGCTGGTGCCACCGCCCGCACCCGAGGTGTAGGCGCCGGGGAAGCCGGTCCAGCTCTTGCCGTCGGCCGCGAGGGACGCCTTCAGCGTGCCCCAGCCGGTCTCCCACTGGTACGCGTCGTGCTTGCCGACGGCCAGCGAGGTGCCGCCGACCGACGTCACCCAGGCGGAGTTGGACGGGACGTCGATCTGCTTCGTGCCGGTGGACGCGACGTTGTCGCCCGCGTCACCGGAGGAGAAGTAGAAGCCGATGCCCTCGACCGCGCCCATCTTGAACACCTGGTCGTACGCGGCCGCGACGTCCGGGGTCTCGTTGGCCTCGATGTCGCCCCAGGAGTTGGAGACGATGTCGGCCAGCCGGTGGTCGACGATCTTGTTGAGCGAGTCCAGCAGGTCGGCGTCGTAGCAGGAGGCGCCGCCCACGTACACGATGTCCGCGGCGGGCGCGACCGCGTGCACGGCCTCGACGTCGAGGGTCTCCTCGCCGTACCAGCCGGACGCCCCGCACTCCTCGGTCTTCGTGTAGTCGGCCGGCAGCACCTGGCGGAGCTGCCCGCTGCGGTACGGGGCGTCGCCGTTGCGCCTGGCGTATTCGGAGGCGTCCTTGGCGATGGTCGGCGAGGCGTACGCGTCGGTGATCGCGACGGTCACGCCCTTGCCGGTCCAGCTGCCCGCACCGTACGCGGCACGCAGCTGCTTGCCGGTGTAGCCCTTGACCGCGTACGGCACCTTGGTCCCGTACGCGCTCGGCAGCGACTCCGCGGTCCTCGAGCCGAAGTACGAGGAGAAGGGGCCCGCGTTGCGGAACACCGCGTCCGGCGGCGGCAGCGTCTCGTCGTGGCTCGACTTGTGCGGCGCGTTGTCCAGACCGGAGACCGCCAGGACCGAGTCGCTCAGCCCGGCCGGCACGGAGGCCGTCGAGGACGGGGCGCGATAGGTCCGGCTGCCCTTGCGGTAGTTGCGCAGCTGGGTGCTGAACGCCTTCTCGGCCGCGGCGACATCGCCGGTGGCGGAGACGTAGTGCTGGTTGGCACCGGTGACGGTCAGACCGTTCGACTTCAGCCAGTGGCTGACCTGGTCGATCTGCTGCTTGGTCGCCCCGAACCGGGCCTGTGCCTCCTCGGCGCTCAGATACTTCCCGTACGAGGAGGAGTGCGGGTCGGACACGGCGGCGGCGTAGGCGGCCAGCCCCTGCGCGTCCCGCCCGGCCAGATGGACCCGGACACTCACCTTGCCGCTGTCGGCCGTGGCACCCTGATCGGCCTGGGCGGTCGCCCAGGCCGGCTTGGTGCCCTGCAGTGCGTCGCGCCCGCCGGGCGCGGAGTCCGCACTGGCGGACGGTATGCCGAGGGCGAGTGCACCGGCGAGCAGCGGCAGTGTCGCTGCCATGCTCAGCCCGGCGCGACGTCTGGCGCGGCTGATTCTCATGTAACCCCCTGCGATGTGGTTCTTCGCGTGTGGAGCATGTGCCGGATGATGTGCACATGTAATCCGTCACTCTGGCGAGGAACCGTTTACGTAAGGGGCATGCATTCACCAAGAAACTGTCAAGAGGCGCTGGGAAACGGGCAGTTCAGGTCGATAAGGGCAGGAATGCACCTGTCCGGATCCGGCCGCCCCGGTATCGATGTCCGGTTCACCGAGAAGGCGACGCGGGCGAAAAGGTGATCGGATCGGACGGTGAGGGCAGGCCGAGCCCGTACGCACTCTCGACGACGTACGTACAACTCGCGTACGTGTAGCCGGACTTGATGCGCGACCCGGACGAGTAGCTGTCGACGTTCGCGCTCGCGCCCGTGCCGTGCTTGTACAGGAAGTGGTACTCGCCCGCCGGAAGCTGCAACCGCACCTTCGGGTAGCTCCTGCCGCCGGCCTTGCAGGCGAGCGCCGACCCGGACGCCTCCGTCCCGTACCGCTTGCAACTGCCGCACGCCTTGAGCGTGACGCGGCCGGTGACCGGGCCGGTGTAGAGGATCTCGACACCGCTCGGGGCGTCGTTGCTGATGACGAGTTCCATCCGGGACCCGCCCGGACGTCCGGCCGGCGGCAGCCGCCTGCCCGCCGCCGGCCGGTCGTCGGCGATCTCCGCGGCGACGGCGATGTCCCGGGCCCGAGCCCTGCGCCTGTCCTTCTCGTAAGTGGTGGCGAACTCCGTCAGGGTCTTCCGCGCCTCGGTGAACTGCTTGTTCTGGAACTGGTCCACCCCGCAGGCGTACATGCCGTTCCGGATCCCCCGGTCGGCCTCCCCGGCCCGGGCGGCGACCGACTTCTCCGGCATCGACGCCACGCTCGCCCGGAGCCCGCGCAGCGTCTCGGTGGCCGGGCAGGGACTGCTCCCGCTCACCGCCCGGGCCTGCTCCGCGATCTTCCTGGAGACCGCCGGACCCACCTTCCCGGCCTGCGCCGAGCCGGGGAACGTACGCAGCAGCTCGGCCAGCTCGCCACCCGACGACCCCACACCCAGCTTCGACACCCCGCACGCGTACAGCGAGGTGGCCAGCGGACCGTCGGGCCAGCCGGCGAGGTCGCCCAGCAGCTTCGGGTCGATCGAATCGGGCACGGTCCGCAGATACGTCAGCGGCGCCACGGCCTCGCAGTGCCTGCCCTGCCGGTACGGAGCGGCGACCGCCTCGTAGTACGCGTTCAGCCGCTCCGGCACGAGCTTCCCCGCCCTCGACCCCGCATGCTCCTCACCGAGATCGCGGTAGACGGCAAGGGCGGAACGGTAGTCGGCCCGGGCGGCATCGAAGGTCCGGCCCGAGGCGGCCCGCACGGTCCGGTCGCTCTCACCCAGCCGGTCGAGCAGCATCTGTTCGACGGCCTCGTCCTGCGCGGAGCCGTAGAGCACCACGCCGCCCGCCGGCGCCGCCAGCAGCACCAGTCCGACCCCGGCCGCCACCACCGGCCGCCACGACCCGCCGACAGCGGTACGCCGCGCGATCCGCGCCCCGTCCACGGCGGCCGCCACCAGCACGAGCACATACCCGACGACCGGACCCATGGCCACGCCGCCGGGATCGGCGGGCAGCGCCACGAGCAGCAGCACACCCGTCGCCACCCAGCACAGAACGGCTCTGAGCCAACGCCCCGTCAGGGCGTAGCCGAGCCCGAGACCGGTGAGATTGAGCAACCCGGCGGCCACGGCACGCAGTGCGGCGCCCGGTGGCGGCGGCCCCACGGTGGGCGGACGGGAAGGCGGTGGCGGTGCGGGAGGGACCGAGCCCGGTCGGAAAACCTGATCGTCCCAACTCATCCCGGCCCCCCAACCGTTGGGCACGACACCCCTGACCGCGCCCGGCTTCACCACAATCCTCGCCGCCACGAACCGTGTCAATCGGGCGTATTCGCCCCGGATCCGCCCTGCATCCGCCCCGGATCCATCATCCGTCGGTAAACTTCGAGGCGCCGCGACTGGCGCGCACCCCGGCAGGGGTGCTCCGTGGAATCGACCACGAGGAAGCGGCACACTCCGGGCCTGCCCGGAGGCGTCACCGCCGGAGAGCCGTCCGCCTGGGCATCCGGGTCCACGCCGCAGCAATGCGCCAGACCCGGGAGAACCCTGTGACGACACCCGAGAACCACCGCCCCGCCCTTACCGCCGCCGACCCGGAGCTCGCCGCCCTCATCACCGCGGAGGAGCAGCTGCAGGCAGACACCCTGCGCCTGATCCCCAGTGAGAACTACGTCTCCGCAGCGGTTCTGGAGGCCTCCGGCACGGTCCTCCAGAACAAGTACTCCGAGGGCTACCCCGGCAAGCGGTACTACGAAGGCCAGCAGATCATCGACCAGGTGGAGACGGTGGCCGTCGAACGGGCCACATCCCTCTTCCGCATGGACCACGCCAATGTGCAGCCGTACTCCGGCTCGCCCGCCAACCTCGCCGTGTACCTGGCGTTCCTCCGGCCCGGTGACACCGTGCTCGGCATGTCGCTGCCGATGGGTGGTCACCTCACGCACGGCTGGGGTGTCTCGGCGACCGGCACCTGGTTCCGCGGGGTGCAGTACGGCGTCCGGCGCGACACCGGCCGGATCGACCTGGACGAGGTCCGCGACCTGGCCCGCGCCGAGCGCCCCAAGGTGATCTTCTGCGGCGGTACCGCCGTACCCCGGACGATCGACTTCGCCGGCTTCGCCGAGATCGCCCACGAGGTCGGCGCGGTCCTGGTCGCCGACATCGCCCACATCGCCGGCCTGATCGCGGGCGGCGCCCACCCCTCACCCGCCCCGCACGCCGACGTGGTCTCCACCACCACCCACAAGACGCTGCGCGGCCCGCGCGGCGCGATGCTGCTGAGCCGGGCGGAACACGCCCGTGCCATCGACCGCGCCGTCTTCCCAGGCCTCCAGGGCGGCCCGCACAACCAGACGACGGCGGCGATCGCAGTAGCGCTCAAGGAAGCCGCGACCACCGACTTCAGTGCCTACGCCCACCAGGTGGTCGCCAACGCCCGCGCCCTCGGCGAGGAGCTGGCGTCCCGGGGCTTCGACCTGGTCTCCGGCGGCACGGACAACCACCTTCTGCTGATCGACCTCACCGGCAAGGACGTGCCCGGCAAGATCGCGGCGAAGGCTCTGGACCGGGCGGGGATCGTCGTCAACTACAACGCGGTCCCCTACGACCCCCGCAAGCCCTTCGACCCGTCCGGCATCCGCATCGGCACCCCGGCCCTGACCTCTCGCGGGATCCCCGCATCCGAGATGGGCACGGTCGCGGAGTGGATCGCCCGGGTGGTGGAGGCGGCGCGTACGGACGACGAGGCGACGGTCACCAAGGTGCGCGCCGACGTGAAGAACCTGATGGACGCCTACCCGGCGCCGGGGCTGCCGGTGGACTGACGAGCCCAGGGCCGCCCGGCACCCCCGGGCGCCAGGCCCTTCAGCCACGTGATGCCGCTGCCCGCCTCCGCTCGCCGAGCAGTTGGGCAGCGGCCTCGGCGGCTCGATGCGCCGCCGCCGGAGAGGTCTTGAATCCCGCACCTGACCAGCCGGCCGCCACAACGGCCCTCGGCAGACCCGGCAACGGTCCCAGCGCCGGACCGCCGGCGACGAACAGGTCCGTGCCGCTCGAACCGGTGAGCAATTTCGCCTCCGCCAGGAATGGCAGCAGAGGGGAGACGCCGTCACGGATCCACTGGACCTGCCGCTCGTCGGGCACCGCCGTGGGGGTCGGGGGAAGGTCCCATTCCTCTGCCGGGTAGCCGGCCAGCATTCCGTCCAGCCCGTCGGGGCGGGCCCAGGCGCCGGTGGCGGCATCGACGATGGTGGGAAGCCGCCGGTCGCCGCGATTGAAGATTGCGTACCTGATGTGTTTGGTCCTGGCGGGCCGGTCGGTCGGCCAACGGTCGCCGAGCAGTCCGGGGGATGCGATACCGGCGGCGACCAGGACGACCTCGGCGTGCACTTCGGTGCGGCCGCGGACGTCGTCCCGGAGATTCGAGCCGGACAGGACGACGGAGCCGTCCGGGGAAGCGGTGAGTGAGTCGACACGGTGGTGGGGGAGCAGCTCCACCCCTGCCCGTCGGGCCCGGTCGAGCGTCGCGGCCATGGCCACGGTGGGCCGTGTGTAGCCCGCCCCCGGCTCCCACACCGCGGCCGCCAGACCGGCGGTGTTGACATCGGGCCAGCGGGCGTTCAACTCGGGTACGGAGATCAGTTCGACGGCCACACCTGCTTTGCCCAGCTCGGCGACCCCGGCAGCGGCCGCCTCCAGGTCCGCAGGACTGAGGAGCACCAGGGCGCCGGTGCGGTGGTAGCCATAGGCCGTCGCCGGCCCCGGACGTCCCCAGAGGGACAGGAAGGCCTCACAGGCCAGATCCCGTTCCCCCGCGTCCAGCTCGAAGGCCCGGATGAGCGCGCCGGATACCGCGCTGGCCGACGAGCCGGGGGTGCCGTCGTCCAGTAGGACAACCGAGGCACCGCCCTCGGCGAGTTCCGCTGCCGCCGCCCTGCCCACCATGCCGCCGCCCAGGACGGCGATGTCGTGGTGACGCCTGGCAGCCGACCCACCGGACGCGCGGAGCGGGCGCTGCGGCCGTACCTCCCAGCCACCGCCCGCAGTGCCGTCCAGCAGGTCGCCGGCGGGGTCGAAAATGTCGGCCAGCTCCCCGCGCACCATGTCCAGCAGGGCCGCGCCGCGCAGCGCAGGGTGCTTGGTGAGTGCTCCGCCCAGTGCGGCGAACGCTGCTGTCACCCGTGTGGCGGCGCCGCCGACCAAACGGGTCACCACAACGGTCGAGGGGGGCGGGCCACCGGCGAGGATGTCGCAGTCATCGGTGAGTACGACCAGGTGTCCTGGCTGCCCGCTGAGACCCTGATGGAGCAGCCTGGCCGCTCCCGAGTGGGTGCCGCACACCACTACGGTTGCCGTCCCGTCATTGTCTGGCCAGACCTCGTGCAGCTGAACGGATAGTTCGGGGCCGGTCGTATCGTTCGTCGCGGCCTCCTCGGTCAGCCGGCCGGCCAGCTGTCGGCCACGGTCACTGCCGTCGTGGAGGACGGCGAGTCGCCGCTTGCCGCGTTCCTGGCATGCGCGCACTATTGCTGCGATCTGACTCCGGTCGCCGGGGTGCAGCCGCAATACTGTACGGTCGGCCTCCGCTTCGGTGCGGAAGCCGGACCGTCCGGGTGCGATGGCCAGCGGCAGCAGCACCGGCAGCCCGGCCGCCCGGTACACGTCCAGGACCGCATGTGCTCCGTCGCTCTGCAGGTGCGTGAGGACGGCAGCGAATCCGCCGTCGGCGACGACATCCTCCGCTCTGGCCACGGCGCCGTCGGTCCCGCCTCGATCGTCGAACAGCTCCCATCGCACCGCGAGCTGCCGGACGGCCGCGGCCGCCTCGGCGAGTAGCAGCCCCGACTCGGTGTTCGGCCCGCTGAGGGGGCCTACTACGGCAACCCTGACAACTTCGCCGTCCTGTCGCGTCACATTCATGCGACTCCTCTCCCGTGTCGGGGCGTGACTCGAATACGCAACCGGCTTGGTACCCGGCCCCTTCAGCCGTCGGGCGGTTCCTGACGGGCCGGCGTGCCGGAGGAGGCGGAAGGAGGGGGCAGCGGATCGGCCGTACGTACGAGGCGGGCCAGATGAGCCGCCGTCGGCTCTGCTTCGGCGGCACCGAGGCGCCGGTAGATGCGCACGGCCGCAGCGAGGTCGGCCAGCGCTGCGGGAATTGCCCCGGTGAGCTCCTTGCAGCGGGCGGCGCCTTCGAGCGCGCGGCCCTCCTCCAGCGGATTCGGTACGACACCGGTGAGCCGCAGAGCCTCCTCGTACTGGACGAGAGCCTCCGGGGCGCCTGTCGATGCGACAAGGAGTGCACCCGTGGCATTGCGGGCCTCGGCTTCGCCGCGTACGTCGCCCAGTTCCTGACGCAGGGCCAGGGACCGTCGCAGCAGTTCGGCAGCTTCCGGATAATGTCCGGTGGCGATCCGCACCCTGCCCAGGGAGGCGAGGACGTATGCCTCGTGCAGGTGGTCGCCGAGCTGCGACAACAGGTCCAGTGCCTGTTCCAGTAACGCCGCCGCCGCCGGGTTGTCGCCGGCGGCGGCCGCCGCGCGGCCGAGTTCGGTGAGGACGTCGGCTTCGCCGTGCCGGTCACCGAGGTCCCGGTACAGAGCCATGGCCCGGTCCAGGGGAGCGACGGCTCTGCCGTGACTCCCGGTGGCGATCTCGATGTGGCCCAGTTCGGTGAGCACGTTGGCCTCGCCCTGGCGGGCACCGAGGTCCCGGTAGATGATCCGGGCCCTGTCCTGGAGCTCCGCCGCCGCTGGGTAGTCCCCGGTGCGGAATCGTACGAATCCCAGCCTGCTGAGGGCACCGGCCTCGCCATGCCGGTCACCGAGGTCCCAGTAGAGGGTCAGGGCCCGCTCCTGCAGTTCGGCCGCTTCCGTGTAGTCGTTGGTGCGGTACCGGATGAAGCCGAGCTCGGTCAGGGCCTCGGCCTCGCCCTGCCGGTCGCCGAGACGTTGCTGCAGGGATAGCGCCTGGCGTTGCAGCGCGTACGCCTTCGGATAGTCGTTGATCAGCCGGAGCACGCGGCCCAGTTCAGTGAGCGCTCGGGCCTCGCCGTGCCGGTCGCCGAGCTCGCGGTACAGGGTCAGCGCGCGCTCTTCGAGCTCGACCGCTGCCGCATAGTCGTTGGTCAAGAGGCGTACATGGCCCAGGGCGGTGAGAGCGGTGGCCTGGCCGTGTCGATCACCGCTGAGCCTGGCGGCCGTCACCGCACGGCTCTGAAGGGCGGCAGCTTCCTGCCACGGGCCTTCCTGGTGGAGGAACGCCGTCATGGCCGCGGCGAGCCGGACGACCCGTGAGTGATCGGCGGTGACGGAGGCGTGGTCGGCGCATGCGAAGAGATTCGCCCGCTCGGCATGCATCCAGGTCAGTGCCTGGTCCCGGGAGGACATTCCGTCCGCGAGGGCGGAGGCACTGGCGGGTGAGGGGGCCAGCGAGAGGTGCCGGTCGGCGGCCTCCGCGCTGTGCTGGTAATGGTTCAGCAGCCGGGCGGTTGCCCGGCTGCGTTCCTCGACCGGGTCACGAGCCGCCAGCGTACGGGCGTAGGCGCGGACGAGGTCGTGCGGCCGGTAGCGGCCGGGCGCCTGTTCGTCGATGAGGTGGTCGGTGTACAGCGCCTCCAGCTCCCGCCGCGCCAGGTCCGGCGGGATGTCGTCGAGAGCCGCGGCAGCGCGGGCGTCGATGTCCGGTCCGGGGTGCAGGCCGATCCGGCGGAACAGCCGCTGCCGGTCGGGGGGCAGGTCGTGGTACGAGAGCTCGAAGGCGGCGGCCACCGTGCGGTCGCCGGCGTGGAGTTCGCCCAGCCGGTCCCGCGCGGTGGTGAAGTCGGCTGCCAGCTGTGCGATGCTCCAGGTCGGATGGTGCGCCAGCCTTCCCGCGAGCAGTGAGATGGCCAGTGGCAGGCAGCCGCACAGGCGCACCACTTCTTCGATCACGTCGGCATCGGCGGCGCTGTCGTCGGGGGTGCGGTGTGTGAGGCGCCTGAACAGCTCGGCTGCCTGCCTCGCCGGGAGGATCTCCAACGACAGGGGTATGGCGCTCTCCATCGCGACCAGTCGGCGTCGGCTGGTGACCAGCACCAGGCAGTCCCCGATGGCGGGCAGCAGCGGCTCGACCTGGGCGTGATCGACCGCGTCGTCCAGGACCAGCAGCATCCGGCGACCCGCCAGGTGGCCACGCCACAACGCGGCCCGGCTGTCGAGGTCGACCGGAATCTGCTGGGCACCGCCGCCGATACCGGCGAGCAGCCCGGCCAGCACATCGGCCGGTTCGGCAGGCCGCTGCCCGGGCGTATGGGCATGCAGCCGGATGAACATCTGCCCATCGGGAAAGCGGTCGGCGAGCAGGTGCGCAGCACGCGTCACCAGCGCCGTCTTTCCCACCCCCGGCATCCCGTCCACGGTGTGCACGGTCACCCCACGGGCGGGGCCCACCGCTGCGACCAGCCGGTCGAGTTCAAGGGTGCGTCCGGTGAAGGCGGCGACGTCGCGCGGGAGCGTGCGCAGGGAGGTCGCGGCGGCGGACGACGCCGCCGACCGCCACTCGCCCGGGGACGACTGCGAACTGGTCACGGCGGCAGCACGGGCCCGTTCCAATGGCTGTGCCTGGTCCAGCAGAGTGCGCCAGTATCTTTCGTTGGGTACCTCGCCGGCCCAGTCGCTCCACAGCCGCACCAGGGCCCAGACCTGCTCGCTGCTGCCGGGACTCGGTATCTTCGCCCGGCCGGGGATGTCCGACAGCCAGTCGCTGACGCGCTGCGCGCTCACCTCCGGACCGTACTTCCTGACGGCGCGTCCGGCCTCTCGGCGCGAGTACACCTGGCCCGCGGCACGCTTGGCTGCCCTGGCGCGGTTCTCCAGGGCGCGTAACTCCTCGTAGAAGGCACGGGCGCGCTGTTCCATCGATCCCCCCCAGACTGTGACGACCGCCGTGAGCGCGGTGCCCGCCGGGTCCGCTGCCCTCGACGGGCACTGCGGGCACACCGGTGACGTGGAGCGTAAGAGAGTTCTGCCCGCAGTGCCCGGTCTTTCAGTCTTCCCGTGTGCCGCCGCCGCAACCTCATATCAGGCCCTCCTCTCGCCGCTCGGCGGAGCGGGCACCGTACGAGCGGCCGGGGAGCAGTCATGGACATCAGCAAGCGCAATGCAGCGCACGTCGCAGCCCGCAACCTGCGCACCGCGGCGCTGTACAGCTTCGTAACGGGAGCCGGCACCGCTGCGGGCACTGCCACCGTCGCCTGGATCGTGTGGTGGCTGCAGGGCCGTTGACCGGTCTCGCTCGGTACGGGGAACGACAAGGGACCAAACCCAGTGAGCCTGAGTCCGGGACTACATGCTTCGCACTCACGCTGGTCAACCGCATGCCTGGGCATGACGTGCACCGCACGTCAGCCCCTCTGCTAGGAGCCCTCGAGAGTGAACCTGACGGGCTCACGAATCGCTGCCGCCGCGCCACCGAGGTCGGCCAGGCCGGCGGCAAGTGTCGCCTCGGCCAGACGCGGGGGCAGAGCTGCGCTGAACTTCAGTCCTTGGAGGGCACGGGGGTCTACCGAGGGGAGGCACAGACGCTCCGTTGCTTCAGCCTTCGCCTGTTTCCATTCTTGAAGCGTGATGTCTTCGCGAAGCCGGACGTACGTGTCCGTGGGGCGTTGCAGGGGGTCGGCCACCGAACTGAGCGTTGCTGCCAGCGTGGCGTTGGCCTTGTGCCCGGCCCACGTCCACCAGCGCACATTGGTGTCGCGGCCGCCCCGCAGGAGGACAGAGGCATCTGGGTGCACCAGCTCGGCTCCCTTTTCGCGCACCTGGGCGAGCGCGCTATCGGCACGTCGGGTGAGGCTGACGGGAGGTGTCTCACCGAGCAGCACCTCCCGCGCCGCGCGGGTCAGTGCGTGGGACGCGGTGCGGGACAGACCTACCCCACCCCATCGGGCCTTTCCGCCCCCGTCCACCGGCTCGACGGAGCAGCGGCGCCGGGACCAGTCGATGTACGTCACCTGCCAGCTGCGTCCGGCGAGCAGCAGCCGCCGCGGTCCGGCGATCTCCTCTGTGAGCAGTGCGGGATCCGTAGTGCCGATTTCGTTGCGGCCCGACAGGACAGTGAACTCAGGGGCTGCGGTGAACACGGCCGTAAGATCCATGAAGTGCCGTTAGCCGAAGCGCCGTTCGGCCTCGGGCCCGACGAACATCAGCCCGCCATCCCGGTTCAGATACCCCTCGGCGATCAGATGGCGCACGATCGGCTCGGCGGACGAGCCGAACGGTCCGAGCCCACCCCACCAGTCCTGCCATAGCCGGTCCCCGACCCGGTGTTCCTGAAGGCAGAGAGCCAGCACCTGCTGAGCGACGATGTGTCGCGGTTCTGAGGGTGCGACGGCCGGTTCAACCCAGCCACGCGACCAGAGCAGCAGAAGGGCGGCGGCCGACAATAGACCAGCCTCGTCGAGCGCCAGGAACAGACAGTTGCGCATGGATCCGGGACGCCGTCCGGTTCGCCCGAGGCGTTGAAGGAACGAAGCCACGGTCCCAGGTGCGTCGATCTGGATGACTCGGTCGAGATCGCCTACATCGATGCCGAGTTCCAGAGTGCTCGTGGAGACGATCACACAGTCGCGTGCCTCCGCGAAGGCTTCCTCTGAGCGTCGGCGCTCGTCCGCGGACAGCGATGCAAAGGAAGATTGTGAGTCATGCGAGCAGTGTCGGGCGGGCCTCGATGCCGGTGATGGAACTCTGGATTGCGCTTGGGGGCAACAAGTCCGTTGTCAGTGCCGTTAGTTAACCTGATAACCATGAGAATGGAGAGTGCTGTCCTGCTCCCCGGCACGGGGGACGAAGAAGCGAGTGGCCCGGGTGGGGATGGGGCCTACCTCCCGGGGCCGGCAGGGGTTCAGTGGGTGCTCCAGCCGAGAGGTACAGCTCGGGTGCGAGGACCGCAACACTTCAGGCACTCGGTGCGTGAAGGCATCCGGCTCTCCGATTACGAACATGTCCTGGGTGCGGATGGGGAAGCCCTCAGGGAGCTCTTCCCCGCAGGCGTGGCACGGCTCTGGGGATCGACGCCTCCCGTCCGCGAGAAGTCGGAGAAAGTGACCGCGCTGGAGGAGCGCCGAGTCGGCGACGAGGTGCTGTTCTACGCCGGCAAGAAATTCGTCGCCAAAGCCAGGATCCTCGGGCTCTTCCGCAACCGGCCCCTCGCCAAGGCCGTCTGGGGCGTAGATGACGATCAGAAGACCTGGGAGCACATCATGGCGCTTGGTGATGTGGCCGAGATCGAAGTGCCCGCGGAGCCCGTTCTCCGGGGCCTCCGTATCCCCGTGCCGCTGCGCTCGCTGACTCTCGTACCCGCCGAAGGGAGGCGCAGTTTCCTGGACATGGTCGATCCCTCGGAGCCCTCGCAGACAGGGCGGAACGACTCGCGTCCAGAACGAGGGCCGACGCTGGGCCGGGACGACCTGTTCCGTTCTCTCTCCAGCCTGAAGACCCACATCAAGGGGCAGCGCCCCTCACGCCACAAGCCGATCACCCTTCTGTGGGCAATCGGTCGCCTGGCCGCGGAGCAGGATCGCATAGTGGGGTGGGAGACGTTCAGGAATGAGGTCGGCCCGCTGCTGAAGGACTTCGGGCTTCCGGAATCCCGGGTCACTCCTGAGTACCCTTTCTGGCACCTGCGCAGCAGTGGGCTGTGGAGCGTCGAGGGGATCGAGCAGCCGCCGTCCACACCGACTCCGTCCCAGCTGACGGTGGCGCGCGCCAGGGCCGGTCTCACCAAGGATGCGGCCAAGATCCTCCGTCGTTCTCTGGCCCGTGCCGAGGCCGTCGGCCTGCTCTGTTCGAAATATCTTGGCGATGTCGATCGGGACGAGCTCCTGGAACGGGTGGGGCTCGCCGGATACACGAGGGCCAGCGGCGAACTTCCCGACGGAGGACGCGGCGGGGGAAGGGTGCCCCGCCGTTCGGTCACCTCGTCGCAGCCCGATCGTGATCCGCGGCTCGTGGAACGCATAAAGGTGATGTACGAGCACGAGTGCCAGGTGTGCGGGTCCCGAGTGGAGACCAGGTACAGCCACTACAGCGAGGCGGCGCATATCAGAGGGGTCGGAAAGCCTCACCACGGACCCGATGAGCTGTCCAACCTGCTGTGCCTCTGTCCCAACCACCACGTCGAATTCGACAGGCTCGCCATCTACATCGACGAGGACTGGACAGTTAGGCGGAACTCGACCGGAGCTGTCGATTACCAGCTGAAGCGGCATGTCGACCACGTCATTGAACAGGAGCATCTTCGCTATCACCGCGGGCTGTGCGGACGCCTTTGACTTGCAACTCGCAGGATGCCGCGGCCGCCCGTCCGCGCTCGTCGGGCGGGTGGGCGGCCGATGCCGGTGCAGGGGCGTCGCGACGTTGTTCTCCGCGGCGAACCGTGACCCTTACCGCACGGATCAAGGTCCGTCTTCACCTACGACAAGGCCAGTTCAACCTGAGCAGTGGTTCGAGAGTGCGGCGTTGGCGTTGCTGGTTCCAAGCCCTCAGCCGGCTGCCGCGCGGCTGGCGCGCACCCCGACAGGGGTGCTCCGTGGAATCGACCGACGTGAAGAACCTGATGGACGCCTACCCGGCGCCGGGGCTGCCGGTGGGCTGAGGGTCTCCGGGCTCCGCGGCGGGCAGCCGGGCGATGAGCAGGGCCACGTCATCGTGGTCGCCGGGCCGGCGCAGCGCCCGCAGGAGCAGGTCGCAGGTCTCCTCAAGATCGCGGTGCGGACCCGCGAGCAGGGACAGCAGGAGATCCAGTCGATCGTCGATGGCCTGGTCGCGGGTCTCGACCAGGCCATCCGTGTACAGGACCAGCTGGTCACCGGGGGCGAGGCCGAGGCGGGTGGTACTGAAGGGGACCCCGCCCACGCCGAGCGGAGCGCCGGTGGGCAGGTCGAGCAGTTCGGGGGTACGACCCGGTCGCATGAGGACCGGCGGCAGGTGCCCGGCCAGCGAGATGTCGCACGTGCCGTTGCGGGGGTTGAACACGGCGTAGGCGCAGGTGGCGATGGTGTGTTCGATGCCGGCGGTGGCCCGGTCGAGATAGTGCAGGACCTGGTCGGGATCGAGGTCGAGCTGTGTCAGCGTGCGGGTGGAGGTGCGCAGCTGGCCCATGGTGGCGGCGGCGTCGATACCGCTGCCCATGACATCGCCGATGACCAGGGCGGTCTTGTCGTCGGCCAGTGGGATGACGTCGAACCAGTCGCCGCCGATCTCACTGGTGGCGCCGGCGGGCTGGTAGCGAGTGGCGATCTTCAGACCCAGTTGGTCGGCCGGCCGTTCGGGCAACAGGCTGCGCTGAAGGGTCAGGGCGGCGTGCCGCTGGCTCTGGAACAGGCGTGCGTTGTCGATGCATACCGCCGCGCGGGCAGCCAGCTCCCCGGCCAGGACGACGTCGTCCTCGTCGAAGGGCCTCAGGTTGTCGGCGCGCATGAGGCCCACGGCGCCGATCACCTCGCCACGGGCGATCAGCGGCACCGCGAGGTAGGAGTGCACTCCGGCTGCCGCCAGCAGCGCCGCGCATTCGTCGTCCCGGGCGACGCGGCGCAGATCCTGGCCCGTCACATCGGTCTTGAGGACGGGCCGGCGGGTGTTGACGCACTGGGTGATCAGACGGTTGGCGTCGTACTGGGCGTAGTCGCCGGTGGGATCGACGGCGTGAGTGGCCATGGTGGGGTGGGCCGACGCCACCGCCAGTGCCCTGAACCGTGCCGTGCCGACCGCACCCCCGCTGCTGCGGTGGCCGTGCAGGATGCTGTCCAGCACATCCACCGTGGCCACGTCGGCCACCTGTGGCACACAGACCTCGGCCAACTCCCGGGCGGTCTGTCCCAGATCGAGGGTGGTGCCGACCCGGACCGACGCGTCGGCGACCAGCGCCAGCCGGTGCCGTGCCCGGGTGGCGTCGGTAGCCGCCCGGTGCTGCTCGGTGACGTCCACCACCGAGGTGGCGAGTCCGAGCACCTGCCCGCCAGGGTCCTCCAGCCGGTAGAAGGACACCGACCAGGCATGGTCCTGGTCGGATTCGTCCGGGGTGCGGCCGACGACGAACCGGTCCAGCAGCGGGATGCCGGTGGCCAGGACCCGGCGCATGTCCGACTCGATGGAATCCTCGTTCGCGAAGGGCAGCGCGTCGCTGACGGCGCGCCCGACCTGCTCGTCGGCGGGCAGGCCGTCGACGCGCGCCAGCACCGGGTTGACAAGCACGTACCGCAGTTCGGTGTCCATGACCCCCAGGCCGATGGGGGACTGGGAGACGAGCCGTATGGACAGTGCCAGATCCCGCTCCACGCGCTGCAGCGTCGCCTGGTCCGTGGCAATGCCCAGCGCGTAGTAGCCCCCGTGGTCGTCCTGCAGCCGCATGTTGCGAAATTCCACCAGCCGCGTGCTGCCGTCCCGGTGCAGGACCGGGAAACTCCCCGACCAGCGCTGCCCGCTCTGCATCACCCGGGCGAACAGCTCGATCACCGTCTCCAGGTGCCGTTCCTCCACCAGCAGCCGGCCCGCGAACGTCCCCAGCGCCTCCTCGGCGGTATAGCCGAACAGCTCCTCCGCCTGCGGGCTCCAGAAGACGATCCGCCCACTGTCATCGAGTACCACCGCAGCCAGGCTCAGCAAATCCAGCAGCCCGCTCGGCGCGGATGCCGCACCTGGCAGGCCCAGCCCGGCCAGGAACGCATCGGTCGTACTCATCCCCGGGCACCCCTTCCGCTCGCCTCCACGGCGGCAGTTCCGTCCGGCCCAGCCCGTAGCTGCTCCTTCCGCCTCGCTGCGGTCCCTCCATCGTCTCTCCGAACCCGATACCCAGCACTCCACCGCCGATGCGCGGTCGTGGGCGCGGTGAAGCGGAAGGTCATCGTCGACCCACCGGACCACCCGACGGAACCCGGCGCCCGGCCCGTATCCGACAGCAGGCTCTCCGATCCGGCGTCATGCCTGATCAGAGAGCCTGCTCGGCCCCCGAACTGCGGTGCCCCCGGCAGGAGAGCCGGTGGGGCCCGTTCCGGCCGAAATTGGAGCGGTTGGTGAGGGCGGCTGTTGTTCGGGCGTGACGCCGAATGGCGGCGTGTCCCGCTCGCTGACGGCCGTGCCCGCCCAAGGGGCCTCGGGGTGCACAGCGCACTGGCCGCCGTCCGCAGGATCCAACGGCAGGAAAACGGCATGAAAAAGACCCCCTGCTCAGCGTTTCCGCTGGTCAGAGGGTCTATCCGGAAGTGCCCCCGGCAGGATTCGAACCTGCGCACCCGGCTCCGGAGGCCGATGCTCTATCCCCTGAGCTACGGGGGCATGTCGCTGGCGTGCTCTGCGACGGGTGAAACACTACCAGCTTCCGCGGGGTGTCCGTGAACAGGTATTTCCACGCGGCCACCGTCCGCGTCACGTCGGCCGCCACGCCCTCCGCCGTAGCGTCCGCCGTGCCGTCCGTGGGCCACCCGGCCGCCACCCGTCCGGGGCCGGAAATGGGCAAAACCCGGACGCAGCCCCTACGTCCCGCCTACTCTCGGAGTGTGTCAGGGGCGTGTGGCCGCGTGCTTGTTGTTGACGACAACAAGGTCATCCGGCAGTTGATCAGGGTCAATCTCGAGCTTGAGGGCTTCGAGGTCGTGACCGCGGCCGATGGTGTCGAGTGCCTGGACCTGGTGCATCGGGTCTGCCCCGATGTGATCACCCTCGATGTCGTCATGCCCCGGCTCGACGGTCTGCAGACCGCCACTCGCCTGCGCTCCGATCCGCGGACCAGGCATCTACCCGTCGCGATCGTCAGCGCCTGTACGCAGTACGAGGTTGACAACGGTGTCGTCGCGGGCGTCGACGCGTTCCTGGCGAAGCCCTTCGAGCCGAGCGAGCTGGTGCGGCTCGTACGGCAGTTGGCGAACAGGGAGGACCCGCCGTCGATCGACGGCAGACAAAGCGCCGGGAAGGCCGAGAGCGCCGCGGGCTGACCGCATGGCGAAACCAGGTCGCGGAGCGCCCCCCTCCCTCCCATACGCTTGTCCCGTGACCCCCGCCGAGCTCTCCAGGACCGTGCTGCGCGCCGTGCGTCGCGCGGTCGACGAGGACGCCTTGCGCGCGCCCGTGCCCGCGCGCGTGCGAGTGGAGCGGACACGGCCCGGCGGCAGCGGGGACTACGCCTGTGCCGTCGCGCTCCAGCTGGCCGGGGCCGCCGCGCGGCCGGCCCGGGAGGTCGCCGAGATCCTGCGGGACCGGGTCGCCGGCGCACCGGGGATCGGGCGGGTCGAGGTCACCGGGCCCGGATTCCTGAACTTCACGCTCGACGCGTCGGCGGATGCCCGCGCGCGCGAGGCGCTCGTACGCGATGTGCTGGCGCGAGGGGCCCGGTACGGGCACGGGGACGTGCTCGCCGGGGACATCCTGCAGTTGAGCCATGCCCGCGAGGTCCGGGCCGCGGTCACCGCCCACGCGCTGCGCACCATCGCACGCACCCAGGGTGCGCTGGTGCGCACCGGCTGCGACGGGTCGCCCGACCCCGACTGGGTGCGGCTGGGGGTCGACATCGACGCCCCGGGGGAGCCGGCTGCGTCGCCCACCGCCGTCCGGCCCCTTCCCGCCGGTGCCGCCGCGAGCGAGCTGCTGGAGCGGCTCGGGCCCGATGCCGTCCGGTGGGGGCTGCTGCGGCCGGCCGGGCACGACCGGGCCCCGCTCGACGACGAGCTGCTCGTACAGAGCGCCGGCAATCCGCTGTTCCTCGTCCGCTACGCCCGCTCCCGGGCCCGCGCGCTCACCCGTGGCGCCGCGCTCCTCGGATTCGACAGCTCGTACGACGAGGATGTCGACGCACCCGCACTGCTGCGCGCGCTGGCCGACTACCCAGAGGCCCTCGCCGCCGCCGCCCGCCACCGCGCGCCCGACCGGCTCGCCCGGCATCTCGAAGACGTCGCGCACGCCTTCTTCGACTTCCAGGACTCCGCGTCCCCGCTGCCCGTCGGCGACGAGAAACCCTCGGCCGCCCACCGCTCCCGGCTGGCCGTTGCCGAAGCCGCCGGGACGGTGCTCGCCGGTGGCCTGTCCCTGCTCGGTATCAGCGCACCCGAACACCTCTGAGAGATCCGAAAGAGCAGAGCAACACCATGAGCCGATCCGCACACCCCGCCGGTCCCCGTCACGCCGACGTCCTGACCGAGGGGCACTACACGGCCCCGCCCGCCGACCTGAACGTCCTCGACGAGAAGGTCTGGGCCCGCACCGTCTCCCGCAACGACGACGGCGCCGTGACCGTCGGCGGGATCGAAGTGACCCGGCTGGCCGAGGAATTCGGCACGCCCGCCTACTTCCTCGACGAGAGCGACTTCCGCGCCCGCTGCCGCGCCTGGGCCGACGCGTTCGGACCGGGCGCCGATGTCTTCTACGCCGGCAAGGCGTTCCTGTCACGGGCTGTCGTGCGCTGGCTCAAGGAGGAGGGGCTCAACCTCGACGTCTGCTCCGGCGGCGAGCTGACCACCGCACTCGACGCCGGCATGCCCGCCGAGCGCATCGCCTTCCACGGCAACAACAAGACCGTCGCCGAGATCGAGCGGGCCGTCCAGGTCGGTGTCGGGCGTATCGTGCTCGACTCGTTCCAGGAGATCGTCCGCGTCTCGCACATCGCGCAGCGGCTCGGCAAGCGGCAGCGTGTCCAGATCCGGGTGACGGTCGGCGTCGAGGCGCACACCCACGAGTTCATCGCCACCGCCCACGAGGACCAGAAGTTCGGCATCGCGCTGGCCGGAGGACAGGCCGCCGAAGCAGTGCGCCGGGCGCTCACGCTCGATGGGATCGAACTCATCGGCATCCACTCGCACATCGGCTCGCAGATCTTCGACATGGCCGGCTTCGAGGTCTCCGCCCGCCGCGTGGTCCAGCTCCTCGCCGAGGTGCGCGACGAGCACGGTGTCGAGCTGCCGGAGATCGACCTCGGCGGTGGTCTGGGCATCGCGTACACCTCCGACGACGACCCGCGCGAGCCGCACGAGATCGCCAAGGCGCTCGGCGACATCGTGACCCGCGAGTGCGAGTCGGCCGGCCTCGCCACTCCGCGGATCTCGGTCGAGCCCGGGCGCGCCATCGTCGGCCCCACCGCGTTCACGCTGTACGAGGTCGGCACCATCAAGCACCTCGAAGGACTGCGTACCTACGTCAGTGTCGACGGCGGCATGTCGGACAACATCCGCACCGCGCTCTACGACGCCGAGTACAGCGTCGCGCTCGTCTCGCGCCGCTCCGACGCCGAACCGATGCTCGTACGCGTCGTCGGCAAGCACTGCGAGAGCGGTGACATCGTGGTCAAGGACGCGTTCCTGCCGTCCGACCTCGCGCCCGGCGATCTGATCGCCGTGCCCGCCACCGGCGCCTACTGCCGCTCGATGGCGAGCAATTACAACCACGCGCTGCGCCCGCCCGTCGTCGCCGTGCGCGACGGAGAGGCGCGGGTGATCGTCCGGCGCGAGACGGAGGAAGATCTCCTGCGTCTTGATGTCGGCTGATGAAATAGATGTCTCAGGATCCGGACGGGTGACAGAAACTCCCGTCCGGTGAGTGAGACTGGTCCACACATGAGCATGCATGAGAAACGAGGTCGGATGATGCGTACGCGTCCGCTGAAGGTGGCGCTGCTGGGCTGTGGAGTGGTCGGCTCAGAGGTGGCGCGCATCATGACGACGCACGCCGACGACCTCGCCGCGCGCATCGGCGCGCCCATCGAGCTCGCCGGTGTCGCCGTCCGCCGGCCCTCGAAGGCGCGGGAGGGGATCGACCCCGCGCTGATCACCACCGATGCGACCGCCCTGGTCAAACGGGGCGACATCGACGTCGTCATCGAGGTCATCGGCGGCATCGAGCCGGCCCGCGCACTCATCACCACCGCCTTCGAGCACGGCGCGAGTGTCGTCTCCGCCAACAAGGCGCTGCTCGCCGAGGACGGCGCCGCTCTGCACGCCGCCGCCGAACAGTACGGCCGAGACCTCTATTACGAGGCGGCCGTGGCCGGTGCCATTCCGCTCGTGCGGCCGCTGCGCGAGTCCCTCGTCGGTGACAAGGTCAACCGGGTGCTGGGCATCGTCAACGGCACGACCAACTTCATCCTCGACAAGATGGACACCAGCGGCGCGGGCTACTCCGAGGCGCTCGACGAGGCCACCGCCCTCGGGTACGCCGAGGCCGACCCGACCGCCGACGTCGAGGGCTTCGACGCCGCCGCCAAGGCCGCGATCCTCGCCGGAATCGCCTTCCACACCCGGGTGCGGATCGGCGAGGTGCACCGCGAGGGCATCACCGAGGTCACCGCGGCCGACATCGCGTCGGCCCGCCGCATGGGCTGCACCGTCAAACTCCTCGCCATCTGCGAGCGCGCCGCCGACGGCCGGTCCGTCACCGCGCGCGTGCACCCGGCGATGATCCCGCTCAGCCATCCGCTGGCCTCCGTCCGTGAGGCGTACAACGCGGTCTTCGTCGAGGCGGATGCCGCCGGGCAGCTGATGTTCTACGGCCCCGGCGCGGGCGGTTCCCCGACCGCCTCCGCGGTCCTCGGCGACCTGGTCGCGGTCTGCCGGAACAAGCTCAACGAGGCCACCGGCCCCGGTGAGTCCGCGTACACGCGTCTGCCGGTCAGCCCCATGGGCGAGGTCGTCACGCGGTACCACATCAGTCTCGACGTGGCCGACAAGCCTGGCGTACTCGCCCAGGTCGCGACGGTCTTCGCCGAACAGGGCGTATCCATCGATACGGTCCGCCAGCAAGGCCGCCAGGACGGAGGCGGCGAGGCATCTCTCGTCGTCGTCACCCACCGCGCGCCCGACGCCGCCCTCTCGGCGACCGTCGAGGCGCTGCGCAAGCTCGACACCGTGCGCGGTGTCGCCAGCATCATGCGTGTTGAAGGGGAGTAAGGACCCATGACCAGCAAGGGCACCCACCAGTGGCGCGGCATCATCGAGGAGTACCGGGACCGTCTTCCGGTCACGAGCACGACGCCGGTCGTCACGCTTCGTGAGGGTGGCACGCCGCTCGTTCCCGCTCAGGTCCTCTCCGAGCGCACGGGCTGCGAGGTGCACCTCAAGGTGGAGGGCGCCAATCCCACCGGGTCCTTCAAGGACCGCGGTATGACGATGGCGATCACCCGGGCCAAGGAGGAGGGGGCCAAGGCCGTCATCTGCGCCTCCACCGGCAACACCTCCGCTTCCGCCGCCGCGTACGCGGTGCGGGCGGGCATGGTCTGCGCCGTCCTCGTACCGCAGGGCAAGATCGCGCTCGGCAAGATGGGCCAGGCGCTCGTCCACGGCGCCAAGATCCTCCAGGTCGACGGCAACTTCGACGACTGCCTGACGCTGGCCCGCTCGCTCTCGGACAACTACCCGGTGGCGCTGGTCAATTCGGTCAATCCGGTCCGTATCGAGGGCCAGAAGACCGCGGCGTTCGAGATCGTCGACGCGCTCGGCGACGCCCCCGACATCCATGTCCTCCCGGTCGGCAACGCGGGCAACATCACCGCGTACTGGAAGGGTTACACGGAGTACGCCGCGGATGCCATGTCGACGCACAGGCCGCGCATGTGGGGCTTCCAGGCCTCGGGCTCCGCGCCCATCGTCCGCGGCGAGATCGTCAAGGACCCGTCGACCATCGCCACCGCGATCCGGATCGGCAACCCGGCCTCCTGGCAGTACGCGCTGGACGCGCGCGACGAGTCGGGTGGCTTCATCGACGAGGTGACGGACCGTCAAATTCTGTCCGCCTACCGTCTGTTGGCCTCTCAGGAGGGCGTCTTCGTCGAGCCTGCCTCGGCCGCATCGGTCGCCGGTCTGCTCAAGGCTGCCGAAGAGGGCAAGGTCGACCCCGGCCAGAAGATCGTCTGCACGGTCACCGGCAACGGTCTGAAGGATCCGGACTGGGCCGTCGCGGGCGCCCCGCAGCCCGTCACCGTACCGGTCGACGCCGCCACCGCCGCGGAGAAGCTCGGCCTCGTGCAGTAAAGACATCAGCAGCTCAACCACCCCTTTTCGGGGCGGAGAGCGCATAGGAGGCGTGCGACACGCATCGTGCGCCTCCTGTGCGCCCTATGTCGCGACAGAACCTTCCTTCGATAAGCTGTAGTCAACCCGCCCCGCCGCAATTGCCGCGGTGTCGCCTTCGTGGCCGTCGGGTTCTCCACAGGCTTACGAAATATCCACCGCCACAATCCCCGCCGCAGCAATCCCCACTGCCTCACAAGGAGAGTCGTCGAAGCGATGGCCGGTCCCGCCTTCCGAGCCGCCGCCGTCCGGGTGCGCGTCCCCGCTACCAGCGCCAACCTGGGCCCGGGTTTTGACGCCCTCGGCCTGTCGCTGGGGCTGTACGACGACGTCGTCGTCCGCGTCGCCGACTCCGGTCTGCACATCGACATCGCCGGCGAGGGTGCCGACACCCTGCCACGCGACGAGAGCCACCTCCTCGTGCGCTCCCTGCGTACGGCCTTCGACCTGCTCGGCGGACAGCCCCGCGGCCTGGAGATCGTCTGCGCCAACCGCATCCCGCACGGGCGTGGCCTCGGTTCCTCCTCCGCGGCCATCTGCGCCGGTATCGTCGCGGCCCGCGCCGTGACGACCGGTGGCGATGCCCGGCTCGACGACGCGGCGCTGCTGGAGCTCGCCACCGAGATCGAGGGCCACCCCGACAATGTCGCGGCATGCCTGCTCGGCGGCTTCACACTGGCCTGGATGGACGGTGGCTCCGCCCGCGCGATCAGGATGGATCCCTCGGATTCCATCGTTCCGGTGGTTTTCGTCCCCGGCAAGCCGGTGCTCACCGAGACCGCCCGCGGACTGCTGCCGCGTACCGTCCCGCACGTCGACGCCGCGTTCAACGCCGGCCGTGCGGGCCTCCTGGTCGAGGCCATGACCCGGCGCCCCGAACTGCTGCTCGCCGCGACCGAGGACCGGCTGCACCAGGAATACCGCGCCCCCGCAATGGCCGAGAGCGTGGAACTTGTGAACCGACTGCGCGCCGACGGCGTCCCTGCAGTCATCTCCGGTGCCGGGCCGACCGTGCTCGCGCTGGCCGAGGACGGTGCGGCCGACAAGGTCGCACGGCTGGCGGGCGAGGGATGGGCGGCCAACCGGCTCACTCTCGACGCCTCGGGTGCGAGTGTCCTGCCGCTCGCCCCGTAGCGAGAAGTGATTGCCGGTGAGTGAGAGGGGGAATGTTTGTTGGAGCCGGTAGTGTTAACCTCAAGTCTGCAATCGACGTCTATGTGGCGCGTTGCTTCGTGTCCCTTTCCGGGGCCACCATTTCTTCCGAGAGCCTCCCCAACTGCCTGAGCAGCCTGCCTGAGCAGTTTCGAGCACGCTCCGGAACCGGCACGACACCCCTCGCTTGTCCAGGAGTGGGCCGAGCAGGGGGATGCTCGCGTCGGACCCTTGCACATTCATCTCTCCGCCGTACCCGGCGGACCACCGCCCCGGCACGGTCCGCAAGATCCAAAGACCGCAGTCGGACAGCACAACCGGTCGCCGAGCCAGAAGGCCGACGTCCGCTCCAGGGAAGGACCCTTCGTGAGCGACACCACCGATCTGATGGGCGTGACTGCCGACAAGACCGTCGACAGCTCCGCGCCCGCCGAAGGTGCTGCCACTGGCACCACCGCACGGCGCCGCCGCTCCGGCACCGGCCTCGATGGCATGGTCCTGGCCGAGCTGCAGCAGGTCGCGTCCGGCCTCGGCATCAAGGGCACTGCGCGGATGCGCAAGAGCCAGCTGATCGAGGTCATCAAGGAGGCGCAGGGCGGAAGCGCTGCGCCCAAGGCTGCCGCAGCGCCCGCCGCCGCGGACGCCGAGACCAAGCCGAAGCGCCGCGCCACCTCCAAGGCGCGCACGGGGGACGAGTCCGCCGCCGCGCCCGCCGAGAAGGCCACGGCCCAGCAGCAGATCGACATCCCCGGCCAGCCGGCCAGCGACGACCAGCCCACGGGTGAGCGTCGTCGGCGCCGTGCGACCGCGCAGGCGGGCAGCCCGGACGTCAAGGCGGAGCCCAAGGCCGAGGCCAAGGTGGAGACGCAGGCCGAGCCGAAGGGCGAGGACCGCGCCGAGGCGAAGGCCGAAGCCGCCGTGGACACCGCCGAAGGCCGCCGTGGCGACCGTGGCGACCGCGGTCAGCGTGGCGAACGCGGTGAGCGTGGCGACCGCGGCGACCGCCGTGACCGTCAGCGCGACCGCCGAGGCAAGGGCGACGAGCAGGGCGGTGGCCAGGGCCAGCAGGGCGGTCAGCGCCAGCAGCGCCAGGGCCAGGGCCAGAGCCAGGGTCAGGGCCAGGGCCAGGGCCCGCAGGGTGGCGGCGGACCGCAGGACGACGGTTACGACGACGAGGCAGGCGGCCGTCGCGGTCGCCGTGGCCGCTACCGCGACCGCCGTGGCCGCCGTGGCCGCGACGACTTCGCGAGCGACGCGCCGCCGGTCTCCGACGACGACGTCCTGATCCCCGTCGCGGGCATCCTGGACATCCTCGACAACTACGCGTTCATCCGGACCTCCGGCTACCTGCCGGGCCCGAACGACGTGTACGTGTCGCTCGCCCAGGTCCGCAAGAACGGCCTGCGCAAGGGTGACCACGTCACCGGTGCGGTGCGCCAGCCCAAGGACGGCGAGCGCCGCGAGAAGTTCAACGCGCTGGTCCGCCTCGACTCGGTCAACGGCATGGCTCCCGAAAGCGGCCGCGGCCGCCCGGAGTTCCAGAAGCTGACCCCGCTGTACCCGCAGGACCGGCTCCGTCTGGAGACCGACTCCAACGTCCTGACGACGCGGATCATCGACCTGGTCGCACCGATCGGCAAGGGCCAGCGTGGTCTGATCGTGGCCCCGCCGAAGACCGGCAAGACCATGATCCTGCAGGCGATCGCCAACGCGATCACCGTCAACAGCCCCGAGTGCCACCTGATGGTCGTCCTGGTCGACGAGCGTCCGGAAGAGGTCACCGACATGCAGCGGTCGGTGAAGGGCGAGGTCATCTCCTCGACCTTCGACCGTCCCGCCGAGGACCACACCACCGTCGCCGAGCTGGCCATCGAGCGCGCCAAGCGTCTCGTCGAGCTGGGTCACGACGTGGTCGTCCTGCTGGACTCGATCACCCGCCTCGGCCGCGCGTACAACCTCGCGGCCCCGGCATCCGGTCGCATCCTGTCCGGTGGTGTCGACTCGACCGCGCTCTACCCGCCGAAGCGCTTCTTCGGTGCCGCGCGCAACATCGAGGACGGCGGCTCGCTGACCATCCTGGCCACCGCGCTCGTCGAGACCGGCTCACGCATGGACGAGGTGATCTTCGAGGAGTTCAAGGGCACCGGCAACATGGAGCTCAAGCTCGACCGGAAGCTCTCGGACAAGCGCATCTTCCCGGCGGTGGACGTCGACGCGTCCAGCACCCGTAAGGAAGAAATCCTGCTCGGCAGCGACGAGTTGGCGATTGTCTGGAAGCTGCGCCGGGTGCTGCACGCACTCGACCAGCAGCAGGCGATCGAGCTGCTCCTGGACCGGATGAAGAAGACCCAGTCCAACGCGGAGTTCCTGCTCCAGATCCAGAAGACGACGCCCGCTCCGGGCAACGGCAACGACTGACGTCGTACCGCTCAGACAGTCGTCACAGGGCCGCCCCCGTCACCTCGGTGACGGGGGCGGCCCTGTTCCGGTGCATCGTTTTCCGGCCTTTCGGCAGATCCGCCCGATCCGAGACCTTCGCCACACGGCGACCGTTCCGTTCCGGGCCCCGACGATGCCTGTAACGGGCAAGAAACCGCAGGTGAGCGCGGGATCACCGGCCGTTCCGCGCCGTCGTGCGCGGCTTCCGTCCTCACCCGGTCACGACAGGGTGCTGTGCAACCCTTTTTCGAGCCACCACGTCGTACTCATAGCGACAGAGCGACAGAACCAGTGCCCGAACACCACTGCAGGGGGTAGCCGGGGGCAGGCGAGGATCGAGGAGACGGATGACCGGGCAGAGCGGGAGCAACGGCCGAATACGCGGCACCGGCAAGCGCCGGAAGGAGCCTTCCCGCCGCCGCAGGACGACGGCCATAGCCGCCTGGACCGTGGCCGGTGTGGTCGTCGTGGGCGGTACGGGCCTGGGGTACGCGTACTTCAAGCTCAACGGAAATCTCAAGGCCGTCGACATCAACGCCGCGCTCGGCAAGAACCGCCCGGCCGACGTCGACAACGGCTCGCAGGACATCCTCGTCCTCGGCTCCGACTCCCGCTCCGGCGCGAACTCCGAGTACGGCAGGGACGAAGGCACCGCCCGCTCGGACACCGCGATGGTCGTGCACCTCAATCAGGGCCACAGGACCGCGAGCGTCGTCTCCATCCCGCGCGACACCCTCGTCACCCGCCCCGACTGCACGAGCGACACCAGCGGCAAGACCGTACCGGGCCAGCAGCGCGCGATGTTCAACACGGCGTACGAGGTCGGCGGACCGGCCTGCGCGGTCAAGACCGTCGAGGCGATGTCCGGCATCCGCATGGACCACTACCTCGAAGTCGACTTCACGGGCTTCAAGAAGCTCATCGACCAGCTGGGCGGCGTCAAGATCACCACCACGCAGGCGATCAACGACTCCAAGAGTCATCTGAATCTGACGCCCGGCACCCACACCCTCGACGGAGAGCAGTCGCTCGGCCTGGTCCGCACCCGCAAGAGCGTCGGCGACGGCAGCGACCTCGGCCGCATCCAGCTGCAGCAGGCCTTCATCAAGGCGCTGATGGAACAGGCGAAGACCGTGGGGGTGTTCTCCGACCCGAAGACACTGTTCGGCCTCGCGGACACGGCCACCAAGGCCATCACCACCGACTCCGACCTGGGTTCGGTCAAGGAGCTCACGGGCTTCGCCAACGGCCTCAAGGGGCTCGGCTCGAGGAACGTCCACATGGTCACGCTGCCCGTGCAGTACGACCCGGCCGACCCGAACCGCGTCGTACCGCTGGAGAAGTCCGCACAGCAGGTGTGGACCGCCCTCAAGCAGGACAAGCCGATCCCCGCCTCCGCCATCGAGAAGTCGGCCGGTGACAAGGGCGATGCCGGCCAGGTCGTCCGGTAGGACCACCGCAGTCCGGTGACCCGGCATGCGCGGAACGTTCCGGAACGCTCGGGAATAGTTGCGGCTCGCCCCCGGTTTTGGGAGATGCGGCCGGTCCTGGCAGACTGGTACGTCGGCCCCGGTTCACGGATGCGCAAATCCGCGCGTACGACCCGGCGCCCTCCCGAACCTAGGAGACACCCTTGAAGCGCGACATCCACCCCGAGTACGTCGAGACGCAGGTCAGCTGCACCTGTGGCGCGTCGTTCACCACGCGGTCCACCATCGGCGGCGGCGCCATCCGTGCCGACGTCTGCTCCGAGTGCCACCCGTTCTACACGGGCAAGCAGAAGATCCTCGACACCGGTGGCCGTGTGGCCCGCTTCGAGGCCCGCTTCGGCAAGGCTGCAGGCTCCGCCAGCAAGTAGCGAGCCCTTGCGCCGGTTCTCGGCGCCCTCTTCCCGGGGGCGCCGAGACCGGCGTTTTTTTCCGGCCGGGGGGTACGGGCCAGTCCCCGCAGCCCCGACCGGACAGCACCACGCCTTCCAGCAGGCACGTCGAAGTCACTTCCCCGAGCTCTTGATGAGCAGGGGATACCCCACCCCCAGGAGCCCCCGATGTTCGAGGCGGTCGAGGAACTGATCGGCGAACAGGCCGATCTTGAGAAGAAGCTCGCGGATCCCGCGGTCCACGCCGACCAGGCCAACGCGCGCAAGCTCAACAAGCGCTACGCCGAGCTGACCCCGATCGTCGGTACGTACCGCTCCTGGAAGCAGACCGGGGACGACATCGAGACCGCCCGCGAGTTCGCGGCGGACGACCCCGACTTCGCCGCCGAGGTGAAGGACCTGGAGAAGCAGCGCGAGGAGCTCACCGAGAAGCTCCGCCTCCTCCTGGTCCCGCGCGACCCCAGCGACGACAAGGACGTGCTCCTGGAGATCAAGGCGGGCGCGGGCGGCGACGAGTCCGCCCTGTTCGCCGGCGATCTGCTGCGCATGTATCTGCGGTACGCCGAGCGCGTCGGCTGGAAGACCGAGATCATCGACTCCACCGAGTCCGAGCTCGGCGGGTACAAGGACGTCCAGGTCGCCGTGAAGACCAAGGGCGGCAACGGCGCAACCGAGCCCGGCCAGGGTGTGTGGGCCCGGTTGAAGTACGAGGGCGGCGTGCACCGCGTGCAGCGGGTGCCGTCCACCGAGTCCCAGGGCCGCATCCACACGTCGGCAGCCGGTGTGCTCGTCACGCCCGAGGCGGAGGAGGTCGACGTCGAGATCCACGCCAACGATCTCCGTATCGACGTCTACCGCTCCTCGGGCCCCGGCGGCCAGTCCGTCAACACGACGGACTCCGCCGTCCGCATCACGCACCTGCCGACCGGTGTCGTGGCCTCCTGCCAGAACGAGAAGAGCCAGCTCCAGAACAAGGAGCAGGCGATGCGTATCCTGCGGTCGCGACTGCTTGCCGCAGCCCAGGAGGCGGCCGAGCAGGAAGCTTCGGACGTCCGGCGCAGCCAGGTGCGCACCGTCGACCGTTCCGAGAAGATCCGCACGTACAACTTCCCGGAAAACCGGATCTCGGACCACCGCGTCGGATTCAAGGCGTACAACTTGGACCAGGTGCTCGACGGTGAACTGGACGCAGTCATCCAGGCTTGCGTCGACGCCGACTCCGCCGCCAAGCTCGCCGTCGCATGAGCAACACCCCGCCCCGCCCGTGAAACCGTACGGAGAACCGCGATGAACCTGCTGCTCGCCGAGGTGGCCCAGGCCACCCAGCGGCTGGCCGACGCCGGTGTACCCTCACCGCGATTCGACGCGGAGGAGCTCGCCGCGTTCGTGCACGGCGTCAAGCGGGGCGAGCTGCACAATGTGCCGGACGCGGACTTCGACGCGCGGTACTGGGAGGCCATCGCCCGCCGCGAGGCCCGCGAGCCGCTCCAGCACATCACCGGTCGCGCCTTCTTCCGCTACCTGGAGCTCCAGGTGGGCCCCGGCGTCTTCGTCCCCCGCCCGGAGACGGAATCGGTCGTCGGCTGGGCGATAGACGCCGTCCGCGCGATGGACGTCGTCGAGCCGATGATCGTCGACCTCTGCACGGGATCGGGCGCCATCGCCCTCGCGATGGCCCAGGAGGTGCCGCGCTCGCGCGTGCACGCCGTGGAGCTGTCCGAGGAGGCCCTCACCTGGACGCGGAAGAACGCCGAGGGGTCCAGGGTCACCGTGCACCGCGGAGACGCCCTGACGGCCCTTCCCGAGCTCGACGGCCAGGTCGACCTGGTCATCTCCAACCCGCCGTACATCCCGCTCACCGAGTGGGAGTACGTGGCACCCGAGGCCCGTGACCACGATCCGGAGATGGCGCTCTTCTCCGGCGAGGACGGTCTCGACACCATCCGCGGCATCGAACGCACCGCGCACCGTCTGCTGCGCCCCGGCGGTCTCGTCGTCATCGAGCACGCCGACACCCAGGGCGGTCAGGTGCCGTGGATCTTCACCGAGGAGCGGGGCTGGGCCGACGCGGCCGACCACCCCGACCTGAACGGGCGCCCCCGGTTCGCCACGGCCCGCAAGGCCATGCCGTGACCGGCGCCCCGCACGCGCACCCGCACGACCCGTACCCGTACACGCTTGAGGAGGCCGGCTGATGGCACGGCGATACGACTGCAACGACGCGACCGACCGTACGACGGGTCTGCGCGAAGCCGCGTCCGCCGTGCGCCGGGGCGAACTGGTCGTGCTGCCCACCGACACCGTGTACGGGATCGGCGCGGACGCCTTCAGCTCCGAGGGCGTCGCCGACCTGCTCGACGCCAAGGGCCGCGGCCGCAATATGCCCACCCCTGTCCTGATCGGCTCGCCGAACACCCTGCACGGCCTGGTCACGGACTTCTCCGAGCAGGCGTGGGAGCTCGTCGACGCCTTCTGGCCCGGCGCCCTCACGCTCGTCGCGAAGCACCAGCCGTCGCTCCAGTGGGACCTCGGCGACACCCGAGGCACCGTCGCCGTCCGGATGCCGCTGCACCCGGTCGCCATCGAGCTGCTCACCGAGGTCGGTCCGATGGCCGTCTCCAGCGCCAACCTCACCGGACACCCGTCCCCCGAGGACTGCGACGCAGCCCAGGAGATGCTCGGCGACTCCGTCTCCGTCTACCTCGACGGCGGCCCGACCCCCGGCATCGTGCCGTCCTCCATCGTCGACGTCACGGGCAAGGTGCCGGTACTGCTGCGCGCCGGTGCGCTCTCCGTCGAGGAACTCCGCAAGGTGGTACCCGACCTCGAGGTGGCCAATTGACCGCCCCTGAGGGGCGTGGCATAGCGGGGCGGACCGATACTTTCCGCATCCTCCACGTCAGCACCGGCAACGTCTGCCGCTCGCCGATCACCGAGCGGCTGACCCGCCATGCCCTGGTGGACCGCCTCGGCGATCCGCTCAGCGGCGGCCTGATCGTGGAGAGCGCCGGTACCTGGGGGCACGAAGGCGCCCCCATGGAGGCCAACGCCGAGATCGTCCTGGCCGACTTCGGCGCCGACGCCACCGGTTTCGTCGGCCGCGAACTGCTCGACGAGCACGTGATCCGCGCCGACCTCGTCCTCACCGCGACCCGCGACCACCGCGCCCAGGTGATCTCGATGGGTCACTCGGCCGGCCTGAGGACGTTCACGCTCAAGGAATTCACCCGGCTGGTCCGGGCCATAGACCCCGCGACGCTGCCCGACCCGCGCGACGAGGGCGTCGTCGAACGCGCCCGCGCGCTGGTCCGCGCGGCAGCCGCGCTGCGCGGCTGGCTGCTGGCCCCCACCGCCGAGGCCGACGAGGTGTACGACCCGTACGGCGCCCCGATCACGTTCTTCCGCTCGGTCGGCGACGAGATCAACCAGGCCCTCGACCCGGTGGTCACCGCACTGACGGGCGTACCGGCCCCGCACTGACGCGTCCGGGGGCAGCGCGCAGCAGGCAGCGAGCCGGGTACTGGCCTACCTTGGATCTGACGCCAGCGCACCCCCACCCCAGGCCCGGAGCCGTCAGATGTCGGTCACCACCCCCGCCGCCCCCTCCTCCGCCCACGTCACCGCCCTGCCGCAGGACTTCGCAGCCCTGATCCGGGAGGACCCGGAGATCGCCGATGTGCTGCTGGGGGAGCTGAACCGGCAGTCGAGCACGCTGCAGCTGATCGCCGCCGAGAACTTCACCTCGCCCGCGGTCCTTGCCGCCCTCGGCTCACCGCTCGCCAACAAGTACGCCGAGGGGTATCCCGGCGCCCGCCACCACGGCGGCTGCGAGATGGCCGACGCCGCCGAATTCATCGCCGTCCAGCGGGCCACCACGCTCTTCGGCGCCGAGCACGCCAACGTCCAGTCGCACTCCGGCTCCTCGGCCGTCCTCGCGGCGTACGCGGCGCTGCTGCGCCCCGGCGACACGGTCCTCGCGATGGGACTCCCGTACGGCGGACACCTCACGCATGGCTCGCCCGCCAACTTCTCCGGCCGCTGGTTCGAGTTCATCGGCTACGGGGTCGACTCCGACAGCGGTCTGATCGACTACGAGCAGGTGCGCACCCTGGCCCGCACCCACCGGCCCAAGGCGATCGTCAGCGGCTCGATCTCGTACCCCCGTCACCCCGACTACGAGGTGTTCCGCGAGATCGCCGACGAGGTCGGCGCGTATCTGATCGCCGATGCCGCTCATCCGATGGGGCTGATCGCCGGGGGAGCTGCGCCCAGTCCCGTCCCGTACGCCGATGTGGTGTGCGCCACCACGCACAAGGTGCTGCGCGGGCCGCGCGGCGGCATGATCCTGTGCGGCGCGGAGCTGGCCGAGCGGATCGACCGGGCGGTCTTCCCCTTCACCCAGGGCGGGGCGCAGATGCACACGGTCGCGGCCAAGGCGGTGGCGTTCGGGGAGGCGGCGACACCGGCGTTCACGGGGTACGCCCACCAGGTGGTGGCACACGCGCGGGTGCTGGCGGCCGGTCTGGAGGCCGAGGGCTTCGAGGTGACCACCGGCGGCACGGACACCCATCTGATCGTCGCGGACCCGGCGCCGCTCGGTGTCGACGGCCGCACCGCCCGGGAGCGGCTCGCGGCTGCGGGCATGGTGCTGGACACCTGCGCGCTGCCGTACGGGGACGCACGGGGCATCAGGCTCGGCACCGCCGCGGTCACCACCCAGGGCATGGGCGACGCCGACATGGCGCGGATCGCGGTGCTCTTCGGGGCGGCCGTACGTGAGGAAGGCGACGTCCGCGCAGAGGTGAAGGAACTGACAGGGAAATATCCCCCCTATCCGGGGTAGACGTGGCTCGTGCAACCATCACCCGTACCTCCGTGTCCTCAATCATGAGGCCGACGTAGTTAAGGTGTGGGCTGAGATGGCCGGCGATATCTGTGGGGCAGCCCGTGCGTGATTACTTGCTGACACTGTGTGTCACGGCCGCGGTGACCTATCTGCTGACCGGTCCGGTGCGGAAGTTCGCTATCGCGGTCGGGGCGATGCCCGCGATCCGAGCGCGTGACGTCCACCGAGAACCGACACCGCGGCTCGGTGGCATCGCCATGTTCGGCGGGCTGTGCGCCGGACTGATCGTCGCGGACCATCTGTACAACCTCGACGGCGTCTTCCAGCTCTCCAACGAGCCACGGGCGCTGCTCTCCGGCGCCGCCCTGATCTGGCTGATCGGCGTACTCGACGACAAGTTCGAGATCGATGCGCTGATCAAGCTCGGCGGCCAGATGATCGCCGCCGCGGTCATGGTCATCCAGGGTCTGACCATCCTGTGGCTGCCGATCCCCGGCATCGGCACGGTCGCCCTCACCCAGTGGCAGGGCACGCTGCTCACCGTCGCACTGGTCGTCATCACGATCAACGCGGTCAACTTCGTCGACGGCCTGGACGGCCTGGCGGCCGGCATGGTGTGCATCGCCTCCGCCGCGTCCTTCCTCTACACGTACCGGCTCTGGTACGGGCACATGATCGAGGCGGCCGCCCCCGCGACGCTCTTCACCGCGATCCTGATGGGCATGTGCCTCGGCTTCCTGCCGCACAACATGCATCCCGCCCGGATCTTCATGGGCGACTCCGGATCGATGCTGATCGGCCTCGTGCTGGCGGCCGGCGCGATCTCCGTCACGGGCCAGGTCGACCCCGACGCGATGAAGCTCTTCGCGGGCAGTGAGCGCGAGGCCACCCACGCGATGCTGCCGGTCTTCATCCCACTGCTGCTGCCGCTGACCATCATCGCGATCCCGGCCGCCGACCTGGTGCTGGCGATCGTGCGGCGTACCTGGAACGGCCAGTCGCCGTTCGCGGCGGACCGCGGCCATCTGCACCACCGACTGCTGGAGATCGGCCACTCGCACAGCAGGGCCGTGCTGATCATGTACTTCTGGTCGGCTCTGATCGCCTTCGGGACGGTCGGCTACTCCGTGCACTCGGCATCACTGTGGATCGTGCTGGTCATCGTGGGGCTGAGCGCGGTGGGTCTGGTCCTGCTGCTGATGCCCCGCTTCACCCCGCGCGCACCGCACTGGGCGGAGCGCTTCGTGCCGCCTCGTTACCGTCGCCGGGACCGCCACGGCGAGGAGTCGGGGGCGGCGCCCTCAGCTGCGTACGGGACCCAACAGGAGCCCAGGGAAACGCAGATGGGGCAGGACGCGGACGAGCACCACGGGCGGCGCCCGGTCGTCGCGGGAGTCTCCGGCGTCAACGGAGCGACCGCGATCGGCCCCCGTTCGCGTCTCCCGGAGAGACACAAGGCCGATACGACCCGCTAACGATTCGGGCACCGAAGGGCATTACCAGACAAAGCATTGAGTTGTCTTGCTCACACGCGCGGGTTAACTCTCATGTGTGACAGCGACCACACTTTCTTGGTAAAGACCTCATCAAATAGTTTGTGATACCGTTCACTAAGCCCGGTGACGGAGCCGAAGGAGCCTAATGAGAGGCTCCATTGGCCCGAGGCATCGACTCGAACCGGGCCTACGCTCGTCCATGACGACACACTGCCCACCCCCTGCAAGCGGAGCTGCCGCCATGCCGTCCAACGACGTCCGGACTCTCCTTCAAGCCGCCGTACCCACCGCTGTCGCCGGCGCTGTTGCCGCCGCCATCAGCGGTGGCGTTGCCGGCGGCAAGGGAGCCCTGGGCGCGGTCGTTGCGACGATCGTGGTGATCCTCTTCATGGGGATCGGCCTCATGGTCCTGCAACGGACCGCGAGGTCCCTGCCCCACTTGTTCCAGGCGATGGGGCTGATGCTGTATACAGCCCAGCTCCTGCTGCTGTTCATCTTTGTTGCCGCATTCAAGAACACGACGCTGTTCAACCCGAAGGCCTTCGCGATCACGCTGGTTGCGACGACTCTCGTGTGGATCGGCGCACAGGCGCGTGCGCACATGAAGGCCAAGATCCTTTACGTCGAGCCCGAGTCCGACCAGGGCGACAAGCCCAAAAACACGGGCTCGCAGACGTGAAAGGTAGGGGCGGAATAAGTGCACGTTCCGGACCCTGCTATCGTCCGGTTCCAACTGCGGCACTGCGGGCGCGGGCATGTGAGCTGACGCCTGCTCGATCGCGAGGCTCAATGCCTGACTGCCGCTCACACATCCGTAACACCAGTCCAGTGCCGAACCGCGGCTGTGCGCCGCGCCGACACAACGAGGTTGCCGTACCTATGCGCCACGCTGAAGGAGCCCGCGGTGAGTGCTGACCCGACACAGGTGCTCGCCTTCGAGACCGATTGCCACATCTTCGCCGACAACGGTTGTGGCTTCCCGGCACCCGGCTTGCACTCGTTCCTGTTCGAGCCCCTCTGGGGCGACGCGGACAGCAACCTGTACTTCAACAAGCCGATGCTGCTGGCCCTGCTCGGCTCGATCATCGTCGTCGGTTTCTTCTGGGCCGCCTTCCGTAAGCCGAAGGTCGTCCCGGGCAAGCTGCAGATGGTCGCCGAGACCGGCTACGACTTCATCCGTCGCGGCATCGTCTACGAGACGATCGGCAAGCGTGAGGGCGAGAAGTACGTCCCGCTCGTTGTCTCGCTGTTCTTCTTCGTCTGGATGATGAACCTCTGGTCGATCATCCCGGTCGCGCAGTTCCCGGTGACGTCGATCATCGCGTACCCGATCGTCCTGGCCCTGATCGTGTACGTCCTGTGGGTCAGCCTGACCTTCAAGCGTCACGGCTTCGTCGGCGCCTTCAAGAACTTCACCGGATACGACAAGTCGCTCGGCCCGGTGCTCCCGCTGGCCATGCTCATCGAGTTCTTCTCGAACCTGCTGGTCCGCCCCTTCACCCACGCGGTCCGACTCTTCGCGAACATGTTTGCAGGCCACACGCTGCTGCTGCTGTTCACGATCGCCAGCTGGTACCTGCTCAACGGCATCGGGATCGCCTACGCGGGCGTCTCCTTTGTGATGGTCATCGTGATGACCGCGTTCGAGCTCTTCATTCAGGCGCTGCAGGCGTACGTCTTCGTACTCCTGACCTGCACCTTCATCCAGGGCGCGCTCGCCAAGCACCACTGAGCATCTCGCGCTCCGACCCTTATTCGTCCGGTGGCCAACCCCCACCGGTCCGTGAAAGAGAAGGAAGAACTGGCATGTCCCAGACCCTTGCTGCCGTCAGCGGCTCCCTCGGCTCCATCGGTTACGGCCTCGCCGCCATCGGTCCCGGCGTCGGCGTCGGCATCATCTTCGGTAACGGCACCCAGGCTCTCGCCCGTCAGCCCGAGGCTGCCGGTCTCATCCGCGCCAACCAGATTCTCGGCTTCGCCTTCTGTGAGGCGCTCGCCCTCATCGGTCTGGTCATGCCGTTCGTCTACGGCCAGTGATCTTCGGATCCACGACCAGCCCACTAGACGAAAGGCAATGACGTGAGCCAGATGCTTACGGTCGCGGCTGAGATGGAAAACCCTCTCATCCCGCCGATCCCCGAGCTCGTCATCGGCCTCATCGCCTTCCTCATCGTCTTCGGCTTCCTCGCCAAGAAGCTCCTCCCGAACATCAACAAGGTTCTGGACGAGCGCCGCGAGGCCATCGAAGGCGGTATCGAAAAGGCCGATGCGGCCCAGACCGAGGCCCAGAGCGTTCTTGAGCAGTACAAGGCTCAGCTCGCCGAGGCCCGTCACGAGGCCGCGCGCCTGCGCCAGGAGGCGCAGGAGCAGGGCGCCGTGATCCTGCAGGAGATGCGGGCGGAAGGCCAGCGGCAGCGCGAGGAGATCATCGCTGCCGGCCACGCCCAGATCGAGGCCGACCGCAAGGCTGCGGCCGCTGCGCTGCGTCAGGACGTGGGCAAGCTCGCCACCGACCTGGCCGGCAAGCTCGTCGGCGAGTCCCTCGAGGACCACGCCCGGCAGAGCGGCACCGTCGACCGTTTCCTCGATGAGCTCGAGGCGAAGGCCGAGGCTGTCCGATGAACGGCGCGAGCCGCGAGGCACTGGCTGCCGCACGTGAGCGTCTCGACGCGCTGACCGACAGCACGTCGGTCGACGCGGCGAAGCTCGCCGAGGAGCTGGCCGCTGTCACGGCGCTGCTCCAGCGCGAGGTCTCACTGCGGCGGGTCCTGACCGACCCGTCGCAGGCAGGCGAGGCCAAGGCGGAGCTGGCCGGACGGCTGCTGCGCGGCCAGGTGGGCGGCGAGACCGTCGACCTGGTCTCCGGCATGGTCCGCTCCCGCTGGTCGCAGTCGCGTGACCTGGTCGACTCGGTCGAGGAGCTGGCGAACATCGCAGACCTCACCGCCGCCCAGCGCAGCGGAGACCTCGACGACGTCGAGGACGAGCTGTTCCGGTTCGGCCGGATCGTGGCTTCCGACAGGGAGCTGCGCGCCGCGCTCACCAACCGGTCCGCGTCCACCGCCGCCAAGGGCGAGCTGCTGCGCAGCCTGCTCGGCGGCAAGGCGCGGCCCGTCACCGAGCGCGTCGTCGTGCGGCTTGTGACCCAGCCCCGGGGACGTAGCCTGGAAGCGGGACTCGAGTCCCTCTCCAAGCTTGCCGCGGAGCGCCGGGACCGCATGGTCGCCGTGGTCACGTCGGCAGTGCCGCTGAGTGATCAGCAGAAGCAGCGCCTCGGTGCCGCACTGGCGAAGATCTACGGTCGGCCGATGCACCTGAACCTCGACGTGGACCCGACGGTCCTCGGCGGGATCGCGGTGCGGGTCGGTGACGAGTTGATCAACGGCACCATCGCGGAGCGCCTCGACGAGGCGACCCGTCGCATGGCCGGCTGACGCAGCGCAGCAACAGAACAAGCAAGACCAGCGGCCCGGTTGGGCCGTGCAGAAATTGCAGAAGATTCCTGGGGGTCGGCCCCCAGACCCCCTTAAGAAACTTCGGGCCCAACAAGGAGAGCAGGGAACCCAGATGGCGGAGCTCACGATCCGGCCGGAGGAGATCCGGGACGCGCTGGAGAACTTTGTCCAGTCGTACAAGCCGGACGCGGCCTCGCGCGAGGAGGTCGGTACGGTCAGCGTTGCCGGCGACGGCATCGCGAAGGTCGAGGGTCTTCCCTCGGCCATGGCGAACGAGCTGCTGAAGTTCGAGGACGGAACCCTCGGTCTCGCCCTCAACCTCGAGGAGCGCGAGATCGGTGCGATCGTTCTCGGCGAGTTCAGCGGAATCGAGGAGGGCCAGCCGGTGCAGCGCACCGGTGAGGTGCTCTCCGTCGGCGTCGGCGAGGGTTACCTCGGCCGCGTCGTCGACCCGCTCGGCAACCCGATCGACGGTCTCGGCGAGATCGCGACCGACAGCCGCCGCGCCCTCGAGCTGCAGGCCCCTGGCGTAATGGTCCGTAAGTCGGTGCACGAGCCGATGCAGACCGGCTACAAGGCCGTCGACGCGATGGTGCCGATCGGCCGTGGCCAGCGTCAGCTGATCATTGGTGACCGTCAGACGGGTAAGACCGCTCTGGCCGTCGACACGATCATCAACCAGCGCGACAACTGGCGCTCGGGCGACGTGAACAAGCAGGTGCGCTGCATCTACGTCGCCATCGGTCAGAAGGGCTCCACCATCGCCTCCGTGCGCGGTGCCCTCGAAGAGGCCGGCGCGCTCGAGTACACGACCATCGTCGCCGCCCCGGCGTCCGACCCGGCCGGCTTCAAGTACCTGGCGCCGTACACCGGTTCGGCCATCGGTCAGCACTGGATGTACCAGGGCAAGCACGTCCTGATCATCTTCGACGACCTTTCGAAGCAGGCCGACGCCTACCGCGCCGTGTCGCTGCTGCTGCGCCGTCCGCCGGGCCGTGAGGCCTACCCGGGCGACGTCTTCTACCTCCACTCGCGTCTGCTGGAGCGCTGCGCGAAGCTCTCCGACGAGATGGGTGCCGGTTCGATGACGGGCCTCCCGATCGTCGAGACCAAGGCGAACGACGTGTCGGCGTTCATCCCGACCAACGTCATCTCCATCACCGACGGTCAGTGCTTCCTGGAGTCCGACCTGTTCAACGCCGGCCAGCGTCCGGCCCTGAACGTCGGTATCTCGGTCTCCCGTGTCGGTGGCTCCGCCCAGCACAAGGCCATGAAGCAGGTTTCCGGCCGTCTCCGTGTGGACCTCGCCCAGTTCCGCGAGCTGGAGGCGTTCGCCGCCTTCGGTTCCGACCTGGACGCGGCCTCGAAGGCGTCGCTGGAGCGCGGTAAGCGCATGGTCGAGCTGCTGAAGCAGGGCCAGTACCAGCCGATGCCCGTCGAGGAGCAGGTCGTCTCCGTCTGGGCCGGTACCACCGGCAAGATGGACGACGTCCCGGTCGAGGACATCCGTCGCTTCGAGAGCGAGCTGCTGGAGTACCTGCGCCGTGAGCGCAAGGAGCTCCTGACCAGCATCGCCGAGGGCGGCAAGATGTCCGACGACACGCTGCAGTCGATCGCCGACGCGATCGCCGCCTTCAAGCAGCAGTTCGAGACCTCGGACGGCAAGCTCCTGGGCGAGGGCTGATCGATGGGCGCTCAGCTTCGCGTTTACAAGCGCCGCATTCGCTCCGTCACCGCCACGAAGAAGATCACCAAGGCGATGGAGATGATCGCCGCTTCGCGCATCGTCAAGGCGCAGCGCCAAGTGGCGGCGTCGACGCCGTACGCGACCGAGCTCACCCGTGCGGTGACCGCGGTGGCGACCGGCTCCACCACCAAGCACCCGCTGACCACCGAGGCCGACGCTCCGGCGCGGGCCGCGATCCTGCTCATCACGAGCGACCGCGGTCTGGCCGGCGGTTACTCCGCCAACGCCATCAAGGCGGCGGAGCGACTGACCGAGCGTCTGCGCGGTGAGGGCAAGGAGGTCGTCACGTATGTGATCGGCCGCAAGGGTGTCGCCTACTACGGCTTCCGTGAGCGCAAGGTCGCGGACTCGTGGACCGGCTTCACCGACAGCCCGACGTACGCGGATGCGAAGCGGGCTGCGGCCCCGCTGATCGAGGCGGTCACCCAGGAGACCGCCGAGGGCGGCGTGGACGAGCTGCACATCGTCTTCACCGAGTTCGTGTCGATGATGACGCAGAACCCGGTGGACAACCGGATGCTGCCGCTCAGCCTCGACATGACGAAGGCCGAAGAGGGCAAGGGCGAGATCCTGCCGCTCTTCGACTTCGAGCCGTCGGCGGAGGACGTCCTCGACGCCCTGCTTCCGCGGTACGTCGAGAGCCGGATCTACAACGCACTGCTGCAGGCCGCTGCTTCCGAGCACGCTGCCCGCCGCCGCGCGATGAAGTCGGCCACCGACAACGCCGGAGATCTCATCAAGAGCCTCTCCCGGCTTGCCAACGCGGCCCGCCAGGCCGAAATCACCCAGGAAATCAGCGAGATCGTCGGTGGTGCCAGTGCGCTGGCCGACGCGACCGCGGGGAGTGACAAGTAATGACGACCACAGTTGAGACGGCCGTTGCCACGGGCCGCGTCGCCCGGGTCATCGGCCCGGTCGTCGACGTGGAGTTCCCCGTCGACGCAATGCCGGAGATCTACAACGCGCTGACTGTCCAGGTGGCCGACCCGGCCGAGGACGGCAAGATCAAGAAGCTGACGCTCGAGGTCGCCCAGCACCTCGGTGACGGCGTGGTCCGTGCGATCTCGATGCAGCCCACCGACGGTCTGGTCCGCCAGGCCCCGGTGACCGACACGGGCGCGGGCATCACGGTGCCGGTCGGCGACATCACCAAGGGCAAGGTGTTCAACACCCTCGGTGAGATCCTGAACAAGCCTGAGGCCGAGTCCGAGGTCACCGAGCGCTGGCCGATCCACCGCAAGGCGCCCAGCTTCGACCAGCTCGAGTCCAAGACCGAGATGTTCGAGACCGGCGTCAAGGTCATCGACCTTCTCACCCCGTACGTCAAGGGTGGAAAGATCGGTCTGTTCGGTGGTGCCGGTGTCGGCAAGACCGTTCTGATCCAGGAAATGATCTACCGCGTCGCCAACAACCACGACGGTGTGTCGGTGTTCGCGGGCGTCGGTGAGCGCACCCGTGAGGGCAACGACCTCATCGAGGAAATGGCCGAGTCGGGCGTCATCGACAAGACCGCCCTTGTCTTCGGTCAGATGGACGAGCCCCCGGGCACCCGTCTGCGGGTCGCGCTTGCCGGTCTGACCATGGCGGAGTACTTCCGCGATGTGCAGAAGCAGGACGTGCTCTTCTTCATCGACAACATCTTCCGTTACACCCAGGCCGGCTCCGAGGTCTCCACGCTGCTCGGCCGTATGCCGTCCGCGGTGGGTTACCAGCCGAACCTGGCCGACGAGATGGGTCTGCTGCAGGAGCGCATCACGTCGACCCGCGGTCACTCGATCACCTCGATGCAGGCGATCTACGTCCCCGCGGACGACCTGACCGACCCGGCGCCGGCGACCACCTTCGCCCACCTGGACGCGACGACCGTTCTGTCGCGTCCGATCTCGGAGAAGGGCATCTACCCGGCGGTCGACCCGCTGGACTCGACGTCCCGCATCCTGGACCCGCGCTACATCGCGGCGGACCACTACGAGGCCGCCATGCGTGTCAAGGGGATCCTCCAGAAGTACAAGGACCTCCAGGACATCATCGCGATCCTCGGTATCGACGAGCTGGGCGAGGAGGACAAGCTCGTTGTCCACCGTGCCCGTCGTGTCGAGCGCTTCCTGTCGCAGAACACCCACGTCGCCAAGCAGTTCACCGGCGTGGACGGTTCGGACGTACCGCTCGAGGAGTCGATCGCCGCGTTCAACTCGATCTGCGACGGTGAGTACGACCACTTCCCGGAGCAGGCGTTCTTCATGTGCGGTGGCATTGAGGACCTCAAGGCCAACGCCAAGGAGCTCGGCGTCTCCTGAGCCCATGGCTCACCGAGGGGGGCGGGTGCGTCCCGTCCCCCTCACCACGCCCCGTAGAATTGACCCAACACCCGGCTGCAACGGCCGGGTGGTGACCCGAGGAGCCACTCTTGGCTGCTGAGCTGCACGTCGAGCTGGTCGCCGCGGACCGCAGTGTCTGGTCCGGCGAGGCCACCCTGGTCGTCGCGCGTACCACGTCCGGCGACATCGGCGTCATGCCCGGTCACCAGCCGCTTCTCGGTGTGCTGGAGTCGGGCCCGGTGACGATCCGAACGAGCGAGGGCCCAACCGTAGTCGCGGCTGTGCACGGCGGTTTCATCTCGTTCGCGGACGACAAGCTGTCGCTGCTGGCGGAGATCGCCGAGCTGGCGGACGAGATCGATGTCCAGCGCGCCGAGCGTGCGCTGGAGCGTGCGAAGTCGGAGACGGACGGCGCCGCCGAGCGTCGCGCCGATGTCCGACTCCGTGCGGTGGCGGTGCGTTAAGCACCCCGCCGAATGTTTTTATCCTCAGCCGCGGCCCGAGCTGGATCTCTCCAGACCGTGCCGCGGCTGAGGCGATGCAGGTGCAGGTGCAGTCCGGGTGGTATCCGTTACTCGACGATGCGAGGAGGTCGGTGGAGATGGTCCTCGCTTTGTGGGTGTGCGGCCTGGTCGTCGTACTGGTCGCGGTGGGTCTCTTCGTCTTCGGCCTGCGCCGGCGGCTGATCCAGCGATCCGGCGGGACGTTCGACTGCAGCGTGCGGTGGAACGTGCCGGCCGAGCCCGATCTCTCGGGCAAGGGCTGGGTGTACGGCGTCGCCCGGTACAGCGGCGACAGGATCGACTGGTTCCGGGTCTTCTCGTACGCTCCCCGGCCCCGCCGGGTTCTTGAGCGTTCCGCGATCGAGGTGGTCGCCCGGCGGCTTCCCGAGGGCGAGGAGGAGCTGGCGCTGCTCTCCGACGCCGTCGTGCTCGGCTGTCTCCACCGCGAGACCCGCCTGGAGCTGGCGATGAGCGAGGACGCCCTCACCGGTTTTCTCGCCTGGCTGGAGGCGGCGCCGCCCGGCCAGCGGGTCAATGTTGCTTGAGAAAGGGCCTCGCCGGTAACGGGTCCCCCCGGATGAGGTCCGGGGAGGGCGAGCCTGGCCCGAGGCCCCTTGTGCCGGAGGCCCCTTGTGCACGGGCACGACCACGGGACGTACGGGCACGGCAACGGGCACAAAGAGGAACCGGGGAGACAGGGGGCGGACCTGTCTCCCCGGCTGCTTTTCGGGGTTACGCGCTGTTCTGCACGAGGACCGCGGTGACTACCTCAGGCCGCTGTCGATCGCGCTGACGAGTTCACCGTTGCTGGTGTCCCCGCTGAACTCCCAGAAGAACGCTCCCTTGAGGCCCTGGTTCTTCACGTAGGTCATCTTTCCGGCGATGGTGGCCGGGGTGTCGTAGCTCCACCAGTTGCTGCCGCACTTGGCGTAGGCGGTGCCGGCGATGGTGCCGGTGGACGGGCAGCTGGTCTTGAGCACCTTGTAGTCCTCGATGCCCTGCTCGTACTTGCCGGGCGCGGGACCGGTCGCCGTGCCGCCCGGGGTGGCCTGGGTGACGCCGGTCCAGCCGCGCCCGTAGAAGCCGATGCCGAGGTTCAGCTTGCTGCCCGCGATGCCCTTGCCCTTGAGCTTGGTGATCGCGGCGTCGCTGTTGTACCCGTCCAGCGGGATGCCGCTGTACGAGGTGAGCGGGGAGTGCGGGGCGGTCGGTCCGTCCGCGTCCCAGGCGCCGAAGAAGTCGTACGTCATCACGTTGTACCAGTCGACGTACTGGGCCGCGCCCGCGTAGTCGGTCGCGTCGATCTTGCCGCCCGACGAGGCGTCGGCGGTGATCGCCGCAGTGACCAGGTTGGAGCTGCCGAACTTCGTCCGCAGCGCGGAGACCACGTTCTTGAAGGCCGCGGCGCCGCTGCTGTCACAGGACAGACCGCAGGCGTTGGGGTACTCCCAGTCGATGTCGATGCCGTCGAAGACATCGGCCCAGCGCGGGTCTTCGACCAGGTTGTAGCAGGAGTTGGCGAAGGCGGTGGGGTTCTGCGCGGCCTGGGTGAAGCCGCCGGACCAGGTCCAGCCGCCGAAGGACCAGAGGACCTTGAGGCCCGGGTGCTTCTTCTTCAGCTCGCGCAGCTGGTTGATGTTGCCGGCCACCGGCTGGTCCCACGTGTCGGCGGTGCCGTCGACGCTGGAGGCCGCGTCGTAGGTCTTCTGGTAAGCGGCGTAGGCGTCGCCGATCGCGCACTGGCCGCCGGTGACGTTGCCGAAGGAGTAGTTGATGTGCGTGATCTTGGCGGCGCTGCCGCTGGTCTCCAGGTTCTTGACGTGGAAGTTGCGGTCGTAGACGCCCCACTCGGTGAAGTAACCGAGCTTGACCTTGCTGCCGGGATCGGGGTTTCCTCCGCCGCCCGTGGTGTGTACGGCCACCGAGCCGCTGGCCGGGCCCGTCTGGTCGGCGGTGTCACGCGCCTGGATCGTGTACGAGTAGTCGCTGCCGGCGGTCAGCCCGCTGTCGGTGTAGGTCAGGCCGGTGACCGTGGTGACCTTGTTGCCGTTGCGCAACACGTCGTAGTTCTTGATGCCGTTGTCGTCGGTGGCGGCTGTCCAGGTGAGCTTCACACCGGTGTCGGTGATGTTGCTCGCGGTCGGAGTGCCGGGTGCGGAGGGGGCGTTGTCGCCGGGGACGCTGCCGCCGTCACAGGAGGCGCCGTTCACCTTGCAGCCGGTGGGGGCGCCGGGGCCGGCGCCGTTGAAGCCGAAGCTGACGCTGGCGCCGGGGGCGACCGCACCGTTCCAGCCGACGTTCTTTGCGGTCCAGTGGGTTCCGGAGCTGGTGACAGTGGCGTCCCAGGCGGACGTGACCGACGTGCCGGAGGGGAAGTCCCACTCGATGGTCCAGGAACTCAGGGCGGTGGTACCGGTGTTCTTCACCGTCCACTGGCCCTCGAAGCCGGTGCCCCAGTCGGACTTCTTGACGTAGGTGGCGGTCGCCGAGGTGGCGGCCTGGGCCGGAGTGGCCAGTCCGACCATTGCGGCGAGGGGGAGCAGTAGTGCGGTGAGGCCCGCCATCGCCTTCGTGCGGGTGGTGGTGGCCAGGCCGAATCTGAATCTGGTTCGACGTAGGGGGGTTTCGGTGCTCAACGGTGCTCCTCGGGTGAGGTCCGGACAAACGGGGGTGGTCCGTGGACTGCAACCCTGCGCCGCCCTGAGCACGCTTTGTCATGGCGCGCTCACCGCAGTGTGTTCGGTGAGGTTAGGAAGGTCTGGACCAATCGTCAAGAGGTCTGGACCAAAGATCGGAAGTAAACCTCACATGCCCAACTCCTGTGCCGGAACCGCCGCTTGGGGCCGGTTGCGCAGCCCGAGTGTCGCGGCAACCGGCTGACGTGCCCTTCAATCAAGCGGAATGGGCCCGTCCGGCGGCTGAGCACATCTGCCGAGCCGGACGGCCCCCCCTTCCTACCGCTCGCCGCCCGGCACCCACAGCACGTCGCCGACTTCCTTGTTCGCCGTCCTCGCCAGGATGAACAGAAGGTCGGAGAGGCGGTTGAGGTAGGTCGCCGTCAGTGCGTTCATCACGTCACCGTGCACCTCCAGCGCCGCCCAGGTGGACCGCTCGGCACGCCGGACCACCGTGCACGCCTGGTGGAGCAGCGCCGCCCCCGGCGTACCGCCCGGCAGGATGAAGCTCCGCAGCTTCTCCAGGTGCTCCAGGAAGTGGTCGCAGTCCGCCTCCAGCCTGTCGACATAGTTCTGCTCGACCCGCAGCGGCGGATACTTCGGCTTCTCGGCGACCGGCGTCGACAGATCCGCGCCCACGTCGAACAGGTCGTTCTGCACGCGGACGAGGACCTTCACGACCTCCTCCGGCAATTGGCCGAGCGCGATCGCCGTACCGATGACGGCGTTGGCCTCATTCGTGTCCGCGTACGCCGAGATCCGCAGATCGGTCTTGGCGGTGCGGCTCATGTCCCCGAGGGCGGTGGTGCCCTGGTCGCCGGTACGGGTATAGATGCGTGTCAGATTGACCATGCGGCCGAGCCTATCCGGGCCCGTTCCCGCTCCGGCGGTCCGGAACGCGGGCGGACGCGCACACCACGAGGACTTCACGGCTTCCTCGGCGGCAGGGTGCTCAACTGCGCGCGGCGCGCCACCGAATGACGTGTACCGGTGTGATGTCCGTCATGTGAGACGTGACGCGTATCTCTTCGCCGCCCCAGCGCGCCTCACGGGTACTAATCTCCGCCGGAGAGCATGTGAACAAGCGTTACGAATATGTCCGGGGAGCCGTCGTGGACGTCGGCCGTCGAGGACTGACACAAAGGGGTGCGAACGTGGCCAGGAAGCTCGCCGTCATCGGGGCCGGACTCATGGGGTCCGGTATCGCGCAGGTCTCCGCCCAGGCGGGCTGGGACGTCGTGCTGCGTGATGTCACCGACGAGGCCCTGGCCCGTGGGCGCGACAGCATCAAGGCCTCGTACGACAAGTTCGTCTCCAAGGGCAAGCTGGAGGCGGCCGACGCCGACGCCGCGCTGGCCCGCATCACCACGACCACCGACCTCGACGCGGTCGCCGACGCGGATGTCGTCGTCGAGGCCGTTTTCGAGAAGCTCGAGGTCAAGCACGAGATCTTCCGGGCCCTCGACAAGATCGTGCGGGACGACGCCGTCCTCGCCTCGAACACCTCCGCCATCCCGATCACCAAGATCGCGGCCGTCACGGAGCGTCCGGAGCGCGTCGTCGGTGTGCACTTCTTCTCGCCGGTCCCGATGATGCAGCTCTGCGAGCTGGTGCGCGGCTACAAGACGAGCGACGAAACGCTCGCCACCGCACGGGAGTTCGCCGAGTCCGTCGGCAAGACCTGCATCGTCGTCAACCGTGACGTCGCCGGGTTCGTCACCACCCGGCTGATCTCGGCGCTGGTCGTCGAGGCCGCCAAGCTGTACGAGTCGGGCGTCGCCACGGCCGAGGACATCGACATCGCCTGCAAGCTGGGCTTCGGCCACGCCATGGGCCCGCTCGCGACGGCGGACCTCACCGGCGTCGACATCCTGCTGCACGCCACGTCCAACATCTACACCGAGTCGCAGGACGAGAAGTTTGCCGCACCCGAGCTGATGCGCCGGATGGTGGATGCAGGTGACATCGGCCGCAAGAGCGGGCAGGGCTTCTACACCTACTGATCGTTCTCGGCCCCTGGGCGACTGATCTGCCGTCGATCACGCCCGGGGGAGACGGGGGTCACTCCCCGGCTGCGGTGGTCCTCGAGTGGGCCGTTGTCACTCCACGGAGTGAATTCGGTATCGGTTCGCTTACAGACGGAAACTTCCCTGTCGTTGCCGCAGTCAGTTGAGGCAGAGACAGAAACAGACAGACGACCGTGCCATGGAGCATTTCCGGGGAGCGAATATGCACATCAGGGGCGACCATGCCGAGCTGGTCGTCGGGGGCCGCCTCGACGTGCGCAGCGCGGCGGACGCCCGTACGGTCCTGCATTCGGCCCTTGACGACGGGGTCGGCGACCTGATTCTCGACCTGACCGAGCTGGACTCCTGGGACGCCACCGGTCTCGGTGTCATCATGGGCGCGCACCGCCGGGCCGGGCGGGCCGGACGGCGGCTGGTGCTCCGTGGTGTGCCGCCACAGATGCAGCGCCTGCTGGTGGCGACGAGACTGCACCGCATTCTGGCGATCGAAGGCGGAATCGCCGCGGACTCCCTGCCGCGGGTTTAGCACGGGCGCAGGGGCGCTCGTCCCCTCGCTCGAACCCGCACAATCCTCACGAGACCGTGACGTCCTGGACGGCGCGGCACCCCGATGGTTTGTAGATACTGTGCGAAGGTTTAGGGTTCGGCCGTCCGCCGATTGACGGAACCCATGCGGCGGACACCGGACCAGAAGCGACAGCAGGGCGTGCGAGGCCGGGAGGGGCAACCGTGCGCGACGCGTCTGGGGGGTTTGGCGATGGACTCGACACACCGGGGGCCGGAAGTTTTCGGCCATGACAATGACGGCTACGGCGAGGACACCGGCCGACGGCGGTCCCGCGACCCGCTCACCGAATTCGGTCAGCAGTCGCCGCAGCAGGCTCGCGTCGTGCAGCTCTTTCCCGGCGACTTCCTCCTCACCGTCAACCCGGTCGACGGCAGCGAGGTCGAGCTGTGCCCGCCGGGGGAGCAGCCCGCCACTCCGGTCCGCCGCACCCCCGCCGAGCGCACCGACCGCGAGCGCGCCGCCGCACCACCCGTACCGCCGGGACCTCCCTCCCCCCAACTGCCGCTCCTGGAGCGTGCGGAGGAGCGTGAGCGGCTGGTGCGCCTGCTGGCGCGCGGCCGCTCGGTGCGGCTCACCGGACCGGCCGGGTCCGGACGCACCGCGCTGCTGAACGCCGTCGCCGCCGACTGTGCGGACCTCGCACCGGACGGGGTCGTACGGCTCTCCGGCCACAAGCGCACCGCCACTGACCTGTTGTACGGGCTCTACCAGGCGGTCCTCGACGCACCGCTGCTGCGCCCCGACCGCGCCGCCCTCCTCGAAAAGGTCCGGGGCATCGGGGCCGTCGTCGTCCTCGACGACCTGGAGTTCGGCGGGGCCGCGCTGGAGGAGCTGCTCGACGCGACGCCGGAGTGCGCGTTCCTGCTCGCCGCGACACCCGACGTCGCCGCACCCACCGCCGACTCGCACCTCGAAGAGGTCTTCCTCGCCGGGCTGGGCCGCAGCGCCTCGGTCGACCTGCTGGAACAGGTCGTCGAGCGGTCGCTCACCGAGGACGAGGCGAACTGGGCGGGCGACCTCTGGTTCGAGTCCGAGGGGCTGCCGCTGCGCTTCGTCCAGGCGGGCGCCCTGCTGCGCCAGCGCGACATGCTGCGCACCGACCCCACCGCGTACGACGAGCACGGCTACTTCGACGGCCGGCCCGTCGACGATTCCTTCGACGCCTTCGGCCAGGACGCCGACGCCGACGGCCACGACGTACCGCTGCCCAGCCTCGGCGAGGGCGCCGCGCCCGCCGCGCTGCTCGCCTCCCGGCTCAGCGAGCCCGCGCGCGACACCCTGCACTTCGCGGTCGCACTCGGCGGCGAGGTGCCCCACCAGGCGCATCTGCCGGCCCTCGTGGGGGACACCCACGCCGATGCCGCGCTCGGCGAGCTGGCCGGCTGCGGAATGCTCTCCCCGGCCGGTTCCCGCTACCGGCTGGCCGCCGGTGTCCTCGCCCAGCTGGAGGCCGCCGGATACGGCGAGGACGCGGCCGACCGGGCCCGTACGGCGGCCCAGCACTACGCCTGGTGGTCCGGGCATCCCTCGGTCACCCCTGCCCGCGCGGTCGTCGAGGCCGACGCGATCATCGCGGCCATGACCCAGCTGGTCCCCGGCGACGGGGCCGGACAGACCAGCGCAGCCGTGCTGCTGGCCCGCAGCGCGGCCCCCGCCTTCGCCGCCGGGCTGCACTGGGGCGGCTGGGAGAAGGCCCTGCGGCTCGGCCAGGAGGCTGCCAGGATCGCCGGTGAGGTCGCCGAAGAGGCCTACTTCCACCACGAGTTGGGCGTCCTCGCGCTCTGCACCGGCAATCTCGACCGGGCCAGGGCCGAACTGGAGGCCTCGATCGGTATGCGCGGCGCGCTCGCCGACAAGTCCGGGGCGGTGGCCGGACGGCGCGCGCTCGCCCTGGTCGCCGACCGCTCCGGCGGACAGGTGTCCGGCGGCCGCCCGTCGGGCGAGGAGGTGCCGGCCGCGCGGTACGAGGAGTCGCCGCGGCTGCCCGTCGTCGTACCTATGAGCGCGCCGAAGGCCGCGCCGCGTACGTCCGAGGACGAGACCGCGCTGATATCCCGGGTCGCCCCGCCGGCAGGCACCGGTGCGTCCGGCGGCCGCAAGGCTGCGCTGCTGGGCGGCGCCCGGCGCAATCTCGTCGCGGCGGGCGCGGGTGCCGCGCTGGTCGCTGTGCTCGGCACGGTGGTGACGCTCGGCATGACGTCCAGCAGCGACGCCCGGGACGGCGGTGGCGTCACGACCGAGCAGCCGGCCGACGAGGGCGACGGCGACAGCGGGCTCCCGGCCGACGAGCCGACGGACGCCTCGACACCGGGCAAGGCCTCGTCCAGCGGGAGTCCCTCGTCGCCGGGGCCGTCCGGCAGTCGGAGCACCCCGAGCGGCAGCGGTGCGCCGTCCACGGGATCGACCGGGCCGAGCGACAGCCCGTCGTCATCGGGCAGGCCGTCGACCGGGAGGCCCAGCACACCGGGCACGCCCACCAAGTCGCCGACCAAGTCCCCCACCAAGCCTCCGAGCGGGACACCCACGCAGTCCCCGACCCCGACCCCGACGGACAGCCCCAGCCCGACCGAGACGCAACCGGAACCGACCACGCCGGACACGTCCGTCTCGGCGAGCGGTCCGTCGGCGACGACGAGCGAGTCCGGCACCACGGCGGGGCCGACGGTGGCCTGAGACGGGACCCGTACGAACAGGAACCCGTACGCGCAAGGCCCCGGACCGCCGATGTGCGGTCCGGGGCCTTGCGTATGCGGGGGACGGCGTCAGAAGAGCCGCAGCTTGTCGTCCTCGATGCCGCGCATGGCGTCGTAGTCGAGGACCACACAGCCGATTCCGCGGTCCGTCGCGAGCACCCGGGCCTGCGGTTTGATCTCCTGCGCCGCGAAGATTCCCTTCACCGGGGCGAGATGGGGATCGCGGTTGAGCAGCTCCAGGTAGCGGGTCAGCTGCTCCACACCGTCGATGTCACCACGGCGCTTGAGCTCGACGGCGACGGTCTTCCCGTCGGCGTCCCGGCACAGGATGTCGACCGGGCCGATGGCGGTGGGGTACTCGCGGCGGATCAGGGTGTAGCCCTCGCCGAGGATCTCGATCCGGTCGGCGAGCAACTCCTGCAGGTGCGCTTCCACGCCGTCCTTGATGAGGCCGGGGTCGACGCCCAGCTCGTGCGACGAGTCGTGGAGGATCTCCTCCATCGTGATGATCAATTTCTCGCCCGCTTTGTTCACCACGGTCCAGACGCCTTCGGTGTCGTCGGCGCCCTCCTTCAGTGTGCAGGGCGGTGACATCCAGTTGAGGGGTTTGTACGCCCTGTCGTCGGCGTGGATCGAGACGCTCCCGTCCGCCTTGACCAGGATGAGACGGGGAGCGGAGGGCAGGTGGGCCGTGAGCCGGCCCGCGTAGTCCACGGAGCAGCGGGCGATGACGAGACGCATGGTCGGCAACGCTACTCGACGACGGGTGCTCCACGCGATTCTCCCTCCGGCAACCCACCACCACCGCCTGCCACAGCCTTTCCCGCCCGCGGGCTTGCCCCTCTTTGCGCACCTTCGTTATTGGCCGGTTGTGTTCCCAATCTCCTGGTGCGGCCCGGACTGCGCCCTTACCGTGGAAGCAGGAGGTCGCCGTGTGTGTACGCTGCGTCGCCGTCCTCCTTCCCTGCCCGTAAGGCCCCGGCCGTCCGCCGGGGTCGCGAGAGGAGAACCCATGTCGCTCGACGTCTCACCGGCGCTGTTGGAACAGGCCGAGCGAGGCGAGGTCGACGAAGCCGACTTCGTCGACTGCGTCCGGACCTCCCTGCCCTACGCATGGGAGATGATCAGCTCTCTGGTGGCCCAGCTGAAGGTCGACGGCGGAGAGTTCGCCGACAACCAGACGCCGCCGCCGGACGAGCAGGCACGTGGTCAGCTGTTGCGTGCGCTCGCGAGTGATGCGATACGCGGCGCGCTGCAGCGGCACTTCGGGGTGCGCCTGGCATTCCAGAACTGCCACCGCGTCGCGGTGTTCCCGCTGGACGCCTCGGTCGACGAGCGGTTGGCCCGATTCACCTCGGTGAGAGGTCAGTTGCTCAACCAGTCGCCCGAACTACGGGACTGCTGAACGCTTCTGCTGTCGCTCCGGGCCGCGGGAGGTGCAACTGGCTCCGGGGCGGCAGCTCCCCGTACTCATACGGGTGTTCATGTCAGGAGTGGCAGTACCTCGGTGCCCAGCCGCGCTACGTTCTCCTCCGTGGCCGCGAGATCTCCCGAACCCTCCGCCAGGAGCGCGAACCTGGTGATGCCCGTCCGCTCGGCGGTGGCGGCGAGCCGGTCGGCCGCGAGCCGGGGCGGGCCCACCGGATGAAGACTGCACAGCAACTCCGTATACGCGACCGGATCGCGCATCACCCGGTGCCTGCCGTCGACCGTGACATGGGCGTCGAGCCCCTGCCTCAGCCAGCCCGGCATCGCCTTCACGAGCGTCTCCACGGCCTCCTCGCGCCGGTCCGTGATCTGGGCGACGCCCGCGGAGACATGGCCCGCGTCCCGGACGCTCTCCGGGGAACGGCCGGCGGCGAGGGCGGTGGAGCGCCACAGGGCGACCATCTCGGCCTTCTCCTCGTCCCCGCAGTGCATGCCGAGGAGCATCGGCAGGCCGTTCTCCGCGGCGAGCTTCACGCTCTTCGGCGAGGTGCACGCGACGATCACCTCGGGGCCGCCCGGCCCCTGTGCGGTGTCCTCGCGGTGCTCGTCGAGCAGTTCGTCGGCGCGGGGGACCACCGCGACCTCCCGGAAGCCGAATCGCTCCCCACGGCCCGCCACACGCGGTTTGCTCAGCCAGTCGAGCAGCAGCTCCAACGACTCGGGGAAGCCGTTCTCGTAGGCCTCCAGGCCCCCTCCGAACACCTCCAGATCCACCCAGGGGCCGCCCCGTCCCACGCCGAGGGAGAACCTGCCCCCGCTGGTGAGATGGAGCAGCGCGGCCTGCTCGCCGAGCGCCACCGGATGCTGGGACGGCAGCACGCTCACCGCCGTACCGACCCGGATTCTGCGGGTGCGGCCGAGCAGCAGCGCGGCCAGGGTGACGGCGGACGGGCAGACCCCGTACGGCACGAAATGATGCTCGGCCAGCCAGACCGAATCGAGTCCGGATTCCTCCGCGACCTCGGTGGACCGGATCGCGCGATGCAGCGCTTCACCCGGCCCCTGGCCCGGAAACTGGGCTGCCAGTACAAACGTTCCCACGCGCATCGCCAATTGCCTCCTTGTGGCCGACGCGGCTCTCCCCTATAGGCAACAACGTCTGACACGTGCCAAAGGCACGGTCCACGGCGAAGTTGTTGCGATTTTCCGGTAACCCGGTCCTGTCCCGGTCCCGTTCCGGGGCCTCCTGGACGCCTGCCCCGTCCGAATGGCCCTACGCTGGACGGGAACTGCCCGCCCGCCCAGTGAGGTGTCACGTGTCCCCGCGCCGCAACCGCCCCCGAGGCGGCGAGAGTCCCACCGGCAGCGCAAGCGAGGCGTTCGAGCGGTACGGCGGGGGCGGGCGCGCAGAGGAGTGGCAGGGCGAGCAGTGGTCGGTCCGCCCGGTGAGCGGCGCGAGCGCGGCGGGCAAGCGGTACCGCTGCCCCGGCTGCGACCAGGAGATCCCGTCCGGCGTTCCGCATCTCGTGGCCTGGTCCGAGTACGGCGGGATCGACGACCGCAGGCACTGGCACAAGGCCTGCTGGAATGCGAAGGACCGCCGCACCACAAGGGTGCAGCGGTCCAGGAACGCGCCGCGCTACTGAGCTGCGCCGGCCGGTGACCGGTCAGACGTCGCGCCTGTCCAGCGACACATAGGCGCCGATCATGGCCACGGCCGTGACGCCGAGGATGATCCAGAGCGGCTCCCAGCCGGACGGCCCCGACGAGGCGACCGACGCGTCGTAGAACGCGCCGAGCTGGCTGGGGATCGAGTACTCGAAGAGCGCCTGCTGCACGTCGGCGAGCGACTGCGAGAACATGAACATGGCCAGCACGAGCGGCAGCAGCACCACGGCGATCATGATCGTGATCGCGCCGGCGGAGTGCCGGATGAGGGCGCCCACCGCGAGCGACAGCAGCCCCAGCGTCGCGATGTAGAGGCCGACACCGACCGTGGCGCGCAGCCAGTCGCCGCCGGTCGGCTCCATGCCGCCCAGCATGGCCGTCTGCAGCACCGCGACGAGCGCGGTCGTCACGGTCGTGATGACGAAGGTGAGCAGGAAGAAGACGACCGCCTTCGCGGTCAGCACCCGGCCGCGGCTGGGGCAGGCCGTCAGCGTCGTACGGATCATGCCCGTGCCGTACTCGGAGGCGATGGTCATCACGCCGAGCGTGATCACGCAGATCGAACCGAGGAGCACCCCGAAGAAGCCGAGGCTGAGCACGGGGGTGTTGCCGAGCTCGGCATCGGACGCCTCGACGGCCACCGCCGACAGCAGGCCGATGCCGAGCAGCAGCACGATCATGATGCCGAGCGTCCACATCGTGGAGCGCACGGAACGGATCTTGGTCCACTCGGAGGCGAGCGCGTCACCGAGGGTGGCACGCCGCTGCGGGATCGGCGAGGCGTAGAGGCCGGCGGATGCCCCCTGCCAGTTCTGCTGCGGGGCCGGGGGATACTGCTGCGCCTGCTGCTGGTACGGCGCCTGCGGGGTCGGCGGCGTTGTCATCGGGCGTCCTCGCTGGTGTCGCGCTGGGTCGGGTCTGCGGGGCCGGCGGCGGGCACGGCCGGGGCGGCTGCGGCCGGGGCGGCCACGGGGGGCGCCGCGTACGGGTTCTGTCCGGGCGGCGGCGGGGCGTACCAGCCCTGCTGCGGCACCTCCTGGACGGGCGGCTGCGCGTACCCGCCGCCCATCATGGGCTGCTGCAGCCCGGCCTTCTGGTCCACCGTCGAGCGGTAGTCCACGGCGCCCTGCGTCATCCGCATGTACGCCTCCTCCAGCGAGGCCTGGTGCGGCGAGAGCTCCCACAGCCGGACGTCCGACTCGTGCGCCAGATCGCTGATCCGCGACAGCTGCAGCCCGGTGACGCGCAGCGCCCCGTCCGGCTCCGACATGACCCGGCCACCCGCCTCGGTGATCGACGCGGTCAGCTTCTCCCGCAGCTCCGGCTGCGCGTCAGGGACCCGCACCCGGGCGAAATCGGCCGAGTTGGCGGAGATGAAGTCCTTGACGCTCATATCGGCGAGCAGCTGCCCACGGCCGATCACGATCAGATGGTCGGCGGTGAGCGCCATCTCGCTCATCAGGTGGCTGGAGACGAAGACCGTGCGCCCCTCTGAGGCGAGCATCTTCATCAGGTTGCGGACCCAGAGGATGCCCTCGGGGTCGAGACCGTTGACCGGTTCGTCGAAGAGCAGCACCTGCGGGTCGCCGAGCAGTGCCGCCGCGATCCCGAGCCGCTGCCCCATGCCGAGCGAGAACCCCTTGGACCGCTTCCTCGCGACCTCCTGCAGACCGACGACGCCGAGCACCTCGTCGACCCGGGCGGCCGGAATTCCGGCGAGCTGGGCCAGCGAGAGCAGGTGATTGCGGGCGCTGCGGCCACCGTGCACCGCCTTGGCGTCCAGCAGCGCACCCACCTGGCGCGGGGCGTTCGGCAGGCTGCGGAAGGCGTGCCCGCCGATCGTCACATGGCCCGATGTCGGACGGTCCAGGCCGAGCATCATGCGCATGGTGGTGGACTTGCCCGACCCGTTGGGACCGAGGAATCCGGTGACGGCACCCGGCCGCACCTGGAAGGAAAGGTTGTACACGGCCGTCTTCGCGCCGTAGCGCTTGGTCAGGCCGACTGCCTCGATCATGCTCCAGCCCCATCGACTTATCTGTCGTCGGGGCCCAGGCCGACCGGCCGCACGCCCCCCGTAAGAGTTAGGAGGATATCCAGGCCTTGACGGTTCCGGCCAAGCCGTTGCAGGGGTGCGTCACCCACGTATCGGACCGAACCGGATCTCTTTCCCCTGCTTTCCTGCGCTTCCTGCCGCTTCCTCCGGGTTCACGCGTCCCGCTTCTTGAGTACGAGGTAGCCGCCGATCAGCGCGGCCACCACCCACGCCGCCAGGATGCCGAGCCCGCCCCACGGTCCGTACGGGGCCGGGTCGGTGTTCATGGCGTCCGGAACCACCTGCATGATCTTGGAGCCGGCCCGGTCGGGGAAGTAGCGGGCCACGTTCTTGGTGCCCGGGACCGCCGACAGGATCTGGGAGACCAGGAAGAAGAACGGCATCAGGATGCCGAGCGACAGCATCGAGCTGCGCAGCATCGTGGCCACGCCCATGGAGAAGATCGCGATCAGGCCCATGTAGACGCCGCCACCGAAGACCGCGCGCAGGACGTTGTCCGCACCGATGTCCGTGCGGTGGTCGCCGAGCAGGGCCTGGCCGAGGAAGAAGGTGACGAAGCTGGTGGCGAGGCCGACCACCAGGGAGAGGACGCCGGCGATCGCGATCTTGCTGAAGAGGAACGAGCCGCGCTGCGGTACGGCGGCCAGCGAGGTGCGGATCATGCCGGAGCTGTACTCCGTCCCGACGACCAGGACACCGAAGACGACCATCGCCAGCTGGCCGAGGATCATGCCGGAGAAGCTGAGGAAGGCCGGGTCGAAGGTGGCCCTCTCCCGTGCGGGGAGATCGTCGAACTGGGCGTTCATCAGTGCGCAGAGTGCCGCGCTCATCGCCGCGGTGACGACGAACGCGCAGATCAGGGTCCAGGTGGTCGAGGAGACCGTACGGATCTTGGTCCACTCGGAGTTCAGGACCGCGGGTACCGATGCCATCGTCGTCACACCCCCTTGCCGGGGCCGGGGGTGCCGGACTGCAGCTTCCACTGCTCGCCCCACTGCGGGCCCGCGAGCGCCGTGGGCGGCCCGGCGTGGTCCGCGTGGGCGTGGTACTCCACGGAGTCCGCCGTCATCTGCATGAACGCCTCCTCCAGCGAGGCCTGCTGGGAGCTCAGCTCGTGCAGCACGATCCGGTGCTGCGCGGCCAGCTCGCCGAGCTGTTCGCTGGTGGCGCCGTCGATCTCCAGCACGCCGCTCCCCGATTCGACCGCGATGATGCCCGCCTCGTGCAGCACATCGCGCAGCCGTTCCTGCTGCGGGGAGCGCATCCGTACGTAACTGCGCGAGTTCTGGTGGATGAAGTCCGCCATCGAGGTGTCGGCGAGCAGTCGGCCCTGGCCGATGACGATCAAGTGTTCTGCGGTGAGGGCCATTTCGCTCATCAGATGCGAGGAGACGAAGATCGTCCGGCCTTCCGCCGCGAGCGTCTTCATCAGATTGCGAATCCAGTGAATTCCCTCGGGGTCCAGACCATTGACGGGTTCGTCGAACATCAAGATCTCGGGATCACCGAGCAGCGCGGCCGCGATTCCGAGCCGCTGACCCATACCGAGGGAGAACGACTTGGACTTTTTCTTCGCCACCGCGCTCAGGCCGACGGTGTCGAGAACTTCCGGGACGCGGCTCTTCGGGATGCGATTGCTCTGCGCCAGACAGAGCAGATGGTTGTACGCGCTGCGGCCGCCGTGCATCGACTTGGCGTCGAGCAGCGCGCCGATGTGCGTCAGGGGTTCCGACAGCTCGCGGTAGTGCTTGCCGTTGATCCGCACCGATCCGCTCGTCGGATTGTCGAGATCGAGCATCATCCGCATCGTGGTGGATTTTCCGGCCCCGTTCGGGCCCAGAAAACCCGTCACCATTCCAGGCCTGACCTGGCATGAGAGGTGGTCGACGGCAACCTTGTTGCCGAAGCGCTTGGTGAGACCGTCAAGCTCGATCATGCGCTCACGCTAGAACGGGCGCGCGCCCGGCGCCACCACAAGGGGCGGAACCGGGCGCGCAAGGGGTACAGCTGAGGTACTGCGGGGTCAGCGGGTCTGCTGAGCCGGGACCCCACGGGTGACGGGCTCGTCGTCCACCGGCGCACCGGCGGCGGCCACCGCGGCACCGGTCAGCGTCGCCAGCATCTCGCGGACGTTGGTCAGCTGCGCGTTGATCGAGTCGCGGCGGTTGGTGAGCGCCGCCAGCTCGCGCTCCGATTCGCTGCGGATCCGGTCGGCCTTCGCGTTCGCGTCGGCCACGATGTCCTCGGCCTGGCGCTGCGCGGTCTCCACCGTCTGGCGGGCCCGGCGCTCGGCGTCCGTACGGAGCTTCTCGGCCTCCAGGCGGAGCTGCTCGGCACGGTGCTCGATCTCGGCGAGGCGCTTCTCGGCCTTGGCCTGACGGGACGCGAGGTCGCGCTCCGACTGGTCGCGGCGCTTGGCCAGGTTGGTCTCGAAGTCCGCGGCGGCCTGGGCAGCCTTGGCGCGGGTCTCCTCGAAGAGGGCGTCCGCCTCCTCGCGCTTCTGCGCCGCGTCCTTCTGGGCCTCGGTGCGCAGCGAGGTGGCCTCACCCTTGGCCTTCTCGACAATGCGTACGCCCTCGTCCTCGGCCTTCGCCTTGCGCTCGGCGGCGAACGACTCGGCGTCGTTGCGCACCTGCTGGGCCGCCGACTCGGCGAGCTCGCGGTGCTGCTCGGCGGCGCGACGGGCCTCCTCGCGCAGGTCCTTCGCCTCCTCCTCGGCGAGGCGGAGGATCTTCTCCACGCGCGCACCGAGGCCGGCGTACGACGGCTCCGCGTCGTTTACCTGGGCCTGGGCGTTCTGCGTTTCGAGGTGCAGCTCCTCGATGCGCTTTTCCAGAGACGTGATGCGGGTGAGAGCACTATCACGGTCGGCGACGAGCTTGGTAATGCGGTCATCCACCTGACCGCGGTCGTAACCACGCCGCACGAGCTCGAAGCCGAAGGGGGAGGAAGGGTCACTCATGGGGTTCCTGTCGAAGTAAGACCGGTGAGGTGATAGGGGGAATCCTAGGGGCCCGAGCGGCGTGTCATCGAGCGGATGCCCGTTTGATCTGGAGAATGACACCCCTTTTGAGTGGCTAACCCCCCGAACCCTTGCCACTCGGAGGGGCGAACCTCCTTGTCGAAGCATCTGACTCGACCGGGTGACTACCCCTCGGACGACTTGCCACTCGATCGAGTGCCGGCCGAGGCCCCGGCTTTGACACCGCCCGTGGAACCGCCGCCCGCACCCTTACCGCCGCCCGGTGCCTCGAAGGACTCCAACGCCTCCAGGACGTCCTGGACACGGGAGATCTCCGTGTTGATGTCCTCGCGCCGGCGCACCAGGACATCGAGCTCGCGACGGCCCTCGTCCACCGTCTTCTTCGCTTCCTGCTCGGCATCGGCGCGCAGCTTCTCGGCCTCGCGGACCATGCTGGCCTTCTTCTGCTCGGCCTCCTTCAGCAGCGACTCGGCCCGCTTCACCGCGGCGATCCGGACCTTGCTCGCCTCCGAATTCGCGTCCGACAGCAGCTCCTTGGCCTTCGCCGCAGCCTCTTCGCGCTGCTCCGTCGCCGCCTTCATCAGCTTGTCGACGCGCTCGCCCGCCGTCTTCATCTGCTCGGAGGTCTCGCGCCGCGCCCGGTCGTGCAGCTCCTCGATCTCGCTCTCCAGACGGGCCCGGAGCTCCTCGGCCCGCTCCCGTATGGCCGTGGCATCCCGGCGGGCGCCGACCAGCAGCTCGTCCGCGTCCGCACGGGCCCGCTCCACCAGGGAGTTGCCCTCGACGGTCGCCTCCGCGGTGATCCGCACGGCTTCCTTGCGGGCCGCGCCGACCATCGTGTCGGCCTGCTTCTCGGCCTCGGTGGCGGAGCGCAACGCCTCCTCCTGGGCCTTGTTGACGAGCTGGTCGGCCTGCTCGGCGGCGTCGGCACGGCGCTTCGCCGCCGCCTCGCGCGCCTCGTCGAGCAGCCGGTCCGCCTCCTCGCGGGCCTCCCCGCGCATCTGCTCGGCCGCCGCCTCCGCGTCGGCGCGCACCCGCTCCGACTCCTCGCGGGTACGGGCTGCGTGCTCCTGCGCCGAGCCGACGGTGGCTGCCGCCTCCGCACGCAGCCGCTCCGCCTCGTTGGTGGCGTCGCCGACGAGCTCGGTCGTCTGCTGCGTCGTCTCGGCCAGGATCCGCTCGGCCTCGCCCGTCGCCTCGCCCACCAGCCGGTCGGCCTGGGCCGCGGCGTCCGAACGCATCCGGTTGGCGTCCTCGCGGGCCTCCGCGCGGCTGCGCGCGGCGTCCTGCTCGGCCGAGGCCAGCGCGTCCGACGCCTCGGTACGCACCCGCTGGCTGTACTCCGCGGTGTCCGTGCGCAGCCGCTCCGACTCGGTGATCGCGTCGCTGACGGTCCGCTCGGCCATCGCCTTCGCGGCCTCGGACTCCTCCTGGGCCTCCCGGCGGATCCGTGCCGAGTCCTCGCCGGCCCTTTCCCGCTCCGCGTACGCGTCGGCGCGGACCCGGTCCGCCTCCTCCTGCGCCTCGGACTTCGTCCGCTCCGCCACATGCTCGGCGGTGGAGCGCAGCCCGGCGATCTCCGCCTCGGCCTGCTCCTGGAGCCCGGAGACCGAATCCCGTACCTGCTGGGCGGTCTGCTCGGCGGCGGAGACCATCTCGGTCGCCCGGGTGTCCGCCTCGCCGACCAGCCGCTGGGCCTCGGCCTGCGCCTCCTCGACCCGCTTGCGGGCGGAGGCAAGGAGCTCCTCGCTCTGCTCGCGGGCCCGCTCGCGCTCCTGGGTGGCCTCCGTGCGCGCGGCGTCGAGGGTCTCCTCGGCCTCGCGGCGACGCCGGTTCGCCTCCTCCTGGGCGGCGGCCAGTGCCTCGGCGGCCTCGGTGCCGACCCGCTCGGCCGCGGCCGCGGCCTCGGACCGCACCCGGTCGGCGCTCTCCTGTGCCTCGGTCCTGAGCCGCTCCGCCTCGGCGGCCGCCTCGCTGCGCAGCCGTACGGCGACGCCCTCGCCCTCCGCACGGGACTGCGACGCATCAGCCGCCGCCTCGTCGCGAAGCCGCTCGGCCTCGGTCTCCGCCTGCTCCTGCAGGGCGCGCAGCCGCTCGGCGGCCTCCGCACGCAGCCGCTCGGACTCCTCGTTCGCCTCGCGCCGGATCCGATCCGCCTCGGCGCGCGCGTCCGTGAGCGCCTGCTCGGCGGTGGTGACCCGGGTCTCGGCCTCGGTGTGCAGCCGGATCAGCTCGTCGGCCGCCTCGGCGTGCCGGGCCGCGACCGCGCGCTCGGTCTCCTCACGGAGCTCCGCCGCCGCCTGCTCGGCCGCGGCCGTGGTGGACTCCGCCTGTTCCTCGGACTCGGTACGCAGCCGCTCGGCCTCTGCGCGGGCCCGTTCCAGGGCCTCCTCGGCCTGCTTGCGCAGCACCGTGGCGCGCTCCATCGCCTCGGCACGGACCCGTTCGCTCTCGGTGCCCGCGGAGGTCCGCAGCTCCTCCGCGTCCGCCTTCGCCTTGGACAGCAGTTCCTCGGCGGTCTTCGCGCCCTCCTCGATCTGCTGGACGGCCTCGCGGCGGGCCTCGCCCCGGATCCGCTCGCCCTCGGCGACCGCCTCGGAGCGCAGCTGCTCGGCCTCGCCGCGCAGCCTGCGCGCCTCCTCCTGCAGCTCGACCGTCTTGGCCCGGTACTCCTTGGTGTCGTCCTTGGCCGCGCCCTTGAGCTGGTCGGCCTGCTCCGCCGCCTCGCCGCGCAGCCGGTCCGCCTCGGCCTCCGCCTCGCGGCGGATCCGGTCGGCCTCCTCGCTCGCCGCCCGGGTGGTGGACTTCGCGTCCTCGGACGCCTTGGTCAGCACCTCCTCGGCGGTCCTGGCCGCCTTGGCGAGCTGGGCCGCGGTGTCCTCGGCGGCCGCTGTGCGGGCCTTCTCCGTCGCCTCGGACGTGAGCCGCTCCGCCTCGGCGCGGGCGTCGGCGAGCGCCTGCTCGGCCTCCACCTTCAGCGCCTCGGCGTCCTTCGTGGCCTCGCCGACCAGCCGGGCGATCTCCGACTTGGCCGTACGAGTGCGCTGCTCGTTCTGCGACTCGGCGCCGGCCAGCCGCTTGACCGCGGCCTCCTTCGCCTCGGTGAGGACCTTCTCGGCCTCCAGGCGGGCCTCGCGCAGCTGCGTCTCGGCCTCCTGCATGCGCTGCTCGGCGGCCCGGTTCAGCTCGGCGGTCTGCTGCCGGGTCTGCTGGGTCTCCGCGTTCGCCGACGTACGCAGCTGCTCGGCGTGGCTGGTGGCCTCCTGCGCCTGGCTGGACGCGGCGTTGAGCAGCCGCTCGGCGTCCTTGCGGGCGCGCAGCAGGATCGTCTCGGCCTCGGTGCGGGCGGACTCCGCCTCGGAGCCGAGCCGCTGCCGGGTCTCGTCCGCCAGTCGGGCGGTCTCGGCGCGGGCGGCGGCCAGGGCCTGCTCGGCCTCGGCCCGCGACTCGTCGAGCAGCCGGCGGGCCTGGGACTCGGTCCGGGCCCGCAGCTGCTCGGCCCAGGCGACGTTCTCGTTGACGTGCGACTCGACGGTCTGGCGGCGCTCCGCGAGCTCCTGGTCGAGCTGCTGCCGCCGCTGCACGGCCTCGTTGTGCAGCTCGGCCTGCAGCCGGGCCTGGTGTTCGGCGTGCTCCTGCAGGATCCGCTGCGTCTGCGCCCGGGCGTCACGGAGCTCGCGCTCGGCGTCGGTACGCAGCTGTTCGGCCTGGATCTGGGCATTACGGAGCAGCTGTTCGGCCTGGTAGCCGATGTCCGCGCTGTCGTACGCGGGACGGGTCGCGAGATTGCGCCGAGCCTCGTGCAGCTTGGCGCGCAAGACCTCGACCTGGTAACCGAGGTCCTCGGCGTGCTGGACGGCCTTCTCCCGGTCGGTCTTCAGCCGATCCATCTCGGCTTCGAACCGCGAGAGGTGGTCGTCGTCAGCTCGGTGGCTCTCCTGGCGTTCGTAGCCCCGCACTGCGCGGTCCCATCCGTCCCCTGGTCGCAACTCTCCAAACGAGTACCGTTCGCCGGCGAACGGTCCCCCGGGGAATGGTGACAGATCAACGGCTGGGGACGCGGCGCGGCCCCGACCCGGCCCCGGCCCGGAATTGCCCACTCTACCGGGCCAGGTATCCGGAGGTCAGTGCTCCGCTGCGGACGTGACCAGTTCGGTGAGGACGCCGTGGCAGTCCTTGGGGTGCAGGAAGGTGATCCGGGACCCCATCGACCCGGTCCTGGGCTCGTCGTACAGCACCCGGACGCCCTTGGAACGGATGTCCGCGGCGTCCGCGTCGACGTCTGCGGTGCCGAAGGCGATGTGGTGGACCCCCTCGCCGTTCTTGGCCAGCCATTTACCGACGGCCGAGTCCTCGCGAGTGGGTTCGAGCAACTGGAGGTAGGAGGCACCGCCGTCCGAGGTCTCATTGATCTTGAGCATGGCCTCCCGCACGCCCTGCTCCTCGTTCACCTCGGAGTGGAACACTTCGAAGCCATAGGTCGAGCGGTAGAACTCGACAGTCCTGTCGAGGTCGAAACAGGCGATCCCGATGTGGTCGATTCGCGTCAGCATGGACAACAGTGGAGCGCTCCACCGATGGTTACGCAACGTGCGCGCGATCACACCCGCTGCCGGATGACGGGCGGGGTACCGCTCAGTACATTCGAGTAAACCCTCGTTCACATCTAATCCAAGGGGCCGTGCCTCATGCCTGGAACGACCGGTACCACCTCAGTGATCGTCGCGGGCGCCCGTACGCCCATGGGGCGTCTTCTCGGCTCCCTGAAGAGCTTCTCCGCAGCCGACCTCGGCGGCTTCGCCATCAAGGCCGCGCTGGACCGGGCCGGCATCGGCGGCGACCAGGTCGAGTACGTGATCATGGGTCAGGTGCTCCAGGCCGGGGCGGGGCAGATCCCGGCACGCCAGGCCGCGGTCAAGGCCGGCATCCCGATGAACGTTCCGGCGCTCACCGTCAACAAGGTCTGTCTGTCCGGGCTCGACGCGATCGCGCTGGCCGACCAGCTGATCCGCGCCGGCGAGTTCGACGTCGTGGTGGCCGGTGGCCAGGAGTCCATGACCAACGCCCCGCACCTGCTCCCGAAGTCGCGCGAGGGCTACAAGTACGGCGCGATCGAGATGCTCGACTCGATGGCGTACGACGGTCTGACCGACGCGTACGAAAACATCCCGATGGGTGAGTCCACCGAGAAGCACAACACCCGCCTCGGTCTGAACCGCCTGGCCCAGGACGAGATCGGCGCCCTGTCCCACCAGCGCGCCGCCGCCGCCCAGAAGAACGGTCTCTTCGAGGCCGAGATCACCCCGGTCGAGATCCCGCAGCGCAAGGGCGACCCGGTCCTCTTCTCCAAGGACGAGGGCATCCGCGCCGAGACGACCGTGGAGTCCCTCGGCAAGCTGCGCCCGGCCTTCGCCAAGGACGGCACGATCACCGCCGGCACCTCCTCGCAGATCTCCGACGGCGCCGCGGCGGTCGTCGTGATGAGCAGGACCAAGGCCGAGGAGCTGGGCCTGGACTGGATCGCCGAGATCGGTGCGCACGGCAACGTGGCGGGCCCGGACAACTCGCTGCAGTCCCAGCCGTCCAACGCGATCAAGCACGCGCTGAAGAAGGACGGCCTCTCCGTCGAGGACCTCGACCTCATCGAGATCAACGAGGCGTTCGCGGCCGTCGCCGTCCAGTCGATGAAGGACCTCGGTGTCTCCCCGGAAAAGGTGAACGTCAACGGCGGCGCGATCGCGCTGGGTCACCCGATCGGGATGTCCGGTGCCCGTGTGGTGCTGCACCTGGCGCTGGAGCTGAAGCGGCGCGGCGGCGGCACGGGTGCCGCAGCGCTGTGCGGCGGTGGCGGCCAGGGCGATGCGCTGATCATTCGCGTTCCGGGCAAGTAGTAGTCGTACGTACGCAGCTGCAGAGCGAACCGAACGGAGCGGTAATGGTGGACGTCCCCACCCTGGTCGAGCAGGCCCGTGAGGGCCGGCCGCGGGCCGTGGCCCGGCTCATCTCGCTGGTGGAGGGGGCGTCGCCGCAGCTGCGCGAGGTGATGGCGGCCCTCGCGCCGCTGGCCGGGAACGCGTACGTCGTCGGCCTGACCGGTTCGCCGGGTGTCGGCAAGTCGACCTCCACGTCGGCGCTCGTCTCGGCGTACCGGCGGGCCGGCAAGCGCGTCGGTGTGCTGGCTGTCGACCCGTCGTCGCCGTTCTCCGGGGGCGCGCTCCTCGGCGACCGGGTCCGGATGTCGGAGCACGCCTCCGACCCGGGCGTCTACATCCGTTCCATGGCCACCCGCGGACATCTCGGCGGCCTCGCCTGGTCGGCGCCGCAGGCGATCCGGGTGCTGGACGCGGCGGGCTGCGACGTGATCCTGGTGGAGACGGTCGGCGTCGGCCAGTCGGAGGTGGAGATCGCCTCCCAGGCCGACACCTCCGTGGTCCTGCTCGCCCCGGGCATGGGCGACGGCATCCAGGCGGCGAAGGCCGGAATCCTGGAGATCGGCGATGTGTACGTAGTCAACAAGGCCGACCGGGACGGTGCGGACGCCACCGCGCGTGAGCTCAACCACATGCTGGGCCTCGGGGAGTCCCGGGGGCCGGGCGACTGGCGGCCGCCGATCGTGAAGACGGTCGCCGCCCGGGGCGAGGGCATCGACGAGGTCGTCGAGGCGCTGGAGAAGCACCGGGCGTGGATGGAGGAGCACGGCGTCCTCGCTGAGCGGCGGGCAGCGCGCGCGGCCCGCGAGGTCGAGACGATCGCGGTCACCAGACTCCGCGAACGCATCGGCGACCTCCACGGTGACCGCCGCCTGGACTCCCTGGCCGAACGCATCGTGGCGGGCAGCCTGGACCCGTACGCCGCGGCGGACGAACTCGTGGCGGGAATCACCGGGGCCTGACACCTGGGGCGGCGGGCGGCGTGCGGGCCGCCTTCCGCCCGGGACGGTGTGCGCCGAGGATGCGTCATTGAAGGGCGTCCTCGGGCGGCTCACCGGAGTCGTACGACCTGCACGCCGAGGGAGACGCCGACAGCAAGAGCGTGAGGATCTGCTCCGGCCGGCCCGCGGGGAGGGCCGAGCCGGAGCTGATCGCGAGAGGCGACGTGGTGCTTCTGATCTTCGCCGACGGGACGGCGCTCTCGGGCTACACGCCCTGATCAGTCGTCGTCGCGGTCGTCGTGCCGGTCACCCCCGTGGTGGCCGTCGTCCGAGTGGTCGGGGGTGACCTCGGCGGTCCTGGCGTCCACGTTCAGCTCGTGGTGCGTGCCGTCCTTGCCGTTGATCTCGACCTCCCAGTGCTGCGCTTCGCCGTTCCGGCCGGCGTCGTCGAGCTCGATCGAGGTGACCGTGCCCGGCACCGAGCGCAGGGCGGCGTCCATCGCCGCGGAGAGCGTGACGGAGGCCGACCGCGGTGTGCGATGGGCGGTGTCGTCGTCGTTGTTGTCGTCGGAGGTGTGCCTGCTGAGTACCTTCGCGCTGTCGTGGCTGTCCCGGCCGTTGTCGTCGCCGAAGGCGACGGCCGTGGCGGCCCCGCCGCCGACGAGTACGGCCGCGGTGACGGCGGCGATGGCGATCCTGCGCTTCATGAGGGTTCCTCCCCGATTCGGGTTGTCCGTGTGCAACGTGAACCACCGTGGCGCACCGATGCTGAACGCAGCCTGAAGCCACCTGAAGCCGTCTTCAGGTTCTGTTTGCCACTCTGTGCGTATGCGTCTGTTGATCGTGGAGGACGAGAAGCGGCTGGCGACGTCTCTGGCCAGGGGACTCACCGCCGAGGGCTTCGCCGTGGACGTCGTGCACGACGGCCTCGAAGGGCTGCACCGGGCGGCCGAAGGGGCGTACGACCTCGTCGTCCTCGACATCATGCTGCCGGGGATGAACGGCTACCGGGTCTGCGCCGCCCTGCGCGCCGCCGGCCACGAGGTGCCGATCCTGATGCTGACGGCGAAGGACGGGGAGTACGACGAGGCGGAGGGGCTGGACACCGGCGCCGACGACTATCTGACCAAGCCGTTCTCGTACGTGGTGCTGGTCGCCCGGATCCGGGCACTGCTGCGGCGCCGGGGCGGCCGTTCCGCCTCACCCGTGCTCACCGTCGGCGCACTGCGGATGGACACCGCCGCCCGCCGCGTCCACCTCGGCGAGGGCGAAGTCACGCTCACTGCCAAGGAGTTCGCCGTGCTGGAGCAGCTGGCCCTGCGGGCGGGGCAGGTGGTCAGCAAGGCGGACATCCTGGAACACGTCTGGGACTTCGCGTACGACGGGGACCCGAACATCGTCGAGGTGTACGTGAGCGCGCTGCGGCGCAAGCTCTCCGCCGCGGCCATCCGTACGGTGCGCGGCGCAGGCTACCGGCTGGAGGCGCTGTGAGATCGGTACGGGCCAGGGCAGCGCTCGGCGCCACGGTGGTGGTCGCCGTCGCCCTGATCGGCGCCGGACTCGCCGTACTCCTCGTCCTGCGCGCCAACCTCACCGATCAGGCGGGCCTCCAGGCGGAGGTGGCGGCCCGTGAGGTCGCCGGACAGCTGGCCCTCGATGTGCCGGTCGACCGACTGGACCTGCCGGACGAGGAGGAGCACCCGGTCCAGGTGACCGACGAGGACGGGCGGCTGGTGGCCGTGTCCAAGGACCTGAAGGCGATCACCGGCACGGGTACGGACCGGGTCACCCCCCATACGTCCGTCGCACCGACGAGCACCGGCACCGACGACGACAGTGACGACGACGGCGGCGGTGACCGCCACGGCGGCGAGAGACGCGGCGACGACGACGGGACCGGGAACATCCCCGCCCGCGGCGAAGTCTCCACCGACGACCCGGACTTCACCAACGGCACCGCCACCGTCGACGGCGACACGGCCGACTACCGCTTCGCCTCGGTCTCCGCGACCACCGGCGCCGGTGTGACCCTGACCGTCCACGCGGGCGCCCAGCTCGCCACCGAGCAGAAGGCGGTGGGCAGCGTGCGCGGCGCGATGCTGATCGGGCTGCCCGTCATGCTGCTGATCGTCGCCGCGGTGACCTGGCTGACGACGAGGCGCGCGCTGCGGCCCGTCGAGGGCATCCGGGCGGAGATGGCCGCGATCACGGCGTCCGAGGATCTGTCCCGGCGGGTGCCGGAGCCCGGTTCGCGCGACGAGATCGCCCGGCTGGCCCGTACCACCAACGAGACCCTGACCGCGCTGGAGGCCTCGGTCGACCGTCAGCGGCGCTTCGTCGCGGACGCCTCGCACGAGCTGCGCAGCCCGATCGCGTCCTTGCGTACGCAGTTGGAGGTCGGCGCGGCCCATCCGGATCTGCTGGATGTGCCGGGCGCGGTCACGGACACCGTACGGCTCCAGACGCTGGCCGCCGATCTGCTGCTGCTGGCCCGGCTGGACGCGGGGGAGCGGCCGGGGAACACCCGGCTGGACATGGGTGCGCTCGTCCACGAGGAGGTCTCGCAGCGCACCGGCGACCGGATCCCGGTGACGGTGTCCGTGCCGCCGTCGGAGCCTCTCGAAGTCACCGGCTCTCGCGGCCAGTTGGCGCGGGTCATCGGCAACCTGCTGGACAACGCGGAGCGTCACGCGGAGAGTTCGGTCGCCGTCTCGGTGCGCACGGAACGCGGCAGCGTGGTGGTCGCGGTCGGAGACGACGGGGCGGGCGTTCCGGAGCCCGAGCGCGAGCGGATCTTCGAACGCTTCGTGCGCCTGGACGACGCCCGCAGCCGCGACGAGGGCGGCGCGGGCCTGGGTCTCGCCATCGCGAGAGACGTGGCCCGCAGACACGAGGGCACCCTGACGGTCACCCGATCCCCGGAAGGCGGTGCGCGCTTCGAACTACGCCTGCCGGCAAGGCCGGATCCAGGCAGATGAGGTCGGCACCGGGGCCGCTGCTGAGCACGCCCCCGGGCGGATCGAGCCCGTCCGGCGATCGAGGAAGGGGTGGCCATGCCCGTGCGACGGCGCACCCCGCCCGCGTACCCCGCCGCGCTACAGCTTGCCCCGCCGCCCCCGCAGATGATCCGCAACCGGCGTCAGCGCCGCATGCAGGTCCGCCAGTGCTTCGGGCGTCAGCAGGTCCATGAAGTGTTTGCGCACCGAAGCGACATGGTGCGGCGCGACCTTGTGCATCGTCTCCGCGCCCGTCTCCGTGAGCACCGCGAACAGCCCGCGCCGGTCGGACTCGCAGTTCTCGCGGCGGACCAGCCCGGCCGACTCCATCCGCGTGATCTGGTGCGAGAGCCGGCTCTTGGACTGCAGGGTGGCGGCGGCGAGGTCGCTCATCCGCATGCGCTGGCCGTCCGACTCCGAGAGGTTGACCAGGATCTCGTAGTCGTTCATGGTCAGGTCGAACGGCTGGAGATCCTTCTCCAGCTGATGCATCAGCAGCCTGCTGACGTCCAGGTGGGTGCGCCAGGCGCACTGCTCCGCGTCGCTCAGCCAGGGGGTGGCCGTCTCGGTCTCCATGTATGGATTCTACCTAAGAAGTTGAATTCTGGACGAAGTAGACTGGGTGTGACGTCCGGCACCCGCCCGGAGACCGGCTCAGGAGCCCGGTCCGAGCTGGGCGCAGACGTTCGACGTCACACTCTGCAGACTACCGTTCACAAACCGAAGCGGCGCTGGAGGTCCCCCAGCTGCCCGGGCAGACGGGGGGCGGAGCCGGGTTGACCTGCACCGGGTGAGTGCTGCCCACCGCCCGGCACCCCGGCCTGCTGCGGAGTCAGCCCGGTCGCCTGTTCGGGCGTCAGGACCTCCGTCGACTGGAGCAGCACCGTACCGGCGCCGACGAACTCGAACTGGTGCTCCTCGCCCGACGTCCCGCCGATCCCGGTCAGCGATCTGAGCCCGCCCATCACGCCCGTCATGTAGCCGTGGTCGTAGTGGTGGCACGGCGAGGGGCAGTCCGCCCAGCCCACCAGCGCCTGCGGATCGACCCGCAGCGGCGGCTCCATGAAGACCACCGGACCGTTGGACGCGGCCACGAACTTCCCCGTACCGATGAGCGTGAGGAAGCCCGGCACGATCGACTGCTTGAGTGCCAGCGTCGGCTGGTACGCGAGGAGGTTGCCGGAACGGATCGTCAGGTTCCCGTCCTCCAGGTCGTACGAGTTCACGTCGAACGCCCGGTCGGCGAGCAGCATCTTGCCGCTGCCCTCGGCCACCACCCAGTCGCTCGCGTGCAGCGGCGAGTGGAAGCTCGTACGGATCAGCCGCTCGAAGCGGCCGTGGCCGATGCCGTTGAACTCGATCCGCCCGTAGTAGGCGATCATCTTGCCCTTCTGCAGGAACCACTGGCTCCCCTTGAGCTCCACGCAGAAGGTGTACGCGTTGACGTTGTCGTCCGACGGCAGTGTCATCGGATCGAAGATCACGGGCGTGCTCACAGCTTCTCCTCCGACGCCTGGACGTACACCGCGCCACTGCCGCTGAGCTCCAGCTGGAACGCCTCGCCGGAGCCGCGCCCCACCATGTCGCGCCAGCCGAGCGCGGTGGAGAGCTTGTTGCGTACGTCGCCGTGGTGCGCGACGTACGCCTGCGGGTCCACATGCACCTCGCGGCCCGGGGTGATCGGCAGCTCGATCACCCCGCCGTGGGCCATCACCGCGATCGCGCCATGGCCCTTCAGGGTCGTGGTGAACAGGCCCTGCCCGGTCACCTGGCCGCGCACCATGCCCATGACCCCGCCCTGCGCGCCCATGAACATCGTGCCCTGCTGCAGCGTCCCGTCGAAGGCGAGCAGCCGGTCGGCCTCCACGTAGAGGGTGTCGCCGGCCAGGTTGATCACGTGGATGTGGTGGCCGCCGTGGCCGAACATCACCGTGCCGTTGCCCTCGACCGTCATCAGCGGGGTCGCCTCGTTCGCCACCCGTCGGCCGATCATCGACATCAGGCCGCCCTGGCCGCCCTGGATGTTCGGGGTGAACGACACCTCGCCGCGGTACGCGAGCATCGCGCCGCGCTGGCTGAACATCTTCTGGCCGGGGACCACCGTCGCCTCGACCATCTTCGAGTTGATCTCACGGAACGGCATCAGACATCGCCCCCGATGGTGTTCCGCTCGCTCGGCTGCACGTAGACGAGGCCCTCGCCCTCGAACCGGATCTGGAACGACTCGCCCGAGCCCTCGCCCATCAGCGTCCGGAAGTTCACCCCGGACTGGAAGTGCTGCTGGAGGTTGCCCTGGTGGGCGATGTACGCGCCGGGGTCGACGAACAGCGGGTACTGGGCCGTCACCCGCAGCACCACGGCCGAGCCGTCCGACATGATCGCCGCCTGGCCGGTGCCCTCGACGGTGGTGGTGAACAGGCCGTTGCCGGTCGCCCCGCCGCGCAGCCCGGTGAAGGTGGTACCGGTGCGCAGCCCGGCGTCGGTGCAGAGCAGATTGCTCGCCTCCACGTAGAGCTTCTCGCCGCGCAGCGACACGAGATTGATCTCGCTCGCGCGGTCGGCGAAGTAGCAGGTGCCCTGTCCTGTCACTTCCATCACGGTCATCTGCTCGCCGGTCAGCCGGCGGGTCACCATGCCGCGGATCCCCTCACCGCCGCCGGACATCTTCTTGAACGCCATCCGGCCGTCGTACGCGACCATCGAGCCGTTCTTCGCCTTGACGGCGTCGCCGGTGAGATCGACGGCGAGCGTCTTGCTGCCTTGGAGTCGGAACATTGCCACGGGGTGACGTTAGCGGCCCGGGCCAGGTCCCGGACAGGGCCCATGGACCTATCCGGCCCCTGAATCGACCCTGATATGTGTTGATACGTGCCCCGCGGCGGGTGCCGCCCCCCGCCCCCGGGGCATGTGGGGCGCGATGTCACAATGGGGGACGCTTGTGCCTGTATTCACAAGCCGTCACGACCCTCCCACCGAAGGTGCCCTCGTGGACATCAAGACCGCCACCGCCCTGCACCGGCTGCGCCTCATCTCGATTCCCGAGGCGCTCTCCTTCCCGGCGCTGATCATGTTTGGCTCGATCCTCAGCCGTGTCTCGGACATCGACTTCCTGATGATGCCGCTCGGCATGCTGCACGGCGTCCTCTTCGTGATCTACGCCGTCCTGCTGCTGGACGTCTGGTCCAAGACCAAGTGGCCGTTCAAGCGCGTCGCGTTCTTCTTCCTGCTGGCGCTGCTCCCGTTCGGCGGGCTGTACGGCGACAAGGTGCTGAAGCGGTACGAGGCCGACGGCGTCATCGCCGCCCGCGCCCGCAGGGAAGGCGTGGTCGGCGCATGATCGTCGCCTTCTCCGTCAGTCCGCTGGGTGTCGGTGAGGATGTCGGCGAGTACGTCGCCGACGCCGTCCGGGTCGTCCGCGAGTCCGGACTGCCCAACCGCACGGACGCCATGTTCACCTCCGTCGAGGGTGAGTGGGACGAGGTCATGGACGTCGTCAAGCGGGCCGTCGCGGCCGTCGAGGCCCGCGCCGGACGTGTCTCCCTCGTACTGAAGGCCGACATCCGCCCCGGCGTCACCGACGGCCTGACCTCCAAGGTCGAGACGGTCGAGCGGTACCTCGCGGACTGACACCTGCCGCCGCACCACCTGACGGACCCCCGCGCCGCACGGCGCGGGGGTCCGTCAGGTGGTGCCCGCCCCGGACGTCACCGCGAGTGCGATCCCGAGCGGCGTGCGCTCGTACAGCACCTGATGTCCGTACCGCCGTGACGTCAGCAGCCCCGCCGCCCGCAGCACCGACAGATGGGCCGACACGGAGGACGGCGCGAGGCCCAGCCGGTGGGCGAGGGCGCTCGTCCCGGCCGGTTCGTCGAGCGCGCACAGTACGTCGGCCCGCGCCCGGCCGAGCAGCCGGGCGAGCGTCTGCGGCGTACGGTCGGCGGGCTCCGTCCACAGCCCGCCGATCCCGCGCGCGGGATAGATCACCGCGGGCAGCCAGGGCGGTTCGTACCCGCTGACCACATCCGGCCAGGCGAACACGCTCGGCATCAGAACGAGGCCCTGACCGCCGAGCACCCGGGAGTGCCGGCCCTTCATCCCGACCAGCGTGAGGGTCGAGTCCGTCCACCTGAGCTGGGGACTCAGCTCGCCGAGCAACCGCGCGAAGCCGACCTCGGCGAGCCGGCGCGAGTGGTACGCGATGTCCGCCTCCAGCAATGCGCGCAGCCGCGGCCAGTCCGGCTCGACCAGGGTCCGCCAGGCCTGTTCCAGCAGTGCGGCCATTTCGTGCAGCGCCCGCGCAGGATCGGCGAGCAGCGCCTGCCCGGCAGGGGAGTCCAGCGCACCCGGCTGGTCGGCGAGCGTCAGGGCCAGGTCCTCGCGGATGAGCCGGGGGTCGATGACGCGTACGCCGGCGATCTCCTCCTCGAACGAGGCGTAGGGCCCCAGCGGCGGCGGGCAGAGGAAGTCCGGGTTGTGCCCGCCCTCCGGCATCAACGACCACAGCGGCCCGAGATCGAGACCCGCGGCGGCGTCCTGGATGCGCCGCAGCCACGGCTGGTGATAGCCGTGCCGCCCCGGGTGCAGAAGCGTGCGTACCGCGGCCTGGGTCTCCCAGAGCGGGGAGAGCGCGAACCGGCAGCGAAGCAGGTCGCTCTCGTCGAAATGCAGATGGAACGGCATGGTGCGTGGCCTCGCGAAGATTCGGCGTCAGCCGAAAGTCTACGGAGCGGGGCCCCCGGTCCTCCAAGCTGCGGCCATGCCGAGCAACAGCCCCACCCCGGCGGGCGGCCCCCGCGACGCTGCGGACACCCCGCACGGTCCGACGGGCCCCTCACCCCGCGACCCGTCAGCCGCGCCCCGCGCCGCGAGCGCCCACCCCGCCGGACCGGTGCCCCACTCGGCCCCTGCCCCGGAGCGCGCCGACCCCATTGACCCGAAGCCGTCGCCCGCGCTCCGGGACCGGGCCCCCGCCGCGTCCCCGGAGCCCACCCCTCGCGGTTACCGTGCCGTCTTCGCCGTGCGGGAGTTCCGGGCCGTCTTCGCCGCCCATCTGCTCTCCCTCCTCGGCGTCGTGGTCAGCGAGCTCGCGCTCACCGTCCTCGTCTACGACCTCACCGGCTCGCCCCTGCTCAGCGCCCTCACCTTCGCGCTCGGTTTCCTGCCGTACCTCGTCGGTGGCACCCTCTTCGCCGGGGTCGCCGACCGCTACCCGGCCCGCCGGGTTCTTGTCACCTGCGATCTGATCTGCGCGGGCTGCGTCGCCGTCATGGTGCTGCCGGGCACCCCGGTCGGCGGGCTCCTCGCGCTGCGCTGTCTCGTCGCCTCCGTGTCGCCCGTCTTCACCGGGACGCGGATGGCCGCGCTCACCGACATCCTCGGCGAGGGCGACCTCTATGTACTGGGCCGCTCGCTGCTGCGGATCGTCTCGCAGAGCGCGCTGCTGATCGGTTTCGGCGTGGGCGGTGTGCTGCTTTCCGCGCTGTCCGCGCGCGGGGCGATCACGATCACTGTCGGGACGTTCCTCTGCTCGGCTGCCCTGCTTCGCTTCGGCACCCGCAACCGGCCCGCCAGGACCGGCGGCGACCGCGGCGGCGCGCTGCTCAAGGAATCACTTGCCGGGGCCCGCATCGTCCTCGCCGACCGCAGGATCCGCGCGCTGATGCTGCTCTTCTGGGTACCCGCGCTGTTCGTCGTCGCACCGGAGGCGCTCGCCGCCCCGTACGCGGACGAGATCGGCCTCGGTCCGGCCGCCCTGGGGCTGCTGATGTGCGCGATGCCGGTCGGGCACATCGCCGCCGAGCTGTACGCGGGCGCCGTGCTGGCCCCGCGCATCCGCTCCCGGATCGTGCTGCCGGTCGCCGCTGTCGGCCTGCTGCCGCTCCTGCTGTACGGGATCCGCCCCGGCATGGTCCTGACCCTGGTGGCGCTCGCGCTGGCCGGGGTGGGTGCGGCGTACATCATCGGCCTCGACCAGTGGTTCGTCGACGCCGTCCCGGAGGAGCTGCGGGGCCGGGCCATGACCCTGCTCACCGCAGGACTGATGACGGTCCAGGGCATCGGCATGGCCCTCGCCGGCCTGGCCGCCGAGTTCCTCCCGGTGCACCGGGTGGTCGCCGGCTCCGGGGCGATCGGCGTCGTCTGCACCCTTCTGCTCGTCCGCGAGGTCAGCAGAACCGCACGCGCGACCGCACCTGCGGACGGTGGCCGGACCGAAGTACGAGACGGGGCTGACCAGCATATGACCAGTGGGTAAGGTCGGTGCCGTGCCGAAGCCGCTCAGTCTCCCGTTCGATCCCATTGCCCGCGCCGACGAACTCTGGCAGCAGCGCTGGGGTCCGGTCCCCGCGATGGGGGCGATCACCTCGATCATGCGTGCGCAGCAGATCCTGCTCGGCGAGGTCGACGCGGTCGTCAGACCGTACGGGCTGACCTTCGCGCGGTACGAGGCGCTGGTGCTGCTCACCTTCTCCAAGGCGGGCGAGCTGCCGATGTCCAAGATCGGCGAGCGGTTGATGGTGCACCCCACCTCCGTCACGAACACGGTGGACCGGCTGGTCAGGTCCGGCCTGGTCGCCAAGCGGCCCAACCCGAACGACGGTCGCGGCACGCTCGCCTCCATCACCGAGAAGGGCCGCGAGGTGGTCGAGGCGGCCACCCGGGACCTGGTGGACATGGAGTTCGGACTCGGGGTGTACGACTCCGAGGAGTGCGCGGAGATCTTCGCCATGCTGCGTCCGCTGCGGATCGCGGCCCACGACTTCGAAGAGCACTAGGGTCTTTCCTTCGGGGCCTGCCGGGCCCGCGGGGTCCGGCACGCACGACCCCCGGCCCGCTTCAAGATCCCCCCGGCAGCCCGGTTACGCTCGTTGCCATGAAACGCAGTGTGCTGACCCGGTATCGGGTGATGGCCTACGTCACCGCCGTCATGTTGCTGGTGCTCTGCACCTGCATGGTCTTCAAGTACGGCTTCGACACCGGTGAGGGTCTGACGCTCGTCGTCTCCCAGATCCACGGTGTGCTGTACATCATCTACCTGATCTTCGCCTTCGACCTGGGTTCCAAGGCGAAGTGGCCGATGGGCAAGCTCCTCTGGGTGCTGATCTCCGGCACGATCCCGACCGCCGCGTTCTTCGTCGAGCGCAAGGTCGTGCAGGAGGTCGAGCCGCTGATCGCGGACGGCTCCCCGGTGACCGCCAAGGTCTGACCCGGCCCCACCCGAACCGCCCCGCGCAAAGCGCCGGGCGGTTTGTCATCGACATTTACTAGGACGTCCTAGTAAATTGGTTCCATGGACGCTGACGCGATCGAGGAAGGCCGCCGACGCTGGCAGGCCCGTTACGACAAGGCCCGCAAGCGTGACGCGGACTTCACCACGCTCTCCGGGGACCCGGTCGAGCCCGCGTACGGGCCCCGGCCCGGGGACACCTACGAGGGCTTCGAGCGGATCGGCTGGCCGGGTGAGTACCCCTTCACCCGGGGCCTCTACCCGACCGGCTACCGCGGCCGCACCTGGACCATCCGCCAGTTCGCCGGCTTCGGCAACGCCGAGCAGACGAACGAGCGGTACAAGATGATCCTCGCCGCGGGCGGCGGCGGGCTCAGTGTCGCCTTCGACATGCCGACGCTGATGGGCCGCGACTCCGACGAGCCGCGCTCGCTCGGTGAGGTCGGGCACTGCGGTGTCGCCATCGACTCCGCCGCCGACATGGAGGTCCTCTTCAAGGACATCCCGCTCGGCGACGTCACGACGTCCATGACGATCAGCGGCCCCGCCGTCCCCGTCTTCTGCATGTACCTGGTCGCCGCCGAGCGCCAGGGCGTCGACCCGGGGGTGCTCAACGGCACGCTCCAGACCGACATCTTCAAGGAGTACATCGCGCAGAAGGAGTGGCTCTTCCAGCCCGAGCCCCATCTGCGTCTGATCGGCGACCTGATGGAGCACTGCGCCGCCGCCATCCCCGCGTACAAGCCGCTCTCGGTCTCCGGCTACCACATCCGCGAGGCCGGGGCGACGGCTGCGCAGGAGCTCGCCTACACCCTCGCCGACGGCTTCGGCTACGTGGAACTCGGCCTCTCCCGCGGGCTCGACGTCGACACCTTCGCCCCTGGCCTCTCCTTCTTCTTCGACGCGCACCTCGACTTCTTCGAGGAGATCGCCAAGTTCCGCGCCGCCCGCCGGATCTGGGCCCGTTGGATGAAGGAGGTGTACGGGGCGAAGACCGACAAGGCGCAGTGGCTCCGCTTCCACACCCAGACCGCCGGGGTCTCCCTCACCGCCCAGCAGCCGTACAACAACGTCGTACGGACCGCGGTCGAGGCCCTGTCCGCCGTCCTCGGCGGCACCAACTCGCTGCACACCAACGCCCTCGACGAGACCCTCGCGCTCCCCTCCGAGCAGGCCGCCGAGATCGCGCTGCGCACCCAGCAGGTGCTGATGGAGGAGACCGGTGTCGCCAATGTGGCGGACCCGCTGGGCGGCTCCTGGTACGTCGAGCAGCTCACCGACCGGATCGAGGCCGACGCCGAGAAGATCTTCGACCAGATCAAGGAGCGCGGCACCAGGGCGCACCCGGACGGGCAGCACCCCATCGGGCCGATGACCTCCGGCATCCTGCGCGGGATCGAGGACGGCTGGTTCACCGGCGAGATCGCCGAGTCCGCCTTCCAGTACCAGCAGTCGCTGGAGAAGGGTGACAAGCGGGTCGTGGGCGTCAATGTCCACCACGGCTCGGTCACCGGCGACCTGGAGATCCTGCGGGTCAGCCACGAGGTCGAGCGCGAGCAGGTCCGCGAGCTCGTCGGCCGCAAGGCCGCCCGTGACGACGCCCGGGTCCGCGCCTCACTGGACGCGATGCTGTCCGCCGCGCGCGACGGCTCGAACATGATCGGACCGATGCTCGACGCGGTACGGGCCGAGGCGACGCTCGGTGAGATCTGCGGGGTCCTGCGCGACGAGTGGGGCACATACACCGAGCCGCCCGGCTTCTGACGAGGGCGCCCGGCCGGCGGCCCCGCGTTACGTCGCGGCCGCCGCGCCCAGCCCCGCGAGCAGCAGAACGGTGAAGCGCCGGGCCCAGTCCTCGTCGACGGGCTCGGCGCTCACCAGCGCCCGGTGCACGACCGCACCGGCGATCACATCGAAGATCAGGTCGGCCGTCATGGCCGCCGTCGCCTCGTCCGCCTCGACGGGCAACTCGCCGCGCTGCTGCGCCCGTTGCCGTCCCAGCAGTACGAGGCGCTTCTGCCGGTCCACGATCGAGTCGCGGATCCGGGCCCGCAGCGCCTCGTCGCGGGTCGACTCGGCGACGACGGCCATCAGCGCGGTCCTCGTCTCCGGGCGCTCCAGCAGCGCGGCGAACTGCAGTACCACGCCCTGCACATCGGCCGACAGGCTGCCCAGATCAGGCAGTTCCAGCTCGTCGAAGAGGACCGCGACGGCGTCGACGACCAGTTCGTTCTTTCCGGCCCAGCGACGGTAGAGGGTCGTCTTGGCGACCCCGGCCCGTGTGGCCACATCACCCATCGTCAGCTTCGACCAGCCGAGGTCGACCAGCGAGGCCCGGCAGGCTTCCAGGATCGCTTCATCGGCCGCGGCGTTGCGCGGTCGTCCCGTTCGGGCCGGTTTGGGGTGGCCGTGGCTCAGCATCCCGTGACCATACCCGCCAGTAGCGAGAACAAGCCGTTCCCGTTCGTCGTGAGACAGATCACCGAACACTCTTGTGCATGAGGGGGGCGGGACAGTTACGCTACGGGTCGTAGCGTAAGGACGACGGCCGTGCCGTTGCTGCGCCACGAGCGAACGACAGCCACATGCGCCGGGTGGGGACCCGGCAGGAAAAAAAGGGCCCTTCGCGGGCCCTCGGACCGTGGATGTCCGTGCGCCCCGCATGCCGGCGGGAGCCACGGACGGATGCGGTTCCCGGATCGCTTTCCGCAACGGCGTGCCAAGGGGGGAGGATGTACGTATGCAGCCTAGGAACATGTCCATGAGCGGCGTCGTCGACCTCGCCGCGGTGAAGGCGGCCGGTGAGGCCAAGGTGAAGGCGGAGCAGGCCCGTGCCGAGACCGCCCGGCAGGGTGGCGGCGGAGCCGTGCCGCCGTCCGCCCTGGTGATCGATGTCGATGAGGCGGGCTTCGAGCGCGACGTCCTCCAGCGCTCCGCCGAGGTCCCCGTCGTCATCGACTTCTGGGCCGAGTGGTGCGAGCCGTGCAAGCAGTTGGGACCGCTCCTGGAGCGTCTGGCCCAGGAGTACAACGGCCGCTTCCTGCTGGCCAAGGTCGATGTCGACGCCAACCAGATGCTGATGCAGCAGTTCGGTATCCAGGGCATCCCGGCGGTCTTCGCCGTCGTCGCCGGACAGGCCCTCCCGCTCTTCCAGGGCGCGGCCCCGGAGGCCCAGATCCGGCAGACCCTGGATCAGCTGATCCAGGTCGGCGAGGAGCGGTTCGGTCTCACCGGGATCGCGGTCGACGCGGCCGCGGCCGGTCCTGAGGGAGCCGAACAGGGCCCGGCCGAGGTGCCGGCCGGTCCGTACGACGCGCTGCTCGAAGCGGCGGTCCGGGCGCTGGACGCCAACGACTTCGCCGGCGCCGTCCAGGCGTACAAGAACGTGCTCTCCGACGACCCGGCCAACACCGAGGCCAAGCTGGGTCTCGCCCAGGCCGAACTGCTCTCCCGGGTGCGGGACATGGACCCGCAGCAGGTCCGCAACGACGCCGCCGAGAAGCCGGGCGATGTGGCGGCGCAGATCGCCGCCGCCGATCTGGATCTGGTCGGCGGCCATGTCGAGGACGCCTTCGGGCGGCTCGTCGAGACCGTGCGTCGCAATTTCGGTGACGACCGGGACGCGGCGCGGCTGCGCCTTCTTGAGCTGTTCGAGGTGATCGGCCCGGAGGACCCGCGCGTCGTCGCCGCGCGCACGGCGCTGGCCCGGGTCCTGTTCTGATGTGACAACGCGGCCGTGGTGCCCCGCGGGCGCCACGGCCGTTTTTCGCGGTCGAGCGACAAGACCCGCCCCCGCTTTACCAAATCTTGATAAAAGCTCGGGCTGTTACTCGCAGTAAATCGCGCGTTGGGATCTGTCCGCTTACAAACCTCGATCTCCCCTTTTCTCCATGCGCCCTGCACCACCCTGTGTGGCCGGTCGATGTCACCCGGTTGTGCATCGGTTATCGGGCCGTTACTAGCCAGTAACGATCCCCCTTGTGTCGCGGGCGCGAATGGACCACGATCGGCCACGCTCGGTCCAATGACGCCAGCCCGACCGCCAGTCGGCGCGGCGGCCGAATTGGGTCCCCACCGAGTCGGTCGGCGGCAGTGGCGCCGACTGCGGACAGGGGGGTTCCTGCTGACCGGCAGGGCCTGTCCGAACAGGTTGCGCGAACGCGTGGCCAGTGGTTGTCGCTCGGGGGTGATCGCCAGTGATTCGGACGCGGCTCACGCCTCCGGTTCCGGCGCTCTCCTTTCCGAGGACGTAGCACTTCTCCCATCCCAGGACGGGCCAGGCCCGGACCGGAGATGTACGTCCGAGAAGGAGGAAAGTCATGGAGTCCCAAGTTCGTGGCGGGACCAGATGGAAGCGGTTCGCTCTCGTCATGGTGCCGAGCGTGGCCCTGACGGCAGCGGTAGGTGTGTCCCTTGCACAGGGCGCGCTGGCTGCTTCGTTCAGCGTCTCCGGCCAGTCGTTCAAGGTGACAGCGGAGCACCTGGACGGCAAGGGCTTCTCGCAGTACGGCGGCATAGACGCCGGCTACGCGGAGCTCAAGGGTGACAAGAAGACCCTGCACCCGGTCGCTATTTCGTCGTTCAAGTCGGCCGACATCACGGGCATGTGCCAGTCCGTGGTCACGCCGGACATCCCGCTCCTCGGGTCCGTCAGCCTCCAGCTGAAGGCCGGCGGCGGCGGTACCCCGGTTCACGCCGAGAACCTGTACCTCGACGTTGCGGATCTGGACGCCGACGCCACGTTCACCAACATCGACATCGGTGTTGCGGCGAAGGACGCCAACAAGGGTCCGAAGATCAAGGACGGCGAGAACGTCAACGAGAACGGCTTCGCCCAGCAGGCGGACCGTGCGGTTCTCGACAACGTGAAGCAGAAGGCGTGGGCGACCACCGCCGGCACCTTCAAGCTCAGCGGTCTGAGCATGCGCCTCTACAACGGCGTCAAGGAGTGCTACTAAGCACTCCGCCCGGGTGGGCGGGGAAGCGTGAAGCTGCCCCGCCTGCCCGTCTCCCACTCTTTTTTCACAGCAATACCGGTTCCAGGGAGCTGTTTTCCATGAGCGCCGAGACCACAGGTTCCCGCGACTTCGCCTACTGGCGGCTGCGGTTCCGTGCCTGGCGGCACACCCGGCCGTTCTGGGCCGGCCTGCTCACCGCACTCGGTGGGGCGCCGATCGCGTACTTCCCGTACGCCAATCTCAAACTCGGCCACCTCACGCTGGCCATGGCGACCACGGCGGGTGCGGGCTCACTGATCATCGGTGTACTGCTGGTCACGCTCGGTCTGACCATGTGGTACCACCAAATTGTCCGGGTGTTCGCCGGTGTCGCCTCGATCCTGCTGGCGCTGGTCTCCATTCCGGTGTCCAACCTCGGCGGTTTCGTGGTCGGGTTCCTGCTCGCCTTGATCGGCGGCTGCCTCGCCCTGTCCTGGGCCCCGGGCACGCCCGCAGGCGAACAGCCGGCCAAGCACGCGGCCGGGCGTTCCCCGAAGGACCCGGAAGCTCCTGAGGGTTCGGCGCCTGACGGCACGGGACCTCAGTTCGGCGCCGGACCTACGTACAGCCCGGGTCCCGCTCCGTGGAGCGACGACAGCACGAACGGCAAAGTTGAAGCCAACGGCGGGAGGAACAGTGCGGGGTGACGAGACGCAGCTGAACTCGACCGGAGGCGAGGTTTTCCGGGGCAGAAGCGGGCCGCGTCACGCGGCCCCCAGGAAGTCGCTGCTGACGAAGCTGCACATACCCGCGGGCAAGGCCTTCGCTCTCGCCGCGATGCCGACGGCGGTCTTTGTCGGGATGGGGCTCACCCCCAAGCTTGCGCTGGCCGACGACGCGACGGACATCCCGTTCGCGCCGGGGCCGTGCGTGACCCGTTCCGACGAGCCGAGCGAGTCTCCGGAGCCGTCGGCCTCGGCGACGAAGTCCCCGTCGCCGTCCGCCAGTGAGACCACCGGTGACAGCGGCAGCGGTTCGGACCAGGGCGACGGGGCGACCCCGAAGCCTTCGGCGACCTCGTCGGCGAGCGGCACGTCGAACTCGTCGGGCGACGCGTCCGCCACGACGCCGAGCGCCTCCCCGTCGCCCACGGCGACGAAGGACCCGCTGGACCCGCTGGGTGTCGGCGACGCGCTCAAGGGCCTCCTCGGGGGATCGGACCAGGGGACGGCGAGCCCGTCCCCGAGTGCCACCACCGCGTCCCCGAAGCCGTCCGACACCGCGACCAAGTCGACCGACAAGCCCGTCGACAAGGTCACGGACACCGTGGGCAAGACCGCCGACGCCATCCGTGACGCGGCGGACAAGGCGGGCACGACGGTCGAGGAGCTCGACGACGGGGTCAAGGGCCTCGACCCCGTGAAGGACGTGGACATCCCGGACGGCGCCAAGGAGCGCTTCCCGTGCCCCACCGCCGACCCCAAGGCGCTGGCCGCGGCCGACCTGGAGCAGGGCATCCCCCGGCTGCCGAACCAGCCGTGGATCCTGGAGAGTTCGCTGCTCACCCTGAGCGGGCTCGACTACAAGGGCATCGTCGAGGTGGAGAAGGGCGACGGCACCACCAAGAAGGTGCTCAAGTTCACCGCCTCGTCCGTCGACATCAAGGACCTGCACCAGCTGACGGAGGGCCCGAACGGCACCACCGGCCATGTCCAGGCGCGGAAGGGCTCCACGTCCACCATCCGCAACGGCACGGTGACGATGTACACGGAGGAGCTGAAGGGCAACCTCTTCGGCCTCATCCCGATCACGTTCAGCCCCCAGACGCCGCCGCCGGTGAACGTACCGTTCGCGTTCTTCACCAACGTGAAGGTCACCCAGGCCGGCCAGTTCGGCGGCACGCTCACGGTGCCCGGGCTGCACAACTACTTCACCGGCGGCAACAGCTAGCGCCTGTGGATCCAGGACCCGTTCGGGAGCCGCACACGACTGTGGCCCGCACCCCCTTCGAAGGGGGTGCGGGCCACAGTCGTACGCCGGTGCGGGCGAACGCGTCAGTCGCGGGCGCCGCCGCCCACGTGATGCACCCGGACCATGTTGGTGGTGCCGGGGACGCCGGGGGGCGAACCGGCCGTGATGACCATCGTGTCGCCGGCGTTGTAGCGGCTCAGCTTCAGCAGCTCCGCGTCGACCAGGTCCACCATGGCGTCGGTGTTGTCCACGTGCGGCACGACGTGGGCCTCGACGCCCCAGCTCAGCGCGAGCTGGTTGCGGGTGGACTCGTCGGTGGTGAAGGCCAGGATCGGCTGCGCGGCGCGGTAGCGGGAGAGCCGGCGGGCCGTGTCACCGGACTTGGTGAAGGCGACCAGCGCCTTGCCGTCCAGGAAGTCCGCGATCTCGCAGGCCGCGCGGGCCACCGAACCACCCTGGGTACGGGGCTTCTTGCCCGGCACCAGCGGCTGCAGACCCTTGGAGAGCAGTTCCTCCTCGGCTGCGACGACGATCTTCGACATCGTCTTGACCGTCTCGATCGGGTACGCGCCGACGCTGGACTCGGCGGACAGCATGACCGCGTCCGCACCGTCCAGGATCGCGTTCGCGACGTCGGACGCCTCGGCGCGGGTCGGCCGCGAGTTGGTGATCATCGACTCCATCATCTGGGTCGCCACGATCACCGGCTTGGCGTTCCGCCGGCAGAGCTCCACCAGGCGCTTCTGCACCATCGGGACCTTCTCCAGGGGGTATTCGACGGCCAGGTCGCCACGGGCGACCATGACACCGTCGAACGCCATGACGACGCCCTCCATGTGCTCGACGGCCTGCGGCTTCTCCACCTTGGCGATGACGGGGACCCGGCGGCCCTCCTCGTCCATCACCTTGTGGACGTCCTTGACGTCGCTGGCGTCCCGCACGAAGGAGAGTGCGACCAGGTCGCAGCCCATCCGCAGGGCGAACCGGAGGTCCTCCACGTCCTTCTCGGACAGGGCGGGGACGTTCACCGCGGCACCGGGCAGGTTGATGCCCTTGTGGTCGGAGATGACCCCGCCCTCGATGACGATGCTCCGGACCCGGGGGCCGTCGACCGCCACGACCTTCAGCTCGACGTTGCCGTCGTTGATCAGGATCGGGTCGCCCTTGGCGACGTCGCTCGGCAGACCCTTGTAGGTCGTACCGCAGATCGACTTGTCACCGGGGACGTCCTCGGTGGTGATGGTGAACTCGTCCCCGCGGACCAGTTCGACGGGGCCCTCGGCGAACTTCGCCAGGCGGATCTTCGGGCCCTGGAGGTCGGCGAGCACGCCCACCGCCCGGCCCGTCTCGGCGGCCGCCTTGCGGACGCGGTCGTAACGGCCCTGGTGTTCCTCGTGGGAGCCGTGGCTGAAGTTGAAACGGGCCACGCTCATGCCGGCCTCGATCAGAGCGACGAGCTGCTCATGGGAGTCGACGGCGGGACCGAGGGTGCAGACGATTTTGGAACGGCGCATGAGGCGGATCCTATCGGTTTGTTTCGCTGCGGAATATTCCGTCTGGTGGAAGATACAAAGGGGCGCGAGGGTGCTCAGTTGTCGACCTGTCCGACCGGCACTTCCTGTCCGGCCGATTCGGCCCGTCCGACCAGTGCGAAGGTCTGGTCGGCGATCTCCAGCTCCTCGTCCGTCGGCACCACGGCGACCGCGACCCGCGCGTAGTTCGGCGAGATCAGCCTCGGTTCGCCGGACCGCACGGCGTTGAGACCGGCGTCCACCACCAGGCCGAGCTCCTCCAGACCGGCGATCGCAGCCTCCCGTACCGGCGCCGAGTTCTCCCCGACCCCCGCCGTGAACACCACGGCATCCACCCGCCCGAGGACCGCCGAATAGGCGCCGATGTACTTCTTCAGCCGGTGCACATAGATGTCGAACGCCAGCGCCGCCCGCTCGTCGCCCTCGTCGATCCGGCGCCGGATCTCCCGCATGTCGTTGTCCCCGCAGAGCCCGAGCAGGCCGCTCTTCTTGTTCAGCAGGACGTCGATCTCGTCGGTGGACATCCCTGCCACCCGCTTCAGATGGAAGGTGACCGCCGGGTCGATGTCCCCGGACCGCGTCCCCATCACCAGCCCCTCCAGCGGGGTCAGTCCCATCGACGTCTCCACGCACCGGCCGGCCGCCACCGCCGAGGCCGAGGCACCGTTGCCCAGGTGGAGCACGATGACATTGACCTCCTCGGGAGTGCGTCCCAGCAGCTCGGCGGCCTTGCGGGAGACGTACGCGTGGGAGGTGCCGTGGAAGCCGTAGCGGCGGATCCGGTGCGCGTCGGCGGTCTCCACGTCGATCGCGTACCGCGCCGCGTACTCCGGCATCGTCGTGTGGAACGCGGTGTCGAAGACGGCGACCTGAGGCAGATCGGGGCGCAGCGCCTGCGCGGTACGGATGCCGGTGATGTTCGCCGGGTTGTGCAGCGGCGCCACCGGAACGAGCCGCTCGATCTCCGTCAGCACCTCGTCGGTGATGACGGTGGGCCGGGTGAACCGCAGTCCGCCGTGCACCACCCGGTGGCCGATCGCCGCCAGCTCGGGGGAGTCCAGGCCCAGCCCGTCGGCGGCCAGCTCCTCGGCCGCCGCCTTCAGCGCCGCCGCGTGGTCGGCGATCCTGCCGGTGCGCTCACGTGTCTCGGCGTCGCCCCCGGTCAGCGGGGTGTGCAGCAGACGGGAGGTCTCCTCGCCGATCCGCTCGACCAGGCCGATCGCGAGCCGGGAGCGGTCGTTCATGTCGAGGAGCTGGTACTTCACCGACGAGGAGCCGGAGTTGAGGACGAGTACGCGACGGGCCTGCACGGCGGCGGAACCTTCCTTCATGGGGGTGGGGGTCATGCGGTTCACTCCTGGGCCTGTGCCTGGATCGCCGTAATGGCCACGGTGTTGACGATGTCCTGGACCAGCGCACCGCGCGACAGGTCGTTGACGGGCTTGCGCAGCCCCTGGAGCACCGGCCCCACGGCCACGGCGCCCGCCGAGCGCTGCACGGCCTTGTACGTGTTGTTGCCGGTGTTCAGGTCCGGGAAGATCAGCACGGTCGCCTGCCCCGCCACCTCCGAACCGGGCAGCTTGGTCGCGGCCACGCTCGGCTCGACCGCCGCGTCGTACTGGATCGGGCCCTCGATCCTGAGGTCCGGCCGGCTCTCGCGCACCCGGTCCGTCGCCTGGCGCACCTTGTCGACGTCGGCCCCGGTGCCCGAGGTACCCGTCGAGTACGAGAGCATCGCGATCCGCGGCTCCACGCCGAAGCGGGCGGCCGTGGCGGCGGACTGGACGGCGATGTCCGCGAGCTGCTCCGCGTCCGGGTCCGGGTTGACCGCGCAGTCGCCGTACACCAGGACCTTGTCGGCGAGGCACATGAAGAAGACGGACGACACGATCGACGCGTCCGCCCGGGTCTTGATGATCTCGAAGGCGGGGCGGATCGTCGCCGCGGTGGAGTGCACGGCCCCGGAGACCATCCCGTCGGCCAGGCCCCCCTGGACCATCAGGGTGCCGAAGTAGTTCACGTCCGAGACGACGTCGTACGCCAGCTCCACCGTGACCCCGCGGTGCGCGCGCAACTGTGCGTACCGCTCCGCGAACGCCTGGCGCAGCTCGGAGGTCTGCGGGTCGATCAGCTGGGTGTCGGCAAGATCGATGCCGAGGTCGGCCGCCTTCTTCCGGATGACGTCCAGGTCGCCGAGGAGGGTGAGATCGCAGACATCGCGGCGCAGCAGCACATCGGCGGCGCGCAGCACCCGCTCCTCGGCGCCCTCCGGCAGCACCACCCGGCGCCGGTCCGCGCGGGCCTGCTCCAGCAGCTCGTGCTCGAACATCATCGGCGTGACGCGGCCACTGCGGGCCACCGAGATCCGGTCCAGCAGGGCGGGGGTGTCCACATGGCGCTCGAAGAGGCCGAGTGCGGTCTCCGCCTTGCGGGGCGTCGCCGCGTTCAACTTGCCCTCCAGCGTGAAGAGTTCGGCCGCTGTGGGGAAGGAGCCGCCGGCCACCGACACGACCGGGGTGCCCGGTGCGAGCCGTGCGGCCAGCTTGAGTATCTCCTCGCCGGGGCGCTCGTCGAGCGTCAGCAGCAGGCCCGCGATGGGCGGGGTGCCGGCGCTGTGCGCGGCCAGTGCGCCGACCACCAGATCCGCCCGGTCCCCGGGCGTGACCACCAGACAGCCGGGCGTCAGCGCGTTCAGCAGATTCGGCAGCATCGCACCGCCGAAGACGAAGTCCAGCGCGTCCCGGGCCAGCCCCGCGTCGTCGCCGAGCAGCACGGTGCCGCCGAGCGCGGCGGTGATCTGGGCGACGGTCGGCGCGGAGAGCGCGGCGTCGTCCGGCAGGACCGAACACGGCACGGGCAGCCGCGCCGTCAGCCGTTCGGCGATGATCTCGCGGTCCTCGGCCGCCACCCGGTTCACCACCATCGCGAGGACGTCGCAGCCCAGACCGGCGTACGCCCGGTAGGCATTGCGCGTCTCGGCCCGCACCGACTCCGCGTCCTGCCCCTTCCCGCCGACCACCGCGATCACCGAGGCACCGAACTCATTGGCCAGGCGGGCATTGAGCGCCAGCTCGTCGGGGAGCTGGGTGGCCGCGAAGTCGGTGCCGAGGACCAGCACCACCTCGTACATCCGGGCCACCTGATGGAAGCGGTCGACGAGCCGCGAGACCAGCTCGTCGGTACCCTTCTCCGCCTGCAGCGCGGACGCCTCCGCATAGTCCAGGCCATAGACCGACGACGGGTCCTGGCTGAGCCGGTAGCGGGCCCGCAGCAACTCGAACAGCCGGTCGGGGCCGTCGTGGACGAGCGGCCGGAACACCCCGACCCGGTCCACCTGACGCGTCAGGAGCTCCATGACTCCCAGATCGACGACCTGGCGGCCGTCTCCCCGGTCGATCCCTGTCACGTACACGCTGCGCGTCACGCATGCTCTCCCGTCGTTCTGGCTGCCGGTTGGTGTGGTATCGCCCGTTTTGACGATACCTGCGGGTGCGGACCAGCCGCCCCCCGGGCGAAAGCCCCTGTTCCGGGGTGCTGCACACGTCCTGCAGCGGTCGGGTGCCGCGCCCCGGACAGGCCGAGAGCGCGAGGTCCGGACCTGACGTGGGACAATCGTTGTGGCTCACGGTACGGGGGATTCCGCGGTCGCCCCCGAAATGCACGGCACTAACGAGCAGGAGATACGGCACGATGCGCATCGGAGTTCTCACCGCAGGCGGCGATTGCCCAGGTCTGAACGCAGTGATCCGGTCGGTCGTGCACCGCGCCGTGGTGGGTCACGGCGATGAAGTCATCGGGTTCGAGGACGGCTTCAAGGGACTCCTCGACGGCCACTTCCGCCCCCTCGACCTCAACGCGGTCAGTGGCATCCTCGCGCACGGCGGCACCATTCTCGGCTCGGCCCGGCTGGAGCGCGACAGGCTCCGCGAAGCCGCCGAGAACTGTGACGAGCTGAGCCGCCGTTACGGCATCGACGTGCTGATCCCGATCGGCGGCGAGGGCACCCTCACCGCGGCCCGGATGCTGTCGGACGCCGGAATGCCCGTCGTCGGCGTTCCGAAGACCATCGACAACGACATCTCGTCCACCGACCGCACCTTCGGCTTCGACACGGCGGTCGGCGTCGCCACCGAAGCCATAGACCGTCTCAAGACCACGGCCGAATCGCACCAGCGGGTCATGGTCGTCGAGGTGATGGGCCGGCACGCGGGCTGGATCGCGCTGGAGTCCGGCATGGCGGGCGGTGCGCACGGCATCTGTCTGCCCGAGCGGCCGTTCGAGGTCGCGGACCTGGTCAAGATGGTCGAGGAGCGCTTCGCCCGCGGCAAGAAGTTCGCGGTCATCTGCGTCGCCGAGGGCGCGCACCCGGTCGAGGGCTCGATGCCGTACGCCAAGGGCGAGATCGACCAATTCGGCCACGAACGCTTCCAGGGCATCGGCAACCGGCTCGCGGTCGAGCTGGAGACCCGCCTCGGCAAGGAGGCCCGGCCGGTCATTCTCGGCCATGTCCAGCGCGGTGGCACGCCGACCGCGTACGACCGGGTGCTGGCGACCCGCTTCGGCTGGCACGCGGTCGAGGCGGCACACCGGGGCGACTTCGGCCGGATGACGGCGCTGCGCGGCAACGACATCAAGATGGTGCCGCTGGCGGACGCGATCACACAGCTGAAGACGGTGCCGAAGGACCGGATGTACGAGGCGGAGTCGGTGTTCTGACCGGCGGGTCCGACGCTCTTCGGGGGCCGGCTTCGGGGGCGGCCTCCGAGGACCGGCCGGCCGGCCGTCGGCCGCGCTACGCCTCCGCCGTCTCCCAGAACCGCTCCACGATCCCGTCCAGAAACGCCCGTCCCGCCTCCCCGTCCGCGCCCGCCCGCTCCGGACCTCCTGTGCTCCAGCTCAGCGTCGACACCATCATTGCCTGGTAGTCGGCGTGCAGCTGTTCCAGCACGTCCTGCAGCCGCCGCCGCTCCAGCGGCACCAGCTTCGCCACCGGCCGGGTGTACGCCTGCCAGCGCGTTGTCACCGCGCTGCGCAGCAGCTCCCCGAGCTCCTTGTGCCGTCCCGTCGCCGTCACGAAGTCGGCCGCCGTCAGCTGCAACGCCTCGCTGAGTGCCGCGGACTGGCGTTCGTTGCCGCGCCAGCGCCCGGACTCCTCCATCCGCTGATACGCGGAGACCGCCAGCCCCAGCAGCCGCGCCAGCTCGTCCACGGCCAGGCCACGGGCCACCCGGTGTTCGCGCAGGGTGCGGGCGGCGGTCAGCAGCTCGCCCGGCGCGCACCACAGCACTCCGGCCAGCGCCATGAGTTCCTTCTCGTCGGGCAGCGCGAGACCACGCTCCCAGGCGGCGACGGTGTCCGCGCTGATCCGGAGTCCGTACTGGGCGCTGAGGCCGTAGGCGACATGACCGGGCGCCATCCCCAGGGCCTCGCGCAGTCGGCGCGCGGCGGGGGCATTGAAAGGCGGGGTGGGGTGCACGGCCCCACCGTAGGAGCCGGGACCCGGCCTGACTACGGTCTGTTCGACCGAGATCACGGCTCGTAGGAACGTCCTAGCCCGCGCCGCCCGCTCATCCCTTGACCGCGCCGCCCAGGGCGAACCCGCCGCCGAGGCGGCGCGAGATCAGGATGTACAGCAGCAGTACCGGCGTCGAGTACAGGATCGAGAACGCCGCCAGCTGCCCGTAGACCACCGATCCGTAGTTGCCGAAAAAGGTGAAGATCGAGACGGAGGCCGGGAGTTGCTCGGGCGAGAGCAGCAGCATGAAGGGGACGAAGAAGTTCCCCCACAGCATGATGAAGGTGTAGATCGTCACCACGCCCACCCCCGGCCCCATCAGCGGCAGCACCACCCGGACCAGCGTCTGTGTCGTCGACGCCCCGTCCGTCCAGGCCGCCTCCTCCAGCACCTTCGGCACGCCGTCCATGAAGTTCTTCATCAGCCAGATGGCGAACGGCAGCTGGGCGGTGGCGAGGAAGAGCGCCGTCCCGTACATCGTGTCGATCAGATCGACCTGTACGAAGAGCCCGTACACCGGCACCATGATCGCGGTGATCGGCAGACATGTCGTGAACAGGATCGTCAGCAGATACGGGCGGGTCAGGCGCGAGCGGTGGCGGGACAGCGGATACGCGGCCAGCGCCGCGCACACCACGGTCAGCAGCGTCGCACTGCCGCACAGCAGCAGACTGTTGAGCATCGGCGTGAAGGTGATCTCGTCGGTGAGGACCGCGTCGAAGTTCTCCAGAGTCGGTGACGTCGGCGGTCGCACCCGAAGATCGGCGCTGCCGTCCAACGAGGCGAAGAGCAGCCACATCAGCGGCAGCGCGAACGCCACCGCGACCAGCAGCAGCGCCCCGTCGGACGCCAGCCGCGCCCGGGTGCGCCGGGACGTCGTCACGCCTTTCACGCCCGTCACACCTCCACCTTCATCAGCCGCAGATAGACGATCGAGAACAGGGATCCCACCAGAAGCAGCAGCAGCGCCACCGCCGTTCCGTAGCCGATCAGACTGTTCACGAACGCCTGGTCGTACATGAACACCGGAAGCGTCTGGCTGCGGTTGCCCGGACCGCCGCGGGTCATCGCCCAGATCAGTCCGAACACGGAGAGCGTGGAGAGGGTGTTGAGCATCAGATTGGTGCCGATGGAACGGCGGATCATCGGCAGCGTGATGTGCCACAGCCGGCGCGGCCCGCTCGCCCCGTCGACCTCGGCGGCCTCCGTGATGTCCTGCGGGATCTCGGCCAGCGCCGCCGAGTAGATCAGCATCGAGAACGCCGTCCCGCGCCACACATTGGCGAACGACACTGCCAGGATCGGCAGCGTGAACAGCCAGTTCTGGGACGGCAGATGGAGCTGGTCCAGGATCGCGTTCAAAGTGCCCTCGCGGCGGAAGAACGCGTACAGCAGGAATGCCGCGACGATCTCCGGCAGGACCCAGGCCGTGATGACCAGCGCCCCGGTGACCGTACGGACCGGGCGGGACGCGGCCCGCATCAGGCCCGCGAGCGCCAGTCCCAGCGTGTTCTGTCCGACGATCGACGACAGGAAGGTGAAGGCGAGTGTCAGCTGGACGGCGTTGCGGAAGTTGTCGTCGGCGAACGCCCGCCGGAAGTTGGCGAAGCCGACGAAGTCGGAGCTCGACGATCCGGTCAGCTGGGTGTTGGTGAAGGCGATCCATACGCAGTAGCCGATGGGGCCCGCGAGGAAGAGCAGCAGCAGCGCGGTGGCGGGGGCGATCGGCAGCCACCGCCCCGCCTGCCGCCACGACCCCGCACGCCGCCGCGACCCTGCCTGCCGCCACGACCCCGCTCGCCGCGATCGCAGGGGTCCGGCTTTCGACGCGGCGCCGCTCACTTCGTGACGACCGCGCCGTCGACGAGGGTCTTCAGCTGCTCGTCGTACTCCTTCGCCGCCGACTCCGGCGATCCGTCGCCCGTCGTCACCTTCTCCATCGCCTCACCGATGGCCGTCGACACCTGCGGATAGACGGGCAGAGCGGGACGGTAGTGGGTGTACTGGACGAGGCCGGTGAAGAAGTCGATGCCCGGCATCGACTTCAGATACGTCGGATCCTTCGCCACGTCCTCACGCACCGCGATCTGCGCACCCACCACATCCCACTTGGCCGCGTTCTGCGGGGTCTGCATCGTCTTGACGAACTCCCAGGCCAGATCGGCGTTCTTGGCCTTCTGCGGGATCGCCCAGGTCCAGCCGCCCGACATGGACACCTTCCCGGGCGCCTGGCCGTTCTGGGTGGGCATCGGGGTCTGGCCGAGCTCCGTCTTCCACTCGGGCCACGCCTTGGGTCCCTCGTTGATCCAGTTCTGGCCCATCCAGGAGCCGTCCAGCGAGATGGCCAGCTTGCCCTCGGGGAACCACTCGGTGGCCACATGCGTACCGACGTTGGGGTCGAGCGCGTCGGACGGATCGGGGCCGAGCTTCTCCCCGTACACGGTCCCCACGAAGCCCAGCGCGTCACGGAAGCCCTGTCCGCCGGCCACCCACTTCTTGGCGCCGGGGTCGTAGAGCGGGTCGTCGCCGGTCCCGTACAGCAGCATCTCGAAGCCCTGCATCACCGCGGCCTCGCCCGGGGCCTTGCCCGTGTATACATTCAGCGGGATGACGCCGGGGACCTTCTTCTTGACCGCGCGGGCCGCGTCCAGGACCTCTTCCCAGTTCTTCGGCTGCCAGTCGGCCGGCAGCCCCGCCTTGGCGAAGATCTTCTTGTTGTACCAGAGCCCGCGGGTGTCGGTGCCGTCCGGGACGCCGTACGTCTTGCCGTCCTCGGCCTTCGCAGCGGCCTTCGCCGTGTCCACGAACTGGCTCCAGGTGTCCCACTTGGCGAGATATGCGTCCAGCGGCCGCAGATAGCCGGCCTTGATGTCGGAGTTGATCCGGAAGGTGTCCTCGTAGACCAGATCCGGTGCCGTCTTCGGCGAGCGCATCATCTGCTGCACCTTGGTGGCATAGTCGTTGTCCGCAGCCTGAATCGGTATCAACTTGATCTTCTTGCCGGGGTGTTCCTTCTCGAACTGCTTCTTCACGGACTCGAGATAGGCGTCCTTGAACCGGATCTTGTTGTCCGTGGAACGGTTGTACGCGACCTTCACGGTGTCCGGATCACTGCCGGAACCGGAGGAGCAGGCGGTCAGCGAGCCGGCAGTCAGAACGGTGACTGCGGCGGCGAGGATCAGTGGGGCGGTGGGGCGCACGGGCACGACCTCCTCATAGCCACGGGGGGCTGAGACCGTGACCGTAGGACCGGCCCGTCGACAAGGTCAATCCCCGTGCGGGAAGCGCTTGTTGTCCGTGGGGCGTACGGGTGGAAATGCAGTTGGATGTGCGGATGGGCGTCGGCGCGGCCGGACGTACGGACGGGCGTACGGTCAGCGAGTTTCGGCCACCCACCGGTAGTGCAGTTCCGGCCGCCCGATCTGTCCGTACTGCGGACTGCGGACGGCGCGGCCCACCGTCACCAGGTGCTCCAGATAGCGGCGTGCGGTGATCCGCGAGATGCCCAGCTCCACGCCCGTCGCGGCTGCGGTCACCCCGTCCGGGGAGGCCCGCAGCACACGGGTCACCGCCTCCAGCGTCGGGCCGCTCAGCCCCTTGGGCAGCCGGGACGGCTGCGGAGCCCGGAGCGCGCCGAGGGCCCGGTCCACCTCGTCCTGGCCGCTCGCCTCACCGGCCGCCGCACGGAACTCGGCGTAGCGCATGAGGCGGTCGCGCAGGGTGGCGAAGGTGAACGGCTTCAGCACGTACTGGACGACACCGAGCGACACCCCTTCCCGGACCACCCCCAGATCACGCGCCGACGTCACGGCGATGACATCCGCCGTGTGCCCGGCGGCGCGCAGCGACCGCAGCAGCTGCAGACCGTGTCCATCGGGCAGGTACAGGTCCAGGAGCAACAGATCGACCTGGGTACGGTCCAGCGCCCGTACCGCCTCCGCACGCGAATGCGCGACCGCGGCCACGGTGAAGCCGGGGACCCGGCCGACGTACAGCCTGTGCGCGTCGGCGGCCACGGGATCGTCCTCGACGACCAGCACCTGGATCACGGGGTGGGCTCCTTCGGCGTGTGCTGCTGCGTGGGCGAGGGCGACAGCGGCAGCCGTACGGTGAACTCCGCGCCGCCGTCCGGACCCCCGCCGAGCACGACCGTCCCGCCGGCCCGGTGCACGGCCTGCTGCACGAGCGCCAGCCCGAGCCCACGACCGGCCCCGTGCGTCGACCAGCCGCGGTGGAACACCTCGGCGGCGACGTCGGGATCGACCCCGGCCCCGGTGTCCGCGACCCGCAGCAGCAGCTCACGGTCGTCGGCGAGCGCGGTGACGGTGACCCGCGCGCGGCCGGCGCGGCGCGGTGCCGCACCGCGCTGGGCGGGCACGACTGCGGAGTCCGCCGCCATCCCGGCCCCGGGCACGGTCCCCGCACCGGAGGTGACACCCGCACCGGACGGGACACCCGCTTCGGGCGGCGGGGCCGTCGCCGCCTCCGACGCGGCATCCACCGCGTTGTCGATCAGATTGCCGAGGATCGTCACCAGATCGCGCTGCGGCAGCGTCGCGGGCAGCGCGCCGTCGTCGATCACGCTGTCGGCCGCGAGCACCAGCTCCACCCCCCGCTCGTTCGCCTGCGCCGCCTTGCCCAGCAGTAGCGCCGCCAGCACCGGTTCGGCGACGGCGCCGACGACGCGGTCGGTGAGGACCTGTGCCAGCTCCAGCTCCGCCGTAGCGAAGCCGACCGCCTCCTCCACCCGGCCGAGTTCGATCAGCGAGACGACCGTGTGCAGCCGGTTCGCCGCCTCGTGCGCCTGCGAGCGCAGCGCCTGGGTGAACCCCCGCTCCGAGTCCAACTCGCCGGACAGCGCCTGGAGTTCCGTGTGGTCGCGGAGGGTCACGACCGTACCGCGCTGCTCGCCGCCCACCACTGGACGGGTGTTGACCACGATCACCCGGTCCGCCGTCAGATGCAGCTCGTCGACCCGCTCCTCGGAGGCCAGCAGCGCCCCGGTCAGCGGCGCCGGCAGTTCCAGTTCGGCCACCCGGCGCCCGACCGCACCCGGCGGCAGCCCGAGCAGCTCCCGGCCCGCGTCGTTGACCAGCGCGATCCTGCGCTGCCCGTCGAGCATCAGCAGCCCCTCGCGCACCGCGTGCAGCGTGGCCTGGTGGTAGTCGTGCATCCGGCTCAGCTCGGCGGCGTTCATACCGTGCGTGTGGCGCCGCAGCCGGGCGTTGATCACATACGTGCCGATGCCGCCGAGGGTGAGTGCCCCGCCCGCCGCGAGCCCCAGCGCGCCGAGCTGCGCCCGCACCTGCGAGGAGACCCGCTCGACCGTGATGCCCGCGCTGACCAGTCCGGTGATCCTGCCGCCGTCCCGGACCGGGGTGACGACCCGGATCGAGGGGCCGAGCGTGCCGGTGTACGTCTCCGTGAACGTCTCGCCGCGCAGCGCCCTCGCGGTGTGGCCGAGGAACGTCTCCCCGATCTGTTCCGCGTCGGGGTGCGTCCAACGGATCCGGTCCGGGCTCATGATCGTGACGAAGGCGATCCCGGTGTCCCTGCGGACCTTCTCCGCGTACGGCTGGAGCACGGCGGTCGGGTCCGGGGTGCGGATCGCCTCCCGTACGGACGGCGAATCGGCCACCGCCAGCGCCGCCGCCCTGACCTGCCGGGTCGCGGTCTCCTCCGCCTGCGCGCTCCCGGAGACGTACGCGAAGAACGCGCACCCCGCCACCACGGCCGCAACCAGCACCACCTGCATCGCGAAGAGCTGACCGGCCAGGCTGCGCGGACGGGTACGGGGGCGTGGGAGACGCATGCTCACAGTCTGCCTGGCCGAAAACATATGAACGAAATGCACGTAAGGGTGACGGCCGTCACACGGGGCGGGATATTCGCCGGGACCCCCAGGGACGGGGGACGGACAGGGACGAGCCGAGGAGAACCCCGTGGGAGTGCCAGCCGCCAGGCGGGACCGTACGCATTATCTGTATCTCGCCGTGATCGGCGCTGTTGCGCTCGGCATCCTGGTGGGCTTCGTGGCCCCCGGGGTGGCCGTCGAGCTGAAGCCGATCGGTACCGGCTTCGTGAACCTCATCAAGATGATGATCTCGCCGATCATCTTCTGCACGATCGTGCTGGGCGTCGGCTCGGTCCGCAAGGCCGCCAAGGTCGGCGCCGTCGGCGGCCTCGCACTCGGCTACTTCCTGGTGATGTCGACCGTGGCCCTCGGTATCGGTCTGCTGGTCGGCAACATCCTTGAACCGGGCCAGGGTCTCCACCTCACCGAAGCGGTGCGCGCAGCCGGGGAGAAGCAGGCGGCGGGCGCCAGCGAGTCCACCACGGACTTCCTGCTGGGCATCATCCCGACGACGATGGTCTCCGCCTTCACCGAGGGCGAAGTGCTCCAGACCCTGCTGATCGCCCTGCTCGCGGGCTTCGCGCTGCAGGCCATGGGCTCGGTGGGCGAACCGGTCCTGCGCGGCATCGGCCACATCCAGCGTCTTGTCTTCCGCATCCTCGCCATGATCATGTGGGCGGCCCCGGTCGGCGCGTTCGGCGCGATGGCGGCCGTGGTCGGCGAGACCGGCGTCGACGCGCTGAAGTCTCTCGCGATCATCATGGTCGGCTTCTACATCACCTGTGCGATCTTCGTCTTCGTGGTGCTCGGTACGATCCTGCGGCTGGTCGCCGGGGTGAACCTGTTGCTCCTGCTGAAGTACCTGGGCCGCGAGTTCCTGCTGATCCTCTCCACCTCGTCGTCGGAGTCCGCGTTGCCGCGGCTCATCGCCAAGATGGAGCACCTCGGCGTCAGCAAGTCCGTCGCGGGCATCACCGTGCCGACCGGCTACTCGTTCAACCTCGACGGCACCGCCATCTATCTGACGATGTCCTCGCTCTTCATCGCCAACGCGATGGGCGACCCGCTGAGCGCGGGGGAGCAGGTCTCGCTCCTGCTCTTCATGATCGTCGCCTCGAAGGGTGCGGCGGGCGTCACCGGCGCGGGCCTCGCCACGCTGGCGGGCGGCCTGCAGTCCCACCGCCCCGGCCTGGTCGACGGCGTAGGTCTGATCGTCGGCATCGACCGCTTCATGAGCGAGGCCCGCGCCCTGACGAACTTCGCGGGCAACGCGGTCGCCACGGTGCTGGTGGGCACCTGGACCAAGGAGATCGACAAGGAGCGGGTGGACCAGGTGCTCTCCGGCTCCATCCCGTTCGACGAGAAGATGATCACGGATGAGGGACCCACGGAGCCGTACGTCCCGGAGTCCAGGGGCGGCGACGACGAGAAGCCCTTGCTGACGAAGGCGTAACGAGACGAAGGCGTAACGAGGTGAGTGTGCGGCCGGTGCGGGACTCCCGTACCGGCCGCACACGTATGCCGGCCGTGTGTCAGCCGAAGGGGATGTGCACGACCGACTGATTGCCGATCCCGACGGTGCTGGAGCCGTTGCCGATGGCGTTCCAGATCTCCACCTTGACCTTGCCGTTCACCAGGTTGCCCTGGCTCCCGGTCGAGGTCATGAGGCCCTTGCTCTGCGTGTAGTGCTCGTAGCCGGGGACGGGGTCGGTGGGAAAGTAGTTGTACGTCTCCGTCCGGTCCCAGGTCCCGTCGCCCGTACGGTCGTAACTCACCCTCACCTGCTGCCCGTTGGCGACGGTCGTGCCCGCATCGACGAACAGGTCGAACCGGGTGGACCCGCCGTTGTACGTCCGGGTGATGCCGGAGGCGGTGAAGGTCTGCGGGCTGTGCGGGGTGCCGTCGTAGTTGGCGCCGCCGGACGAGGCGAGCGTAGCGGCCGAGCCGGACGCCTCAGCCGCGCCGAGACCGCCACCGGAGCGGAGCGTGAGGTCGGAGGAGCCGGACGGCGGATCGGTCGGGTCCGGTGGATCGGTCGGGTCGGTGCCGCCCCCGCCGCCCTTGGTCCAGACACCGACGTAGTCGACGAGCATGGGGCGGCCCGGGACGGTCTCCGCGGTGGGGGTGCTGCCGCCCAGCGCATTGGGGAACGCACCGCCGATCGCGAGGTTGAGGAGGATGAAGTACCCCGCGTGCTCGGTCATGTTGGCCCAGGTGCCGACGTCCAGCTGGTTCTGGGAGACGGAGTGGAACTGCTGGCCGTCCACGTACCAGCGCAGCACATTGGGGGTGACGGAGCGGTCCCACTCGAACGTGTACGTGTGGAACGCCGACTGGCAACTGGAGCCGGGGCAGGCCCGGTTGTTGGCGATTCCGCTCGTCTCGTTGCACGGGCCGCCCGGGTTGACACCGCAGTGCAGCACGCCCCAGACGGAGTTGATCCCGTTGACGTTCTCCATGATGTCGAACTCGCCGATGCCCGGCCAGTTCCAGTAGTTGCCACGGTACGGGGAGCCGAGCGCCCAGAACGCGGGCCAGTAGCCGAGCGCGGCGTTCCCGGTGACGTTCGGCATCTGGATCCGGCTCTCGATGCGCAGAGTGCCGCCTGCCGGGGCCTTGAAGTCGGAGCGTGTGGTCTCGACCCGGCCGGAGGTCCAGTTGCCCGCACCGTCCCGGAGCGGAGTGATCCGGAGGTTGCCGTTGCCGTCGAGGCTGAGGTTGTCGGGGCTGGCGGTGTAGTTCTGGATCTCACCCGTGCCCCAGTTCGCGGGGCCGCCCGGGTAGGCGTGGCCGGTGTCGATCTGCCAGTTCGCGGCCGAGGGGAGGGAGCGGTCGGCGCCGTTGAAGTCGTCACTCCACTTCAGGTCCCAGCCAGGCGCGGGAGGGACGGCGCCGCGTGCGGACCCGGAGCCGAGGACGGTGGCCAGCCCGGCCAGGACCAGGGCCATCACGGTCAGCGCGGCGAGTGCGGTGGTACGTCTGCGGGGAGTGGAGGTGGGGGAGTGAGCGGGCAGGTGGATGCGGCTCGCGTTCAAGGAACACCTCTCCGGTGGGGGCGGGGGAGCGGGAACGAGGTTCCGGTCTTGAGAGCGCTCTCATGCTTTTTGTAGGTGCACGCCGGGGGGCCGTCAATGGCGACGCACTCTTAACTTCTTGAATGTAAAAGGCAGTTGAAGGAATGCCCGGGCGAGGAGAGCTCCGCGCTTGCCTTGACGCCCGCGTCAACCCTTACGGTCGAAGCATGCGAATCGGGGAGCTGGCCGAGCGGGCCGGGACGACGACGCGGACGCTGCGCTACTACGAGTCACGCGGACTGCTGCCTGCGCGGCGGGCCGTGAACGGGTACCGCACGTACGACGAGGACGATCTGCGGCTGCTGCAGCAGATCCGGACCCTGCAGGACTTCGGGTTCGATCTGGAGGAGACCCGGCCGTTCGTCGAGTGCCTGCGCGCCGGCCACCCGGCCGGTGATGCCTGCCCCGCCTCGCTCGCCGTCTACCGGCGCAAGCTCGGCGAGCTCGACTCGCTCATCGAGCAGCTCCGGTCGGTCCGCGCCCAGGTGGGCGCAGAGCTCGCGAGGGCCGAGCTGGAGGCCGCGGCCGAGCTGCCTGGCGGCCCGGAACCACGTTGTGAACTGGGAGGATGACAGATGATTCATGCAGAGGGCGTGGCCGAGGTCACCGACGCCACCTTCGACGGGGAGGTGCTGGGGGCCGAGCTCCCCGTACTGGTCGAGTTCACCGCCGACTGGTGCGGACCCTGCCGCCAGCTCGCCCCCGTGCTCAGCGCGATCGCCGCCGAGGAAGCCGACCGCATCAAGATCGTCCAGCTCGATGTCGACCACAACCCCGGGATCACGAGCCGGTACGGAGTGCTCTCGATGCCGACCCTGATGGTGTTCCGGTCCGGCGAGCCGGTGCAGTCGATGGTGGGCGCCCGGCCCAAGCGCAGGCTCCTCCAGGAGCTGGAGGACGTGCTCGAGAAGGTGTGAGCAACAACGCTCAGTAGTTTCCGCCACCACAGCTGCTGCTGCCGCCGCAGCTGTGGTGGTGACCTCCTCCGTCGTACGAGGAGCCGTGGGAGCCGTACGAGTCGTGGGAGCTGCCGGATCCGTAGGAGCTGTGGTCGCTGCCGGTACCACTGCTGTCCGGGGTCCGGTCGTCGTCCGGATCCAGTGCCTTTCCGTACTTGATCAGCATCCGGCCCACCGACGGCAGACGGCCCCCGCCCCCGTCCCACCGCCGAGAGCGCCGGCGCTCACCCGGCAGCGCGCTGTGCCCGTCGAACACCACGGCCCCGAGCGCGGCCGATGCCCACAGCTCGCCGGTGCGTATCGCTGCGAGGCGGCGACGGCCCGCCGGGGTCAGCTGACCCCGCGCCGGGCACAGCACCCGCACGGCCAGACAGCAGGCGCCCACCGCGATGAACGGTGCCGTCTGCCGCAGCCCCTGCGGGACGGCCAAGGCGGCCAGGACCGCTGTGCCGCACACCACGACGCCCAGGCCGCGTGCGGCGTACAGACGGGCCAGGGCGCGTGGCGGGGCCATCAGCAGGCCGTACGAGACGAGCCGGTCGCCGATCTCGCGTACGGCGCCCGCCCGCACCGCCCGTACCCGCAGCAGCGTCGGGGTCGTGGAGCCGGAGGTCCGCCACTTCTCGACCACGGCACGCTCCACCGGATGCTCGGGTTCCGACCAGGGCTCGGGCAACCGCAGCCGCCCACCCGACCCGATCACGACGTTGTTGTCACCGCCCCACAGGGTGTGGAGCGCCGCCTCCACCACCCGCTCCGGTCCGCCCGCCAGAAACGCGGCATCGTACGGGCCCAGTTCGGGCGCGCGCTCCCGGCGCCGCCACGGCAGCAGTCGCCGACCGGAGAGGGCCAGGCAGGCGGTGGCAGCGACCAGTGCGGTCGCGGCGTCGACGAGCGTGAGTGTGGTCCACATGGCAGCCCCCGATCCGGATGTGCTCCGGATGAATGTGCGTATGCGAGGGGTATCTCCGTGTGAATCACGGTCAATCCGAACAAGCCTGATTTCAGAGCTTTTTCTGAGCTTGTTCCGAGCCGCTTGCTTCCCCCGTGCTCGCGGGCCGGGCCATCGATCGCACACTTGCGCCCGACTCCGGGCTCGCGGCTCTCCGGGTCGACTCCGGCTTGTGGCGGGGCGTCCTCGCACGGCTGCGCGCCGCGCTCGATGTGACGGGCGCCGCGCCGACCCTCTGCCGAGCGTTTCCATGGACGCAAACAAAAACCCCGGTCCGAATTGACGGCCGGGGTATTTCTTCGCCTATATTGAATAGTTCCGTGTGTGCATACTGTGCAATATGCGGAGAACTTCAATAAACATACTCTATCGCGCCAGGAGCTGAATTGTCAAGCGAGGAAATGCGGCAGGAACAGCAATTCGTCTCCCTCGCCCACGAGCGGCTCGACCAGCTCCGGGCAGCGGCCGAAGCCGCCATGCATGCCACGATCGCGCAGCTCAGCACCGGTCGACAGGCGCGGGTGGAGCGCGATATCGGCGTCGCCGAGCACTCCGCCTCGCTCGCCGCGCTGAATGCCGCCGTCACGGGACTCTGTTTCGGACGGATCGACAGGCGCGACGGAGTCACCCATCACATCGGGCGCATCGGAATCCGGCAGGACGACGCCGAGCGGACCCCGTTGCTGATCGACTGGCGGGCTCCCGTCGCGCGGCCGTTCTATCTCGCGACCGGATATGAACCGATGGGGCTGCGCCGCAGGAGGCACATCACCACGCAGGGGCGCACGGTCACCGACTTGCACGACGAGATCATGGATCTCGCCGACACCACCCGCACCGGATACGAGTCGCACGACGCCGACGAGGTGCTGCTCGCCGCGCTGACCAGCGCCCGCACGGGCCGGATGGGCGACATCGTCTCGACCATCCAGGCCGAGCAGGACCACATCATCCGCGCCCCGCAGCGCGGGGTGCTCGTCGTCGAGGGAGGGCCGGGCACCGGGAAGACCGCGGTCGCGCTGCACCGGGCCGCGTATCTGCTGTACGCGGACCGGGAACAGCTCGCCAAGCGGGCCGTGCTGATCGTCGGGCCCAACCCGGCCTTCCTCGGCTACATCGGCGACGTGCTGCCCTCGCTCGGTGAGACCGGTGTGCTGCTGTCGACGGTCGCCGAACTGTTCCCCGGCGTGCACGCCACCGGCACCGACAGCCCCGCGGCGGCCGCCGTCAAGGGCCGGGCGGACATGGCCGGCGTACTGGCCGAGGCCGTACGGGACCGGCAGCAGGTGCCCGAGAAGGGCGAGCCGCTCGTCATCGCGCACGACGACGGGGAGCTGATCCTCGACTGGGACATGGCAGTCGAAGCGCGGCACAAGGCCCGCGAGACCGGGCTTCCGCACAATCTCGCCCTGCCCACCTTCGCCTTCCGGATCATCGACGATCTCACCACGCAGCTCGCCGACCGCATCGGCGCCGACCCCTACGGCGGACCGAACTTCCTCGGCCCCGACGACATCGCCCAGCTCGGCAAGGGCATCGCCGCCAGCGCGGAGGTGCACGCCGCCATCACCTCCCTGTGGCCCCCGCTCACCCCGCAGGAGTTCCTCGCCGACTATCTGGAGGAGCCCACGCATCTGGCCGAGGACGACGCCGAGCTGCTCCGGCGCGCGAAGAAGGCCGCCTGGACGCCTGCCGACGTGCCCCTCCTCGACGAGGCCGCCGAACTGCTCGGTGCGGACGACTCCGCCGCCCGGGCCGCCGCCGAGGCCGAGCGGGCCCGCCAGATCGCCTACGCGCAGGGCGTCCTCGACGTCTCGTACGCCTCCCGTACCTACGAGTTCGAGGACAAGGAGGACCTCGACGAGGACGCCTCCGAGGTCCTCGCGGCGCACGACATCATCGACGCCGAACGGTTCGCCGAGCGTCAGGAGGAGGCCGACCACCGCAGCGCCGCCGAGCGCGCCGCCGCCGACCGGACCTGGGCGTTCGGGCACATCATCGTCGACGAGGCACAGGAGCTGTCGGCCATGGCCTGGCGGCTGCTGATGCGCCGCAGCCCGACCCGCTCGATGACCCTGGTCGGCGACCCGGCCCAGACCGGCGACCTGGCAGGCTGCGACTCCTGGCAGGAGATCCTCGCGCCGTACGTCCAGGACCGCTGGCAGCTCGCCCGGCTCGGGGTCAACTACCGTACGCCCGCCGAGATCATGGAGTACGCGGCCGAACGGCGCCGGGCCACCGATCCCGCCTTCGAACCCCCGCGCTCCATCCGCGCCACCGGTGCACGGCCCTGGGAGCGCACCCTGCCGCTCGCCGAGGTGGCCGGGCTCGCCGAGGCGGAGACCCCGGCGGAGGGCAGGCTCGCCGTCATCGCCCCGCGTGAGCTCCACGCGCAACTCACCGGACTCGACGACGGGCCGCTGGATCTGCACCGGCCCGTCGTCCTGCTCGACCCGCGCCAGGCCAAGGGCCTGGAGTTCGACACGGTTCTCGTCGTCGCGCCCGGGCTGATGACCCCCAACGATCTCTATGTGGCGCTGACCCGGGCCACCCAGCGGCTCGGGATCATCACACCGGCTTCAGCCACACCGTCGCCAGCGGCGGCAGAGTGAGCTGGACGCTCGTGCGGTGACCGTGGGCGGCGACGGACTCCGGCTTCAGCGGATCCGGGTTGAGGACGTCACCGCCGCCGTACCGTGCCGCGTCCGTGTTGAGCACCTCCGCCCAGGCGGACACGGACGGCGGCACGCCCAGCCGGTACTCGTGGCGGACCACCGGCGAGAAGTTCGACACCGCGAGCAGCGGCGAACCGTCCGCGTCGAAACGCAGGAAGGCGAAGACGTTGTCCTCGGCGGCTCCGCCGTCGACCCAGGCGAAGCCCTCGGGGACGGTGTCCCGCTGCCACAGCGCCGGTGTCGCCCCGTACACCGCGTTCAGCTCACGCACCAGGTCCCGTACGCCCCGGTGGTCCGCCTCCGCCGCGTACGACGGGTCGAGCAGCCACCAGTCCGGGCCGTGGCCCTCCGACCACTCGGCGCCCTGGGCGAACTCCTGCCCCATGAACAGCAGCTGCTTGCCCGGGTGCGCCCACATGAAGCCGAGATACGCCCGGTGGTTGGCGCGCTGCTGCCACCAGTCGCCGGGCATCTTCGACACCAGCGCCCGCTTGCCGTGCACCACCTCGTCGTGCGAGATCGGCAGCACGTAGTTCTCGCTGTACGCGTACACCATCGAGAAGGTCATCTCGTCGTGGTGGTACTTGCGGTGGACCGGCTCCTTCGAGACGTACTCCAAGGAGTCGTGCATCCAGCCCATGTTCCACTTCAGTCCGAAGCCGAGCCCGCCGAAGCCGCCGGGGCCGACATGGTGGGTGGCGCGCGTGACGCCGTCCCAGGCGGTGGACTCCTCGGCGATGGTGACGACGCCGGGATTCCGCCGGTACACGGTGGCGTTCATCTCCTGGAGGAAGGCGACAGCATCCAGGTTCTCCCGGCCGCCGTGCTCGTTCGGGGACCATCCCCCGTCCTCGCGCGAGTAGTCGAGGTAGAGCATCGAGGCGACGGCGTCGACCCGCAGCCCGTCGATGTGGAACTCCTCGCACCAGTACGTGGCGTTGGCGACCAGGAAGTTGCGCACCTCCGTGCGGCCGAAGTCGAACTCGAGCGTGCCCCAGTCGGGGTGTGCGGCGCGTGCCGGGTCCGAGTGCTCGTACAGCGGGCGGCCGTCGAACTCGGCGAGCGCCCAGTCGTCGCGCGGGAAGTGCGCGGGCACCCAGTCGACGATGACGCCGATGCCGGACCGGTGCAGCGCGTCGATCAGATACCGGAAGTCGTCGGGGGTGCCCATGCGTGAGGTCGGGGCGAAGAAGCCGGTGACCTGATAGCCCCAGGAGCCGCCGAAGGGATGCTCGGAGACCGGCATCAGCTCCACATGTGTGAACCCCAGATCCCTTACATAGGCCGGGAGTTGCTCGGCGAGCCGGCGGTACGTGAGTCCCGGCCGCCAGGACGGCAGGTGCACCTCGTACACGGACAACGGTGCCTCGTGCACGGGTACGTCCCCGCGGTGCGCCATCCACTCCTGGTCCTGCCACTCATGGTGCGAGGCCGTCACGACCGAGGCATTGGCGGGCGGGACCTCGGTGTGGCGGGCCATCGGGTCGGCGCGCACCGTGTGCGTACCGTCCGGGCGGCAGATGTCGAACTTGTAGAGCGCACCCTCGCCGATCGCGGGGAGGAACAGCTCCCAGACCCCGCTGGAACCGAGCGAACGCATCGGGAAGCCCGTGCCGTCCCAGTAGTTGAAGTCCCCCATGACCCGCACACCGCGGGCATTGGGCGCCCAGACGGTGAACCGCGTACCGGCGACCCCCTGGTGCTCCATGGGCTGTGCGCCGAGGGCGGTCCACAGCTCCTCGTGCCGCCCCTCGCCGATCAGATGCAGATCGAGATCGCCGAGCGCGGGCAGGAAGCGGTACGGGTCATGGACCTCGATCTCGTTGTCCGCGTAGCCGACCAGGAGTTGGTACTCGGGGACGGACGGCATCGGCAGCAGTCCGGAGAAGAGGCCGTCGCCGTCGTCGTGCAGCTCGGTCCGCAGCCCCTTGGCGAGCACGGTCACCGATCGCGCGTACGGACGGAGCACCCGGATCGCCACACCGCCGCGGACCATGTGCGCGCCGAGCAGATCGTGCGGGGCATGGTGCTCACCGGCGAGCAGCCGGCCCCGGTCGGCGTCGTCGAGGGCCCGCACCGGCCGGACGCCGCGACCACCGCCACGCCGCGGCCGCGGGGGAGAGGCATCGGCCCGCTTCTCTGCTGTCTTCTTCCGCTTGGCCGGGGTGGTCGCCGAGCCCGCGGGTGCCGAGGGTGCTGCACTGGCCTTGGAGGCTGAGAGTGCCGTGGTGGCCGCTGGGGCTGCGGAGGCCGGCTTGTCCGCGGGCGCTGATGGGGTCGCGGTGGGATCGGGCGCGTTGCGGGACGACTTGCGGGCGGTCACAGGGACAGCCTCCTCGAGGGGTGTTGGTGAGGCAGGAATCAGGTGGCCCGGGCAGGGAAGGAGCCGCCCGGCCGAAGAAGCGCGCACCGCGCGGGGCATCAGTCGACGGCGGCGGCCAGGCGGTGGATCGCGGCCATCGGGACCGGCAGCCAGTCGGGCCGGTGCCGGGCCTCGTACAGCACCTCGTACACCGCCTTGTCGGTCTCATGAGCCCGCAACAACTCCGGTTCGCTGCGCGGATCGACGCCCGCTGCCTCCGCATACCCGTCGCAGTACGCCGATCGGCAGCGGGCCGCCCACTCGGCGTTCCAGGGCCGGTGCGAGCGGGCCGCGTAGTCGAAGGAGCGGAGCATGCCCGCGATGTCGCGCACCGGCGGCTGCGGACGGCGGCGTTCCAGGAGCGGGCGCGTCGGTTCGCCCTCGAAGTCGATCAGTGACCAGAAACCGTCGGCCGCGCGCAGCGTCTGGCCGAGGTGGAGGTCGCCGTGGACGCGCTGTGCGGCCCAGCTGCGGCCCTTGTGGCCCAGCGCGGCAACGGCGTCGAACGCGGTGCGCAGCCCGGGGACGTAGGGCACGAGAGCCGGCACCGCCTGGGCGGCCGCCTCCAGCCGCTGCAGCATGCCGGCGGCGAGATGCTCGGTCTGGGCGCTGCCCAGCACGGGCGTCGGCAGGGCGGTGGCGAGCGCCGTGTGCACCTCGGCCGTGGCCCGTCCGAGGGCGCGGGCCTCGCGGGTGAAGTCGTGGCCCGCGCCCAGCGCGCGCAGCGCCAGCTGCCAGCCGTCCTCCGCGCCGCGCAGGAACGGCTGGAGAACGCCGAGGGTGAGTGGCTCCGGGGCCGTCGCCTCGAACCAGGCGACGGGTTCCGGCACCCGCCCGCAGCCCTCCCGGGAGAGAGCGAGCGGCAGTTCCAGATCCGGGTTGGTGCCGGGGAAGACCCGGCGGAAGATCTTGAAGATATAGGCGTTGCCGAAAACGAGGGAGGAGTTGGACTGCTCGGTGTCGAGCACGCGGGGGGTGAGTCCGGCAGGGATGGGGGCCGCGCCCCGGTCGAAGCGGAGGGTGCCGAGGGTGCCGGGGGTACGGAGCCGCTCCAGCAGGAGTTCGGCGAGGCGAGGGTCGTGCAGCCCCTCGTAGACCGTCCGGCCGGCGAGCGGGCCGCCCGCCACATGGCCGATGAGGGCCGGGGCGAGCCGTGGCGGCAGCGTGGACCGTACCCCGAGCAGCATTTGGTAGCAGTCGTCGGGCGACTGGGCGGGCAGGGACGGCTGGTGGACCCGGATCAGCAGATGGAGCAGTCCCGGCCCCGTCCCGGAGCCGGTCCCCTGGCCGATGCCGGCGGAATCGGCATCCACCGGCAGTATTTCGGTCGCCGAGACAAGGGAGAAGGCCGTGATCGGCCGTCCCTTGCCCGCGAACCACCGCTGCCGGGGCAGCCATTCATGCAGCAGTGGGGCGAGTGACGGGAGCAGGGCTGTGCTGTTCGCGAGGGCGACCCGAGTGGATGCAGCCTCCGACATGGCATCGCGTCCTTTCCCCGGGCACACCACAGGATGCGAAGAGTGTCCCGGATTGCGGCAATAGCTGTCCGGCTGTGCGGGACGTGTCGGGTCAGGATGGTCCGTACGGACTCGACGTGAGGGCCTCGAAAAGGCACGAGGCCCCGGAAGGACTCGATCTGCTCCGGGAGAGCCGCCCCGAAGGGCCCCGAAGTTCTGTAACTGTCTGAAGAGCCCTGAAGAACCCCGAAGAGCCCTGAAGAGCTCGATGTGGGGGAGACTGCCCCGTGCGGGGCGGCGGAAACCGCCCCGCGATCTGTGGCGGGAATTGACGCCGTATCAGCTCGGCGGCGCGTCCTTCCGCAACCGGAACCAGTAGAACCCGTGCCCGGCGAGAGTCAGCAGATAGGGCCACTGACCGATCGCGGGGAAGCGCACCCCACCGATCAGCTCCACCGGATGACGCCCGTTGAACAACCGCAGATCGAGCTCCGTCGGCTGCGCGAACCGCGAGAAGTTGTGCACGCACAGGACGAGATCGTCCTTGTACTCACGGGTGAAGGCGAGCACGGCGGGGTTCGATGACGGCAGTTCGCTGTACGAGCCGAGACCGAACGCCCGATTCTGCTTACGGATCTCGATCATCCGCCGTGTCCAGTGCAGCAGCGACGACGGCGAGGCCATCGACGCCTCGACATTGGTCACTTGGTAGCCGTAGACCGGATCCATGATCGTGGGGAGATAGAGGCGCCCCGGATCGCTGGAGGAGAATCCCGCGTTCCGGTCGGGCGTCCACTGCATCGGGGTCCGTACGGCGTCCCGGTCGCCCAGCCAGATGTTGTCGCCCATCCCGATCTCGTCCCCGTAGTACAGAATCGGGGAGCCCGGCAGGGACAGGAGCAGCGCCGTGAACAGCTCGATCTGGTTGCGGTCGTTGTCCAGCAGGGGCGCGAGCCGCCGCCGGATGCCGATGTTCGCCCGCATCCGAGGATCCTTGGCGTACTCCGCGTACATGTAGTCGCGCTCTTCGTCCGTGACCATCTCGAGCGTGAGCTCGTCGTGGTTGCGCAGGAAGATGCCCCACTGACAGCCGGACGGGATCTCCGGGGTCTTCGCCAGGATTTCGGAGACCGGGTAGCGGCTCTCGCGCCGTACGGCCATGAAGATCCGCGGCATCACCGGGAAGTGGAAGGCCATGTGGCATTCGTCGCCGCCGGCCGGGAAGTCGCCGAAGTAGTCGACGACGTCTTCCGGCCACTGATTGGCTTCGGCGAGCAGCACGGTGTCCGGGTAGTGCGCGTCGATCTCCTTGCGGAGCCGCTTGAGGAACTGGTGGGTCTCCGGGAGGTTCTCGCAGTTGGTGCCCTCCCGCTGGTAGAGGTACGGCACGGCGTCGACGCGGAAGCCGTCGATACCGAGGTCCAGCCAGAAGCGGAGTGCGGAGATGATCTCCTCCTGCACCGCCGGGTTCTCGTAGTTGAGATCGGGCTGGTGGGAGAAGAACCGGTGCCAGTAGTACTGCTTGCGCACCGGGTCGAAGGTCCAGTTGGACGTCTCGGTGTCGACGAAGATGACCCGGGCGTCCTGGAACTGCTTGTCGTCGTCGGCCCAGACGTAGTAGTCGCCGTACGGGCCGTCGGGGTCGCTGCGGGACTGCTGGAACCAGTCGTGCTGATCGCTCGTGTGGTTCATGACGAAGTCGATGATCACGCGCATTCCGCGCTGGTGCGAGGCATCGACGAACTCCACGAAGTCGGCGAGATCGCCGAACTCCGGCAGTACCGCGGTGTAGTCGGAGACGTCGTAGCCGCCGTCGCGCAGCGGCGACTTGAAGAACGGCGGCAGCCAGAGGCAGTCGACGCCCAGCCACTGCAGGTAGTCCAACTTGGCGGTGAGACCCTTGAGGTCACCGATGCCGTCACCGTTGGAGTCCTGGAAGGACCGGACGAGGACCTCGTAGAAGACGGCGCGCTTGAACCAGTCGGGATCGCGGTCCTTGGCGGGGGTGTCCTCGAACTTGTCGTGGACAGGCTCATTGACAATCATGGTGTGGGTGACCCTCCGGTCGGCGGGGACGGTCGCAGGACGACGACGTGCGCGGGCGTGACGCCCGGCTCTAGGCGCACATAGAAGTTCCTGCCCCAGTGATAGGTGTGGCCGGTGAGCTCGTCGCGCACCGGCACGGTCTCGTGCCAGTCGAGGCCGAGTTGCGGCATGTCCAACGAGACCGTGGCCTCCTGGGTGTGGTGAGGGTCGAGGTTGACGACCACCAGAACGATGTTCGAACCCGAGCGCTTGCTGTACACGATCAGCGCGTCGTTGTCGGCGGAGTGGAAGTGCACGTCACGCAGCTGTTGCAGGGCAGGGTGGCGGCGCCTGATCCGGTTGAGCGAGGTGATGAGCGGAGCCAGGGAACGGCCTTCGCGCTCCGCCGACTCCCAGTCCCTGGGACGGATTTCGTACTTCTCCGAGTTCAGGTACTCCTCACTGCCGGCCCGCACCGCGGTGTTCTCGCACAGCTCGTACCCCGCGTACACGCCCCAGGTCGGCGAGAGCGTCGCGGCGAGCACGGCCCGGGCCTCGAAGGCCGGACGTCCGCCGTCCTGGAGATAGCCCGGCAGGATGTCGGGAGTGTTCACGAAGAAGTTGGGCCGCATGTAGGAGGCCGCGTCACCCGACAGCTCGGTGACGTATTCGGTGAGCTCCTGCTTGGTGTTGCGCCAGGTGAAGTACGTGTACGACTGCTGGAAACCGACCGTCGCGAGCGTGTGCATCATCGCGGGGCGGGTGAACGCCTCGGCCAGGAAGATCACATCGGGGTCGGTGCGATTGATGTCGGCGATCACCTTCTCCCAGAAGACCACCGGTTTGGTGTGCGGATTGTCGACGCGGAAGATCCGTACGCCGTGGTCCATCCAGAACCGGAGGATGCGGAGGGTCTCCGCGACCAGGCCGCGCAGATCCTTGTCGAAGGCGATCGGATAGATGTCCTGATACTTCTTGGGCGGGTTCTCGGCGTAGGCGATGCTGCCGTCCGGCCGGTGGTGGAACCACTCGGGGTGCGTCTCCACCCACGGATGGTCGGGGGAGCACTGGAGCGCGAAGTCCAGCGCGATCTCCATACGCAAGGTGCGGGCGGTCTCGACGAAGTGGTCGAAGTCGTCGAGCGTGCCGAGCTCGGGGTGCACGGCATCGTGCCCCCCTTCGGCCGAACCGATCGCCCACGGCACCCCGACATCGTGGGCGGCGGGGGACAACGAGTTGTTGGGGCCCTTGCGGTGGGTGGTTCCGATGGGGTGGATGGGCGGGAGATAGACGACGTCGAACCCCATGGCGGCGACAGCGGGAAGCCGCTCGGCAGCGGTACGGAACGTGCCGCTGATGATCCTTCCCTGCTGTTGCTCCTCCGTCCTGGCCGAAGCCTTCCCCGCCCTGCCCTTCTTGGCGGCCTTGGTCGCCTTCACCGGCTCGACCGGTTCGATCCTGGCCCCCTCGGACCGGGGGAACAGCTCGTACCAGGAACCGAACAGGGCCCGTCGGCGCTCGACGACGAGGGGCAGCGGCCTGGCCGCGGTGACCAGCTCGCGCAGCGGGTGGCGGGCGAGTGCGGCGGTTGCCTCGGGAGCGAGCGCGGCGGCGAGCCGGGCGGCGGCCGGACGGGACTCGTCACGAAGCGCGTCGGCCGCGGCCAGCACCGCCTCGCGCCCGTCCCGTTTCGGTACGCCCTCGGCGGCCCGTTCGTACAGCGCGGCGCCCTCGGCCAGGACGAGCGCGGAGTCGATCCCGGCGGGGATCTTGATCTGGGCATGCTGACGCCAGGTGGTCACCGGATCGCTCCAGGCCTCGACCGTGTACGTCCAGCGCCCTTCGGAGTCGGGGGTGACATCGGCGCCCCAGCGGTCGGAGCCGGGGGCGAGCTCGCGCATCGGTGTCCACGGGCCGGTTCGTCCACTCGGATCCCGCAGAACCGCATTGGCGGCGACCGCGTCATGGCCTTCACGGAACACGGTGGCCGTGACCTGGAAGGTCTCACCGGCAACGGCCTTCGCGGGCCTTCTGCCGCAGTCGACGAGCGGGCGGACGTCGAGGACGGGAATGCGACCGATCATGGAATCACCTGGGGACTGGAGCTCGGGCTGCACGGGGCGCGGCGAGGCCGGGAAGGGCTGAGCGAGTACGCCGCGACTGTGAGGGTCCGTCCTTTCTAGCTGCTCCGTTGTCGGCTGATGGGGTGTGAGCATGGCCGCTCCTGTCCGCGTTCACTCGAATGGCACTCGAATGGCTGGGGCACGGGTGTGGTGTACGGGTGGGGACCGGATGCACACCGGACCCGTACGCACTGCATACGAGCCGCTGCTGGATCACAGATGATCCGCATTCGGGTGGTATTCGGGCTGTGTACCGCAGAAGCCTTCCCACCGTTCTCGGGGGGCCAATCCGGTGGTTTGTTAACTACTCGGGCGTAGTTGTGAAGGTCTGAATGCGCCGGGCTCCGTCCCCGGTGACGGGGCGGCCGGCGCGGTCGTCCTGCCGGTGCTCGGGCGTGCCGTGCCGGGCATCGGGCGTCGTCGTGTCCGTCCCATGAGCCGAAACCTCCTCGTCGACGTGGAACTCGCCGCACGGAGTCGCGCCGGTGGCCGGCCGGTCCGCCCCGACCCCGTACGCGCCACACGGCAGCCTTCCCTGTGGGATGAGGTGCCACAAGGCCGCCCGAGGGGGTGGAATCGGCCATAACCCCCGTGGCGGATGTGCAGTGATTTGCTCCGAGGGGGCAGTGATACGGAGGGGACCCATGCCTGCGGGGCTTCGGTCGGGGGCGTGGCCGGGGCGGGCGGCTCACCGGGCGTCGCCCGGTGTGAGCCGGTCGCGCGCCGTGGTTTCGCAGTACGGCACACCGCTACCGTCGAGGGTGACGGAGAGGGCGCACACCGTGGTGCGTCCCCTCGGATTCGTACGTCCCCTGTAAAGGTGGAATACGTGAAGGCCATTCGTCGATTCACCGTGCGTCCCGTCCTCCCCGACCCCCTTCAACCGCTCAGCGACCTCGCCCGCAACCTGCGCTGGTCCTGGCACACCGAGACACGTGAGCTCTTCCAGGCCGTCGCCCCGGAGGGCAGCCGGGCGGCGGACTCCGACCCTGTACGTCTGCTCGGCGCCGTCTCCGCCGGGCGGCTCGCCGAGCTGGCCCGGGACGAGCAGTTCCTGCACCGGCTCAACGAGGTGTCCGGCGCCCTCCAGGAGTATCTGGACGGTCCGAGGTGGTACCAGGAGCAGCAGGCGCAGGGCACGGAACTGCCGGCCGCCGTGGCGTACTTCTCGCCCGAGTTCGGCGTGGCCGCAGCCCTTCCCCAGTACTCCGGCGGACTCGGCATCCTTGCCGGGGACCATCTGAAGGCCGCCAGCGACCTGGGCGTACCCCTCGTCGGGGTGGGGCTGCTCTACCGGCACGGCTACTTCCGCCAGAGCCTGTCGCGCGAAGGCTGGCAGCAGGAGCACTATCCCGTCCTCGACCCGAACGAACTGCCACTCACCCTGTTGCGCGAGGCCGACGGAACACCGAGCCAAGTGGTACTGGACCTTCCCGGCGGCCGCTCGCTCCACGCCCGCATCTGGCAGGCCCAGGTCGGCCGCATCCCGCTCCTTCTGCTCGACTCCGACGTGGAGGAGAACGCGCCCGGCGAACGCGATGTCACCGACCGGCTCTACGGCGGCGGCAGTGAGCACCGTCTGTTGCAGGAGATGCTGCTCGGCATCGGCGGGGTAAGGGCCGTACGGACGTACTGCCGGCTCACGGGGCAGGCGGAGCCTGAGGTGTTCCACACCAACGAGGGACACGCCGGCTTCCTCGGGCTGGAGCGCATTCGCGAACTCTCCGGCACCGGGCTGGATTTCGACTCCTCGGTCGAGGCGGTGCGGGCCGGCACGGTCTTCACCACCCATACCCCGGTGCCTGCCGGAATCGACCGCTTCGACCGGGAGCTCATCGCCCGCCACTTCGGCGACGACGGTGAACTGGCGGGCGTGGGCGTCGAACGGATCCTGCAGCTGGGCATGGAGACCTACCCCGGCGGTGAGCCCGGTCTCTTCAACATGGCGGTCATGGGCCTGCGGCTGGCCCAGCGTGCCAACGGTGTCTCCACCCTGCACGGCGCGGTCAGCCGGAAGATGTTCGCGGGACTGTGGCCGGGATTCGACGCTGCGGAGGTGCCGATCACCTCGGTGACCAACGGCGTGCACGCGCCCACGTGGGTCGCGCCCGAGATCTTCGAACTCCGGGACCGGTACGGGGGCACGCCGGGACGCTGGGATGCGGCAGCCGGGATCCCGGACCGGGAGATCTGGGACCTGCGGCGGAACCTGCGCGAACAGCTGGTGACCGAGGTCCGCGAAAGGCTCTCCGCCTCGTGGCGCACGCGGGGCGCGGAGCCGGCCGAACTCGGCTGGATCGACGGTGTGCTGGACCCGGACGTACTGACCATCGGCTTCGCCCGCCGCGTGCCCTCGTACAAGCGGCTGACCCTGATGCTGCGCGACCGTCACCGGCTGATGGAACTGCTGCTCCACCCGACCCGGCCGATTCAGATCGTTGTCGCAGGCAAGGCACACCCTGCCGACGACAGTGGCAAGCGGCTGGTCCAGGAGCTGGTGCGGTTCTCCGACGACCCCAGGGTCCGCCATCGCATCGTCTTCCTGCCCGACTACGGGATGGCGATGGCACAGAAGCTCTACCCGGGCTGCGACGTCTGGCTCAACAACCCGCTGCGCCCGCTGGAGGCGTGCGGCACGAGCGGGATGAAGGCTGCCCTCAACGGCTGTCTCAATCTGTCCGTGCTCGACGGCTGGTGGGACGAGTGGTTCGAACCGGACTTCGGCTGGGCGATCCCGACCGCGGACGGGTCCGCGATGGACGAGGACCGGCGCGACGAGCTGGAGGCGAATGCCCTCTACGAACTGATCGAGGAGCGGGTCGCACCACGCTTCTACGACCGGGGCGCCGAAGGGCTGCCCGAGCGCTGGGTCGAGATGGTCCGCCGCACGGTGGGCTCCCTGGGGCCCAAGGTTCTGGCGGGACGCATGGTGCGTGAGTACGTGGAGCGGTTGTACGCACCGGCCGCGCTGGCCCACCGCTCCCTGGACGCCGCCACGGCGCGGGAACTCGCGGACTGGAAGGCCCGGGTCCGTGCGGCTTGGCCGCGGGTCGCCGTCGACCACGTGGAGGCCGTGGCACCGAGCACTGCGGGCAGTTCGGCCGAGCTGGGGTCCACGCTGGCGCTGCGGGTCCGGATCGCCCTCGGAGCACTGGAGCCGGACGATGTGGAGGTGCAGGCGGTGGCCGGGCGGGTCGACTCCGCCGACGCGATCTCGGATGCCCAGGTCTTCCCGCTGAAGCCGACCGGTGGTCAGGACCTGGAGGGCCGCTGGTTGTACGAGGGGCCGCTCGCCCTCGACCGCACGGGGCCCTACGGCTACACCGTGCGGGTACTTCCTGCCCACCCGCTGCTTGCGACCAGTGCGGAACTGGGCCTGGTCGCCCTGCCGACGGAAGCGACGGGAGACGGTGCGGGCGTGCTGATGCGCTGATGTCCCGACACCTGGGGCCCGGTACCTGCGAGGTGCCGGGCTCCTTCGTTCTCTGAACGCAATGCCTTGACGTGTCCATGGGATGCATTTAAGTTCCTCACTCATTGCAGAGTTCACAACTCGACTCGATGTTCATGTCTGTGAACCGAACTGGTTCTGGTGAGAGTTGCTGAACCTCCTCCGCACCGGAAGGCACCCCACATGCGTACCGGATCCATCGGGCGCGGCCTCGGCCTCGCCACCGCACTGGCCGCCCTGCTCACCGCGGTCTTCATGGCCCCGGCCTCGGCAAACAGAGCCGCACCCGCCGACGGCCCGCAAGCGGTGAAGGCCGCCGCGGTCGCGGCCCCAGCCTCCTTCACCCACCCCGGCGTGCTCGTCAGCCGCCCCCAGCTCGACTTCGTACGCGCCAAGGTGCAGGCCGGAGCCCAGCCCTGGAAGAGCGCGTACGACCAGATGCTGGCCAGCAAGTACGCCTCGCTCACCCGCACCGCAAAGCCACGCGCCATCGTGGAGTGCGGCTCGTACTCCAACCCCAACTACGGCTGCACCGATGAGCGCGAGGACGCGATAGCCGCCTACACCCTCGCGCTGGCCTGGTACGTCACTCAGGACAGCCGCTACGCCCAGAAGTCCATCGAGATCATGGACGCCTGGTCGGCCGTGATCCAGGACCACACCAACAGCAACGCTCCGCTTCAGACCGGCTGGGCCGGCTCCTCCTGGCCCCGGGCCGCCGAGATCATCAAGTACACGTACAGCAGCTGGCCGAACTCCGGCCGCTTCGCCACCATGCTGCGCAACGTCTACCTCCCCGAGGTCATCAACGGCTCCAACAGCAACGGGAACTGGGAACTGAGCATGACCGAGGCCGCGATCGGCATCGCGGTCTTCCTCGAGGACCGCACCGCCTACGACAAGGCCGTCACCAAGTTCCGCGGACGTGTCCCCGCGTACATCTACATCACCGCCGACGGCGCTCTGCCGAAGACCGCGCCGGGCAGCGGCCTCGACACGCGCGACGAGATCATCGGCTACTGGCAGGGACAGTCCACCTTCATGGACGGTCTCTCCCAGGAGACCTGCCGCGATCTCACCCACACCGGCTACGGCATCTCCGCCATCTCCCACATCGCCGAGACAAGCCGTATCCAGGGCCAGGACCTCTACCCCGAGATCGCCGAACGCCTGCGTCACGCACTGGGCCTGCACGCCAAGTACCAGCTGGGCGCGGCAGTCCCGTCGACGCTGTGCGGCGGCACGCTCAAGGACAACCTCGGGCCGATCACCGAAGTGGGTTTCAACGCCCTGCACAACCGGATGGGTATCGCCATGACCAACACCCAGACCCTCACCGAACAGCAGAGGCCCGCCGGATCCAACAACCTGTTCGTCGCCTGGGAGACCCTGACCCACGCGAACAACCCCAACTGACCTGCTTTCAGAGGCAGGTTGTCTCGCGGAACGGCGAAACCGCCCGGGAGGAAGGAGAGCCCCTCCCGGGCGGTTCCGCGCATCGACTGCCCTGAACGTGCTGCTGGGTTCAGAAGGTCAGCTTGAAGCTGTTGATCGTGCCGACGTCCTGCGAGGCCACGTCCTGGACCTTCAGCTTCCAGGTGCCGTTGGCGACCTCGGACGACGCGTTGACGGTGTAGGTCGTCTGGACGTTGTCCGCCGAGTCGCCGGACGAGGAGTTCTTCAGCCGGTACGCCGTGCCGTCCGGAGCGACGAGGTCGATGACGAGGTCACCGCGCCAGGTGTGGGTGATGTCCACCCCGACCTGGAGGGTGCTGGGTGCGTTGCCCGTGACACCGGTGACGTTGACCGAGCTGGTGACGGCCGCGCCGTTGTCCGGGATGGCGACGTGGGTGGTGTTCTGGAAGACGGTCCCGCCGCCTCCGCCACCGCTGCGCGAGCCCACGTTGACGCCGGCCCAGGCGTCGGCCACCGCCTTGTACTCGGCGCTGGTCGTGCCGTACAGGTCACCGGCCGCAGCGAGGGTGCCGGTGCGGGCCGCCGCGTAGTTCGTCGTGGAGCTGAACTTGGTGGTGAGCGCCTTGAACCAGATCAGCGCGGCCTTGTCGCGGCCGATGCCGGTGACCGGCAGGCCGTCGGAGGTCGGGGAGTTGTACGAGACGCCGTTGATGGTCTTGGCGCCGCTGCCCTCGGAGAGGAGGTAGAAGAAGTGGTTCGCAGGACCTGAGGAGTAGTGGACGTCCACTCCGCCGATGCCTGAGTACCAGGCGTCCTTGGACGCGCCGTCCTTGCTCGGCTTGTCCATGTAGCGCAGCGGGGTGCCGTCGCCGTTGATGTCGATCTTCTCGCCGACCAGGTAGTCGCCCACGTCGGTGGCGTTGTTGGAGTAGAACTCGACCGCGGCGGCCATGATGTCGCTGGTCGCCTCGTTGAGACCGCCGGACTCGCCGCTGTAGACCAGGCCGGCGGTGGCGGAGGTGACACCGTGCGTCATCTCGTGCGCGGCCACGTCCAGGGAGGTCAGCGGTGCGGCGTTGCCGCTGCCGTCTCCGTAGGTCATGCAGAAGCAGCTGTCGTCCCAGAAGGCGTTGACGTAGTTGTTGCCGTAGTGGACGCGGGAGTACGCGCCGACGCCGTCGCCCCGGATACCGGTGCGGCCCTGCACGTTCTTGTAGTAGTCCCAGGTCTCGGCCGCGCCGTAGTGCGCGTCCGCCGCGGCCGTCTCGACGTTCGTCGGATTTCCGTTGCCCCAGATGTCGTCGGAGCCGGAGAAGAGCGTCCCGGTGCCGGACGTGCCGTGGTTCAGGTTGTACGTCTTGTGGCTGCCGCGTGTCGTGTCGGTCAGCGTGTACGACGGTGCGGTGCCGAGCGTGACCTGGCCGCTGTACTGGGTGTTGCCGGTGCCGGTCTCGATGGCCTGCCACTCGTACAGCTTCGCGCCGGTGGACGCGTCGGTGATGACGTGCAGCTCGTTGGGGGTGCCGTCGTCCTGGAGCCCGCCGACGACGGTCTCGTAGGCGAGCTGCGGCTTGCCCTGGGCCATCCAGACCACCTTGCGCGGTGCCCGGTCGGCGACGGTCTTCTTGGAGCCGGCGGCCTTGGCTGCACCGAGAGCCTGCGACTCGGCCCTGGCCGGGGCGACATCGGCGGCGGTGTCGACGGCCTTCAGCTGGGCGGAGGTGGCCTTGGACGCCTTGGTGACGCTCTCGGTCGCACCGGCCTTGGACTCCTGGACGACCAAGTCCCCACCGAGGACCGGAAGTCCGTCGAAGGTGCGCTCGTAACGCGTGTGCGTGGTGCCGTCGTTGTCCTGGATGACATCGCGGACGACGAGCTTCTCCTGGGAGCCGAGACCGAGCTCCTTGGCCGTGGCCGCCTTGCTCGCGTTGGCCTCGCGGATCAGCTCGGCGCGCTGGGAGGGGGAGAGCTGCTTGGCCAGTGCCCCGTGATTGACACGGGTGGCGGCCGGGGCGGCAGCGGAACTGTCGGGCGCGGCGGCTGCCGTGCCCGTCTGGATTCCTGCGGCGAGGAGGGCTGCTGCGGCTATCAGAGCGCCGGTCGCGGTGGCGCGACGGCTGGGCGTGGATCTCACGCGGACTCCTTCTGCGAGGGGGGTAACGGCGGCTGGGTGAGCCGTCCGGGCAGAGCAAGCAGTGCGCAGAACGGGGGAAGAGTGTCAGCAGATGGACGTCTCTGTCAGGACCGCGTCAACAACTTGGCCGGAATTCGTCCGTTGCCAGAAACGCCATGTTCGTTAAGCGGACGTTTCACCGATCATCACCGCGACGCCATCCAGGGGTCCGGTGCAGGCCGAATTCGAAGAGCGATCGAAGTCGGGCCCGAATGCATCGTGTTCGAACAGCGGGCTGGGTACGGGGTAGCGCCTGTCAGTCGAAATGGCCTCGAACTGTGGCTTGTTCCGAACCGTCCGCGGCCGGGACGTTCGCCGAACGATGCTGCCCGCCGCATCCGCCGCCGAGCCCGAGACGCCCGCCGGCGCGGTGATGGCGGCAGCCGCCGCTCTCTCCGTGGTCCTGTCGCGCAGGGCCGGCCCCGCGCCATGTTCACAACGACGACGAATGAGGCCCGTCGGCATGCCAGGAACGCCAGAGTGCGGCGTAGGCGCCGTCGGCGGCCACCAGATCGTCATGGGCGCCGAGTTCGGTGATCCGGCCGTCCTCCATGACGGCCACCCGGTCCGCGTCATGGGCCGTCTGCAGGCGGTGCGCGATGGCGATGACGGTTCTGCCTTCGAGGACGGCGGCCAGTGCTCGCTCGGTGTGCCGTGCGGTCCTCGGGTCCAGGAGCGCGGTGGCCTCGTCGAGTATCAACGTGTGGGGATCGGCCAGTACGACACGTGCCAGCGCGAGTTGCTGGGCTTGTGCGCCGTCCGGGCGGTGTCCGGCATGGCCCAGATCGGTGTCCAGGCCGTCCGGGAGCTCGCCGGCCCACTCGGCGCCGACGGCGGCGAGCGCCGCACGCAGTTCGGCGTCGGTGGCCGACGGGGCTGCCATCCGCAGGTTGTCCCGGACCGTGCCGAGGAACACATGGTGCTCCTGGGTGACGAGGACGACCTGGCGGCGCAACCGGTCGGGCGTCAGGCCGGCCACCGGTACCCCGCCCACTGTCACCGAGCCGGTGCGTGGCACGTCCACGCCGGCCAGCAGCCTGCCCAGCGTGGTCTTGCCGGCGCCGGACGGGCCGACGATCGCCAAGTGCTCGCCGGGTCGGACCGTCAGATCGACTCCGTGCAGGACATCGGCCTCGTCGTCGGCCCCGCCGCCGTAGGCGTAGTGCACACCGGTCACCGCGATCCGGTCGTCCGCCGGTGTGCGGGAGCGGGCCGAGGGCACCTGTGGCACCACCCCGATCCCCTCGACCCTGGCAAAGGACGCACTGCTGCTCTGCAGTTGTTCGACCCGCTGCAGGATGGTGTCCAGCGGCTGGGAGAGCTGCCGCAGATACAGCGCCGAGGCGACCACCGCACCCAGGCTCATGGCGCCGTGGCTGTGCAGCACACCACCGATCAGCAGGACACCGGCCACGGGAACGACATAGGAGATGTCCACGGCAGGGAAGAGCACGCTGCGCAGGAAGAGCGTGCGGGTCCGGGTGCGCCGGCACTCTTCGATCGCCCGGTGACATGCGTCGATACGGCTCCGCTGCAGCCCGAGCGCCTCGACGGTGCGGGCGCCGGCGGCGGTGGCCGCCAGCTGCTCCGCCAGTGCCGAATTGGCCGCACCCTCGGCGAGGTAGGCGGTGAGCGCCCGGCGCAGATACCAGCGGACGGCGAACCAGATGCCCAGCAGCCCGAGCACGCCGCAGGTACCGAGCAAGGGGTTGAGCGCGAAGACCGCCCCGAGGATGAACAGCGCCTGGACCGCAGCGATCAGCACATCGGGGCCGACGTCGCGGAGGGTGGTGCCGACCGCCGCGACATCCGTGGTGCCGCGGGTCGTCAGGTCACCCGTGCCGGCTCGCTCGACCACCGAGGCGGGCAACGCCAGTGCGCGGTCGGCGAACTGCTCGCGGACGCGCGCCAGGGTCCGTTCGCCGAAACGGTGTCCGACCAGGCCGGCGTAGCGGGCCAGCAGGAGCTGTGCCAGCGCGAAGACCAGGATGGTGAGCGCCAGCCGGTCCACGGTGGCGACTCCGCCGCCTGCCCTGACCTCGTCGATGACACGGCCGAGCAGCCACGGGGCGACGAGTCCGGCGCCGGCGGCCAGCGCGTTGAGCGCGAGCAGCGCGGCGAAGGCGCGGCCGTCCTGCCGGACGAGCCGGACTGCCGCGCGACGGATCCGGAACGGCTCGGCGACCGGCAGAGCCCCGGACGGCGGCCGGGGCTCTGCCGGGGCAGTGGACGAAGAGGCAGTCATGAGGTGACCTCCTGGGGCGCAGGGCCGTCCCCGTCGTCCACGGGGACGGCGTCGTCATCGTCCGCGCCACGGGACACCAGGAGCCGATAACCGGGGTGTTCGTCCAGCAGGTCGCGATGGGTACCGACGGCCGCGACGGAGCCGTCGACCAGGTAGTACACGGTGTCGGCCCGGTCCAGGACGAGAGGGGAGGTGCTGGTGACGACCGTGGTAAGGCCGGACCGTGCCGTGCGCAGCCGGGACGCCATGGCTGCCTCGGTGTGCGCATCGACGGCCGAGGTCGGCTCGACCGCCAGGAGAATCTCGGGGTCGGCCAGCAGGGCCCGGACGAGGCGGACACGCTGCCGCTGGCCGCCGGAGAGATTGCGGCCCTGGGCGTCGACGGTGGAGCCGAGCCCGTCGGGCAGGCCGCGGACGATGTCCTGGGCCGCGGCGGCGTGGACGGCACGGCGGAGCGCCTCGTCGTCCCGGTCCCGGCTGCCGGAGACGACATCACGCAGCGTGCCGGCGAACAGGTCGGCCTCGTTGTCCGCGACGAGAATCCGCGCGCGGACCTGGGCCGGCTCGATCTCGTCGAGGCGGACGGTGCCCCAGGTCGCTGCCGACGCGACAAAGCCGCCGAGACGGTCGATCACCGTCGCGGAGTCCGACGGCCGGGCGCCGACCAGAGCGGTCAGCGTTCCGGGGACCACCTCGACCCCCGACTCAGGATCGTGGAGCGCGGAGGGCGACCCGGGCCCGTCCAGAGGCACCGAAGATGCCTTCCGGACCGTCGAGTCGGGCTTCAGGGACAGGAAGTGGATGACTCTGCGCGCGGCGACCAGACCGCGGCTGATGTCGTAGCCGCCCTCGATGAAGAAGGAGACGGGCACGACGAGAACCGCCGTGTAGCCGTACACCGCTACCAGTTCGCCGACGGTGATGTCGCCCTGCGCGGCCATCCGGGCCGCCAGCCAGGTCACGGCGCCCAGGAACAGGGTGGGCAGGCCGACGCCGAGTGCCTGGATCCAGCTGGTCACCGCGCCGACCCGGTACCCCTCCGCCTGCAGCTCCTGCGAACCGCGCCGGTAGCGTTCGGCGTAGACGTCCTTGCCGCCGATGCCGTTGAGGACACGCAGACCGCCGGCGATGTCGGCGAAACGGGCGGCGAGGCTGCCCTGCCGGTCGCGGTACGCCGACTCGGCTCCCTGAAGCCGCCCCAGCAGCGGGCCGAGCAGCGCCGCGAGCAGCGGCACGCCCAGCAGCACCACCACGGCGAGCAGTGGCGAGACGGTCAACAGCAGTGCGGCCACGACGACATAGGAGAGGACGGCGCCGACGCCGGGCCCGGTGACCGTCAGCGTATTGGCGATCATCGCGACGTCACCGAACCCGATGGTGACGATCTCGCCGGCCGTGGCCCGGCGCGGCAGCGCCGCGCCCAGCCCGGTCGCCTGGGCGACCACCACCCGCACCGTACGGAAGGCACCGTCGAGCCGCACTCTGGTCATCGTGCGGTGCCGCATGATGGCCAGCCAGGCGTTGAGCACTCCGACACCCACCAGTGCCGCGACCCAGCCGACCAGCGCAGAGCGGCCCCCGGGCTGCAGCCCGTCGTCGATGGCGCGCGACAGCAGGTACGGCGGCAGGGTCAGGCAGATCATCCAGGAGCTGCCGAGCAGGGCCCCGGCGGCAACGCGGCGCCATTGACGGGTGACCAGCCACCACAGATACCGCCCGGGGCTGCGGAGGTCCGGGGTCTCCTGGTCCGCATACGGGCCGACCGGCTGATCCACGGGCTCAGTCATGTACGCACCCTAGACCGCCGCTGTGGGAGGCCGACGGGGGAGACCGCCACCCGCGGTCGGTCTCAGGCCAGGCTCTCCCGCCAGGCGCGGTGGAGCCCTGCGAACCGGCCTGTCCCACCGATGAGTTCGGACGGGAAGCCGTCCTCCACGATTCGGCCGTGCTCCATCACCAGCACCCGGTCCGCGATCTCCACGGTCGACAGCCGGTGGGCGATCACCACTGCGGTACGGCCGTGCAGCACCGTGTCCATGGCGCGCTGCACCGCACGTTCGCCGGGGATGTCGAGGGAGCTCGTCGCCTCGTCGAGAATCAGCACCGCCGGGTCGGCGAGGAGGGCGCGGGCGAAGGCGACCAACTGGCGCTGGCCGGCGGAGATCCGCCCGCCCCTCTTCCGCACGTCCGTGTCGTATCCGTCGGGCAGACTGCTGATGAAGTCGTGCGCCCCGATCGCCTTCGCGGCCTGCTCGATCTCCTCGGGAGTGGCGTCCGGGCGGCCGATGGCGATGTTCTCGGCGACCGTCCCGGAGAACAGGAAGGCTTCCTGGGTCACCATCACCACACCGCGCCGCAGTTCGGGCGTGGCGAGGTCCCGGAGGTCGGTCCCGTCCAGCAGCACCCGGCCGTCGGTCGGGTCGTAGAACCGGGCCAGCAGCTTCGCGAGCGTCGACTTCCCGGCGCCCGTCGAGCCGACCACGGCCACGGTCTGGCCTGCCGGGATCGTCAGATCGAAGCGGGGCAGCACTTCGCCGCCCGTTCGGTAGGCGAAGCTCACCGAGTCGAAGACGACGTCCCGGCCCGGCTGCTCACCCGTGCGGGCAGGCAGCTCCCGCGGGTTCGCGGTCTCCGGCACGGTGGGGGTCTGGGCCAGCAGGCCTGCGATCTTCTGCAGCGAAGCCGCGGCCGACTGATAGGAGTTGAGGAACATGCCGAGCCGGTCGATCGGGTCGTACAGCCGTCGCAGATAGAGCACGGCCGCCGCGAGCACGCCGAGTGCGAGAGCGCCGGAGGCGACTCGGTACGCACCCCACAGCACGATCCCGGCCACCGCCGTGTTGGCGACCAGCCGGGAGCCGACGACGTAGCGCGCCATCTCCAGCAGCGCGTTGCCGTTGGTCCGGCAGTGCTGCTGGTTGAGCCCGTCGAACTCGGCGTCGTTGGTGCGCTCGCGGCGGAAGGCCTGGACGGGACGGATTCCGTTCATCGTCTCCGCGAACTTCACGATGACCGCCGCGATAGCCGTCGACCGCGCAGCGAAGATCACACCGGCCCGCCGCTGGTAGAGCCGCACCAGCGCATACAGCGGTACGAACGAGACGACGGCGACCGCACCGAGATCGAAGTCCAGCCACAGGAGCATCAGTGAGATGGACACGAAGGAGAGCACGACACCGATGAGTTCCTGCAGGCCCTCGCTGAGCAGTTCCCGCAGCGACTCCACATCTGTCGTGGAGCGGGAGATCAGCCGGCCCGAGGTGTAGCGCTCATGGAAGTCCACACTCAGCGCCTGCGCGTGGCGGAAGATCCGTCCGCGGAGATCGAGCAGCACGTCCTGGTTGATCCGGGCGGAGGCCTGGATGAACGCGTACTGCATGCTTCCCGCGGCCGCCGAACACAGTGCGTATCCGATGGCCACGGCGATCAGCGGTCCGTAGTCCTTGTCCCGGAACGCCGGCACGCCGCTGTCGATCGCGTACGCGACGAGCAGTGGGCCGGCCTGGACGGCTGCCTGCTGGATCAGCAGGAACAGCGCGGCGACCACCACCCGGCCCCTGAGCGGGCCGAGCAGGGACACCAGCAGGGTGCGGGTGGCGCCCCGGGGAGTGGGCAGGTCGTCCCGGTCGAAGGGGTCCCCGGCCCCGGCGTCGACGGCGGAGTCGGGTTCCAGGCCGGTGGCTTCGGCCTTCGGCCGCGGGCCGCCGCCCTGCCCGGGACCCTTCCCGGCACCCGTGCCGCTCAGGTCGCGGGCCTTGATCTCCGTGGCCGTAGCCGTGCCCGCGACCGTGTTCGTGCCCGCTCCGGGGCTCGTGACCGGGTTTGTCATTGCGCCCTTCGTGGCGGAAGCCGTCGACTCCGGGCCGGCCCCGGGGCGGTTCCCGTCGTCGCCGTCCGTCCCTGTGGGACACCCTGTCGTCGCATCGGTCATCGGGTACTGCCCTCCTCGGCAGGGACGTCCATGGCACGCACGCCGGCGTCGGACAGGTATGCGGTACTGGCGTCCCCGGCGGTCACGTCGTCGGTGAGCTCAGCGGACACCGAGCTTCCGGCGCCGGACATCAGCCAGGCGTACTCGGCGTTGCTGCGCAGCAGTTCCTGATGGGTGCCGACTGCGCTGATCCGGCCCTCCGACAGAAGCGCCACCCGGTCGGCGAGCATCACGGTGGACGGCCGGTGGGCGACCACCACGGCCGTGGTCGATTCCAGCACGCGCCGCAGGGCGGCCTCCACCAGCGTCTCCGTGTGCACATCCAGAGCCGAGAGCGGGTCGTCGAGCACCAGGAAGCGCGGCTGTCCGACGACGGCGCGAGCCAGTGCGAGGCGCTGCCGCTGACCGCCGGAGAGGCTGAGACCCTGCTCGCCGACCTGGGTGTCGATGCCGTGCGGCAGGTCGTACACGAAGTCGGCCTGCGCGATCGACAGCGCCCGCCGCAACTCGTCCTCGCCGGCATCCTCGGCGCCCATGAGAACGTTCTCCCCGACGCTGGCCGAGAAGAGCGTCGGCTCCTCGAACGCCACGGACACCAGCTCACGCAGCCGTTCGCGCGGCAGGGTGGTGATGTCGGTACCGTCCAGCGTGATCCGCCCGGCGGTGACGTCGTGCAGTCGCGGTACGAGTGCGGTGAGCGTCGTCTTTCCGGACCCGGTGGCCCCGACCAGGGCCATCGTCTCGCCGGGGCGGATCCGTAGATCGATCCGGGTCAGTACGGGTACGGAGCCGGCCTCCGCGTCCGGGTAGCGGAACTCGACGCCTTCGAAGACCATCCCGCCGTCCGCGGAAGACTCCGGGGATGACTTCGTGGACGTCCCCGCGGACGGTTCCTCGTTCAACTCCCCGGCCGTCTCGCGTTCCTCCGCCACGTCCATCACCTCGAAGAAACGCTCGGTCGCCGTGGCCGACTCCTGGCTCATCGCCAGCAGGAAGCCGATCGACTCGACCGGCCACCGCAGCGCCAGCGCCGTCGAGAGGAATGCGACGAGCGTGCCCGCCGACAGTCCGCCGTCCGCGACCTGGATCGTGCCGAGCACCAGCGCCGCCCCGATCGCCAGCTCGGGGATGGTGGTGATGAACGCCCAGATGCCGGCCAGCAGCCGTGCCTTGTCGAGTTCCGTACCGCGCAGCCGCTGCGAGAGACCACGGAAGGCCAGGGCCTGGCTACGGTGCCGGCCGAAACCCTTGATGATGCGGATGCCGAGCACACTCTCCTCGACAACCGTCGTCAGATCGCCGACCTGGTCCTGTGCCTTGCGCGCCACCACCGCGTACTTCGTCTCGAAGACCGAGCAGAGGATCACCAGCGGCACCACCGGAGCCAGCAGCACCAATCCCAACGTCCACTGCTGCACCAGCAGAATGATGAAACCGGCCAGGATCGTGGTGGCGTTGACCAGCAGGAACGTCAGCGGAAAGGCCAGGAACATACGCAGCAGCATCAGATCCGTGGTGCCGCGCGACAGCAGCTGACCCGATGGCCACCGGTCGTGGAAGGCCACCGGCAGCCGCTGCAGATGCCGGTACAGGTCGGCCCGCATCGATGCCTCGACGCCCGCCAGCGGCCGCGCCACCAGCCACCGCCGCAGTCCGAAGAGCAGCGCCTCGACGATGCCCAGCAACAGCAGGTAGAGCGCGCCGAGCCAGACTCCGCCCGGATCGTGGTGCGCGACCGGGCCGTCCACGATCCACTTCAGTACGAGGGGTATCACCAGGCCGAGGCAGGAGGCGATGATCGCCACGGCAGCCGCGCCGGACAGGCGGATCCGTACAGGCTTCACGTAAGGCCACAGCCGCAGCAGGGAGCGCGCGGCGGACCGGTCCTTGGGCTCTACATGGTTTTCGGGCATCAGGGGCGAGCCTACGGTTCACCATTGACATCCCTCATCTGGTTTTCTGCGCGGTCGCACCCGGCGTCAACCGATCGGCTGATGCCGTTTCCAGCGCGATGGACGATGCCGCGCGGGCCCGCGCGGCAGGACCCTCGTACCCATGGCCATCATCGAAGTGAACGGGTTGCGCAAGGCCTACGCCGGGCGCCCCGCGGTGGACGGAGTGACCTTCGCCGTCGACGAGGGGGAGATCTTCGGGATCCTCGGCCCCAACGGCGCGGGCAAGACCACGACCGTCGAATGCGTCGAGGGACTGCGCGTCCCCGATGCCGGCACGGTCCGGGTCGCCGGACTCGACCCGGTCGCCGACCACGGGCGAGTGACACACCTGCTGGGAGCCCAGCTCCAGGAGAGCGAGCTGCAGGCCAAGCTGACGGTGCGCGAGGCGCTGGAGCTGTACAGCGCCTTCCACCCGCACCCCGCCGAGTGGCGGACCCTGGCCGAACGGCTCGGTCTGCACACCAAGCTCACCACGCGGTTCGCCAAGCTGTCGGGCGGTCAGAAGCAGCGACTGTCCATCGCCCTCGCCCTGGTCGGCAACCCGCGGGTCGTGGTGCTCGACGAGCTGACCACCGGACTTGATCCCCGGGCCCGCCGTGACACCTGGCAACTGATCGAAGAGGTACGGGACAGTGGCGTGACCGTCCTTCTCGTGACCCACTTCATGGAGGAGGCCCAGCGGCTCTGCGACCGGATCGCCGTGATCGACAAGGGGAAGGCCGTCGCCCTCGACACCCCGTCCGGCCTGATCAGCAGAGCCGGAAGCACCACCGCCATCTCCTTCACCCCCTCGCAGCCCCTCGCCACCGGCGATCTGGCGGAGCTCCCCGGAGCGGCGTCGGCCGAGCAGAAGGGCGGCCGGATCGTCATCAACGGCACCGACGAGACCGTCAACGCGGTGATCTCACTGCTGGCCCGGCACCGCATCACCGCACACCGACTGCGTGTCACCGAAGCGACCTTGGACGACGCTTTCCTCGATCTCACCGAGACAGAGCCAGAACCCGAAGCAGACAAGGAAACGGCGGTCTGAGATGCCCACCACCTCCCTCGCATCAACCTCTCCGGCGCCCGGCAGCCCCTCTTTCGCCGTCCTCAAGTGCGAGACCCGGCTCTTTCTCCGCGAGCCCGGCAGTCTCTTCTGGATCCTCGTCTTTCCCACCGTCCTGATGACGATCCTCGGGCTGGTCCCGTCCTTCCGGCATCCCGAGGACGCCCTCGGCGGCCGCCGCGTCATCGACCTGTATGTGCCGGTGGCCGTACTGCTCGCCATGATCATGGCCGGGCTGCAGGCCATGCCGCCCGTCCTCACCGGTTATCGCGAACGCGGCATCCTGCGCCGTATGTCGACCACTCCGGTGCGGCCGTCCGCCCTGCTCACCGCGCAGGTCGCCCTCCACGGCGCGGCCGCCCTGGGTTCGGCCGTGCTGGTCATGGCCGTCGGCCGCATCGCCTTCGACGTGCGGCTGCCCGGTCAGCCCGTCGGCTATCTGCTGGCCCTGCTCCTGGCGACCGCGAGCGTTCTCTCCCTCGGGGCGATGGTCAGCGCCCTCTCCGCCACCACCAAGGCCTCCGCCGCCGTCGGCTCGGTCGTCTACCTCGCGATGATGTTCACGGCCGGTGTCTGGGTACCGGTCCAGGCGATGCCGGGCACCCTCCGCCGGATCGTCCAGTGCACCCCCTTCGGCGCGGCCTCCCAGGCACTGGACAGGGCAGCCTCCGGCGGCTGGCCGAGCTGGGCGCATCTGGGGGTGATGGCCCTGTGGACCGCCCTGACGGCTGCCGCGGCGACCCGTTGGTTCCGGTGGAAGTAACGCGGCCGGCCGGGCCGGGGCAGACTGACCGCATGGGGACGGTGCGTACCGGCGGTGATACCGCAGCAGGCAGGACGGCCGAGCAGTGGTGGGAGTGGTTCTTCCGGTACGGGCCGTACGGTCTGCTGGGGCTGGCCACCGTCATCTCGGCGATGTCCGCCGACCTCGTCATGAGCCGTACCGGGATGTACGTGGCCGGGGTGTTGGTCCCGGTGGCGCTGGCGCTCCAGATCTGGTGGAGCCGGATCCGGCACCGGCCCTCCAGGCGGTCGTGGGCCGCGCCGGTCTACTTCGTCGTACGCACACTCCTCGCCTTCGTACTGTCTTGGTGCAGCCCGTTCTTCTCGATGTACGCGGTCCTCAGCTACTTCGACGCGGGGAGCCTCCTCTCCAGGCGGGCCGCACGGGTCGGGATGCTGGCCAATGCCGTCACCATGGCGGGCTCCCAGTGCGGCAGCGGCTTCCCGCCGGACACGCCGACGAACTGGGCGGCCTTCGGCATCCTGTTCACCCTGCACGGCACCCTCATCCTCGTCTTCGCGCAGATCGGCACCCGGGAGGCCGAGCACGCCCGCACCCAGCTCGACATCATCGACGAACTGGAGTCCGCCAACGCCCGTCTCGAACAGGCCCTGGCGGAGAACGCCGGCCTGCACGCCCAACTCCTCGTCCAGGCACGCGAGGCGGGGGTCGCCGACGAACGGAGCCGGCTCGCCGCGGAGATTCACGACACGATCGCCCAGGGGCTGACCGGCATCATCGCCCAGCTCCAGGTGGTCACCTCCACCGCCGAGTCCGATCCTGCGACGGCCCGCGTACACCTCGACCGCGCCGCCGCACTCGCCCGCCACAGCCTCGGTGAGGCACGCCGGTCCGTGAGCAATCTGGTCCCCGCCGCACTGGCCCACGACGACCTCCCCGAGGCACTCGGGAAGACCGTCGCGAGCTGGGCGGAACGCACGGGTGTACGCGCCGAGTGCACGGTCACCGGCACCGCCGAGCCGCTGCACGACGAGGTCGGCGCCACCCTGCTCCGGATCGCGGAGGAAGCCCTCGCCAATGTCGGCCGTCACTCCGGGGCCACCAGGGTCGGCGTCACGCTCTCTTTCATGGGCGACGAAGTCACCCTGGACGTACGGGACGACGGTTGCGGCTTCGACCCGGTCGCCCTGCCGCCGTACCGGGGCTCGGACGGTTTCGGTCTCGGCGGTATGCGTGCCCGCGCCGAACGCATGGCGGGAGCCGTCGTGGTGGAGTCGGAACCGGGCAACGGAGCGGTGGTCTGCGCCCGCGTCCCACTGGTTCCTCAGCAATGAACATCGCGTATCCGAGCCATGCGTATCCGAGCACCGCGTATCCGAGCACCGCGTACGGTGGAAACGCCATGGTTGACGAAACCGCACGCACCATCACCCTCGTCGTCGTCGACGACCACCCCGTCGTACGGGACGGTCTGCGGGGCATGTTCGAGTCGGCCCCGGGCTTCGAGGTGCTCGGCGAGGCGGCCGACGGCGTCGAGGGAGTCGATCTCGCCGCCCGCCTGGACCCCGACGTCGTCCTGATGGACCTGCGGATGCCGGGCGGCGGCGGAGTCGCGGCAATCGCCGAACTCACCCGGCGCGGCGCCCGTTCCAAGGTGCTCGTCCTCACCACGTACGACACCGACTCCGACACCCTCCCGGCGATCGAAGCGGGAGCCACCGGCTACCTGCTCAAGGACGCGCCCCGCGACGAACTGTTCACCGCCGTCCGCGCCGCCGCCGACGGTCGCACCGTGCTGTCTCCCGCGGTCGCCTCCCGGCTGATCAACCGGGTACGCATGCCCGCCGGCGCCGCCGACCAGTCGCTGTCCGCACGCGAGCGCCAGGTGCTCGAACTCGTCGCCAAGGGCACCTCCAACCGGGAGATCGCCGCCGAACTGTTCATCAGCGAGGCAACGGTGAAGACCCATCTCACGCACATCTTCGGCAAGCTGGGCGCCAAGGACCGCGCCGCGGCTGTCGCGGTCGCCTACGACCGCGGCATCCTCGGCTGACCTGCCCCCGCCGTCCGTATCCGCACGCCCTTCGCTCCCTGCTCACTCCCTGACGCGCAGCAGCACCACCGCCCTCGCCGGCACCGTCAGTAGCTCGTTGCCCCGGTGCACCGTCGCCGGCGCGGTCGACTGGTCCTCCTGCGAGGTGTCCAGCACCAGTTCGTACGCCTGCGCCCACGGCGGCCCCGGAAGCCGGAAGCTGATCGGGCGGTCGGCAGCGTGCAGGATCGCCAGGAAGCTGTCGTCGGTGACCTGTTCGCCGCGTGCGTCCCGGCCCGGGATGTCGCGCCCGGAGAGATAGAGACCGATTGTCGCGGCCGGTGCGTACCAGTCCGTCTCCGTCATCTCCTTACCCTGCCGGGTGAACCACGCCAGGTCCCGCAGCCCGTCCGCGGCCTGCGCCCGGCCGGAGAAGAACGCCCGGCGGCGCAGCACCGGATGGGCGTGGCGCAGCGCGAGCAGCCGGGCCGTCAGCTCGGTCAGCTCCCGCCACTGGGGCTGGTCGAGCAGGGACCAGTCCAGCCAGCTGACCTCGTTGTCCTGGCAGTACGCGTTGTTGTTGCCGCCCTGCGTACGGCCCATCTCGTCGCCCGCGACCAGCATCGGCACCCCGGTCGACAGCAGCAACGTGGTGAGCAGATTGCGCAGCTGGCGGCGGCGCAGGGCGTTGATGCCGGGGTCGTCGGTCCCGCCCTCGGCGCCGCAGTTCCAGGCCCGGTTGTCCGACGTGCCGTCCCGGTTGCCCTCTCCGTTGGCCTCGTTGTGTTTCTGCTCGTAACTGACCAGATCGCGCAGGGTGAAGCCGTCGTGCGCGGTGATGAAGTTGACCGAGGCGTACGGCCGGCGGCCGCCCCATGCGTAGAGATCGCTGGATCCGGTCAGCCGATAGCCCAGATCCCGTACATCGGGCAGGGCGCCGCGCCAGAAGTCCCGCACGGCGTCCCGGTAGCGGTCGTTCCACTCGGTCCACAGCGGCGGGAACGCGCCCACCTGGTAGCCGCCGTTGCCGACGTCCCACGGTTCGGCGATCAGTTTCACCCGGCGCAGCACTGGGTCCTGGGCGATCACCGCGAGGAACGGGGACAGCATGTCGACGTCGTGCATCGAGCGGGCCAGCGCCGCCGCCAGATCGAAGCGGAACCCGTCGACGCCCATCTCCGTGACCCAGTACCGCAGCGAGTCCGTGATCAGCCGCAGCACGTGCGGCTGCACCACGTGCAGGGTGTTGCCGCAGCCGGTGTAGTCGGCGTATCTGCGTGCGTCGGACTGGAGCCGGTAGTAGCCGCGGTTGTCGATGCCGCGCAGCGACAGCATCGGTCCCAGTTCGCTCGCCTCCGCCGTGTGGTTGTAGACCACATCGAGGATCACCTCGATCCCGGCGTCGTGCAGCGCCCGCACCATGCGTTTGAACTCGCCGACCTGCTGGCCTCCCGTACCGCTGGCCGAGTAGTCCGCGTGCGGGGCGAAGTAGCCGATCGAGTTGTAGCCCCAGTAGTTGTGCAGCCCGCGCCGGAGCAGATGGTCCTCATGGGCGAACTGATGCACCGGCAGCAGCTCCACCGCTGTCACGCCGAGCCGCTGCAGGTGGCCGACGGCCGCCGGATGAGCGAGACCGGCGTACGTGCCGCGCAGCTCCTCGGGGATCCCCGGGTGCAGCTTGGTGAAGCCGCGTACATGCAGCTCGTAGATGACGGAGTCCGCCCACGGGGTCTTGGGCCGCCGGTCCTCCGCCCAGTCGTCGTCGTCGTGGACGACGACACCCTTGGGCACGAACGGAGCGGAGTCCCGTTCGTCGCGCACGGTGTCGGCGACCTGCTGCTGCGGCCAGTCCCTCACATGGCCGTACACCTCGGCCGGCAGGGTGAATGAGCCGTCCACGGCCCGTGCGTACGGATCGAGGAGCAGCTTCGCCGGATTCCACCGGGCACCCGTCCACGGGTCCCAGCGGCCGTGCACCCGGTAGCCGTACCGCCGGCCCGGCCGCACGCCCGGCACGAAGCCGTGCCAGACCTCATGGGTCAGCTCGGTCAGCGGGAGGCGCGTCTCGTTCCCCTCCTCGTCGAAGAGGCAGAGCACGACGGCCTCGGCGCCGCCCGCCCAGAGCGCGAAGTTGGTGCCCGCCACCCCGTCGGGCCCCACCCGGAAGCGGGCCCCGAGCGGCATCGGCGCACCGGGCCACACGGCCGGCTGCTGCTGCCCGCCGGAAGGGACCCGCCCGCTCCCCGGGCCGGTCCCCGCCTCTTCCGCTGTCCGCTCCACCGCCTCCCTGACCGGCCCTGGCACTGTCTCCTGCTCGGCTGCGCTCGACACTCTCAGCCTCCCGCGGCTCGTCCGGACCCGGCACCGAAGAGGAGCGCACGGCGTCCCGGCCGTGGCTCCTCGAGTGTGGTCCTCCCTCTGTTCTGCCCAGGGCAGGGCCCGCACTCACGTTTCCCCCGGCCGCTCCGGTCGTTGGGGGAACGTGAACCACAACGCGAAGAAGGCAGGAGCGAGCCCGGCCACCGTGCTGACATGGGCAGGACTGCTCGCCGTACTGGCCGTACTGGGCGTACTGACAGGTTGCACCGACGGGGAACCATTCATCAACGGGAAGCCGCGGTCGTTGCCGTACGCGATCAGGATCACCCCGACGGACGGGGCCAAGGACATCAGGCCGGACGCCCGGGTCGAGGTGAAGGTTTCCGACGGGCGGCTGGAACACGTCAAGGTGACGCAGATCGAGGTCGCTGAGCCGCCCGCGAACGCAGAGCGGAGCAAGGACGCAGGACAGCGCGAGATGCAGGGTCTGATCTCGCAGGACGGCCTCTCCTGGACCCCGCGCGGCGCCTCGGGCCGGCTCAGCCTGTCCGCCAAGTACAGCGTCGACGTGGTGGCCGTGGACGGTGCGGGGCGCCGCTCGGCCCGCCACTCCACCTTCACCACCGCGGTCCCCCAGCAGCGCTTCACCAGCAGCTTCGAGCCGGACGAGCGGTCGACCGTCGGCACCGGCATGATCGTTTCCTTCCGCTTCGACCGCGTCATCACGAACCGTGCGGCGGTGCAGCGGGCCATCCGGATCACCGCCGAGCCTGCGGTCGAGGTGGTGGGGCACTGGTTCGGCGGCGACCGGCTGGACTTCCGCCCGGCCGCCTACTGGAAGCCGGGCACCGAGGTCACCGTCGCGGTGGCGCTGCACGATGTGGAGGGCGCGCCCGGTGTGTTCGGCACCCAGCGCAGGACGGTCACCTTCACGGTGGGCCGCTCGCAGGTGTCCAGGGTGGACGTGGCCGACCACACCATGGAGGTACGCCGCGACGGCCGGCTGCTGTCCAAGGTCCCGATCACGGCGGGTGCCCCGGCTTCGAGCACGTACAACGGGAAGATGGTGGTCACCGAGATGCAGGAGGTGACCCGGATGGACGGCCGGACCGTCGGCTTCGGCGGTGAGTACGACATCAAGGACGTTCCGCATGCCGTGCGGATCACTGACTCCGGCACCTTCGTGCACGGCAACTACTGGGCGGGCGGTGCCGTCTTCGGCTCGGCGAACGTCAGCCACGGCTGTGTCGGGCTGCAGGATGTGAAGGGCGGCAGCGGGGACACCCCGGCCGGCTGGTTCTTCGACCGGACGATCGTCGGGGACGTGGTCGAGGTCGTCAACTCCGAGGACAAGCAGGTCGCTCCGGACAACGGTCTGGGCGGCTGGAATCTGAACTGGATCCAGTGGCGGGCGGGCTCCGCGCTCCACTGACCCGGATCGGCCGGACTCGCACCGGACACTCCCGCGCAGCGCTCCGAACCATGCGTCACCTGGGGAAGTTCCGCACCAACTTGGGACTGAACGGTGACATCCTGGGGGAGATCTCCCCACGGTCGGTGTGGTTACCTTTCGCTGAGCGCGCATGAGCAGCGCGCGGGGGTGGGAGCTTGCGGGCTCCCTGGGCCTTGGCGGGGCCAGGCCGTGTGAGGGGAGACGACCACATTGAACGGGCAGCCGATATCGGGGGCATCGGTCGGGGCGAACGGCAGGCGACGTGGTCGGGGGACCACCGGACTGCTGGCTCTGGTACTGGGAGCGCTGCTGTTGCTGGTGACGGCCTGCGGTGGGGGAGACACCGATGCCGGGAGCAAGGGCAAGAACACCGGTGGGGGCAAGAACGAGGACACCACCGCCTCGCAGGCGGTGGTGACCGTCGCGCCGAAGGACGGCGCCGACTCCGTCGCCACCAGCGGGGCACTGAAGATCTCCGCCGAGCAGGGCAAGCTGACCACGGTCAAGGTCGCCGACCCCAAGGGCGTCGAGGTCGAGGGCGAGATCGCGGCGGACGGCACGAGCTGGGAGCCCGGGCAGCACCTGGCCGCGGCGACGAAGTACAGCGTCCACGCGATCGCCAAGGACTCGAAGGGCCGTCAGTCGGCGAAGGACACCACCTTCACCACACTGGTCCCGAAGAACACCTTCATCGGGCAGTACACGCCGGAGGACGGCTCCACGGTGGGCGTCGGCATGCCGGTCTCGATCCACTTCACTCGCGGCATCACCGACCCGGACGCCGTCGAGAAGGCCATCGAGGTGACGGCGGAGCCGTCCGTCCCCGTCGAGGGCCACTGGTTCGGCAACGACCGTCTCGACTTCCGCCCCGAGAACTACTGGGCGGCGGGCACCAAGGTGACCGTGAAGCTCAACCTCGACGGGGTCGAGGGACGCCCGGGGGTCTACGGCAAGCAGGCCAAGACGATCTCGTTCACCATCGGCCGCCGCCAGGTCAGCACTGTCGACGCGAGCACGCACCGCATGAAGGTCGTCCGCGACGGCAAGCAGCTCAGGAACATCCCGATCTCCGCGGGCGCCCCGGCGACCACCACGTACAACGGACAGATGGTCATCAGTGAGAAGCTCAAGGTGACCCGGATGAACGGCGACACCGTCGGATTCGGCGGCGAGTACGACATCAAGGACGTGCCGAACGCGATGCGGCTGTCCACGTCGGGCACGTTCATCCACGGCAACTACTGGGGCGGGCCCGGCGTGTTCGGCTCGACCAACACCAGCCACGGCTGCGTCGGTCTGCAGGACGTACGCGGTGGCTGGAGCAAGACGACCCCGGCGGCCTGGTTCTTCAACCACTCGATCATCGGCGACGTCGTGGTCGTGAAGAACTCCCAGGACAAGACGATCCAGCCGGACAACGGTCTCAACGGCTGGAACATGAGCTGGGCGGAGTGGACCAAGTAGTTCGCGACGTACGACACGACGGCGGGCCCGGTGCTGTGACCAACAGCACCGGGCCCGCCGTCGTTAGCGCCGGTTAACCTGCCTCCCATGACGGTAACCCTCGAAGCAAGCGACGGTGTCGGCACGATCCGGCTGGACCGCCCGCCCATGAACGCCCTGGATGTCGCCACCCAGGACCGGTTGCGTGAACTCGCCGAGGAGGCGACCCGGCGCGACGATGTGCGCGCGGTCGTCCTCTACGGCGGCGAGAAGGTGTTCGCGGCGGGAGCGGACATCAAGGAGATGCAGGCCATGGACCACGCGGCGATGGTCGTACGGTCCAAGGCGCTGCAGGACTCCTTCACCGCGGTGGCGCGGATCCCCAAGCCGGTCGTCGCCGCGGTCACCGGCTATGCGCTCGGTGGCGGCTGCGAACTGGCGCTCTGCGCCGACTTCCGGATCGCCGCCGACAACGCCAAGCTGGGCCAGCCCGAGATCATGCTCGGTCTGATCCCCGGTGCGGGCGGCACCCAGCGGCTGGCCCGGCTGGTCGGCCCGTCCAAGGCCAAGGACCTGATCTTCACCGGCCGCCACGTGAAGGCCGAGGAGGCCCTGACGATCGGTCTGGTGGACCGGGTGGTGCCGGCGGCCGAGGTGTACGAGCAGGCGCACGCCTGGGCCGCGCGGCTGGCCAAGGGGCCTGCCCTGGCACTGCGCGCCGCGAAGGAGTCCATCGACGCGGGGCTGGAGACCGACATCGACACCGGGCTCACGATCGAGCGGAACTGGTTCGCCGGTCTGTTCGCCACGGAGGACCGTGAGCGCGGCATGCGCAGCTTTGTCGAAGAGGGTCCGGGCAAGGCCAAGTTCCTCTGACCGAAAGCCAGTTGGGTACAGACGGCCGTGGGTTCATCCGTGTGGGCGGATTAGCTGAGCCTTAAGGCAACCTTAAGGCTCGGCATTCCGATGACCGGGGCAATCCCGTTCGAGCGGCATATATGTGCAGGTCGGAGTGGGTGTCGAGAGATGCATTCTGCCACTGGCATATGCCTACCGACCTGCACGGAATGCCTGTCTCCGGGGTGGGGATTCCCTCGGAACGGCCCCGGAGCGCCCGTCGTGCGGCCATGATGGTGTGCATGGCGGGCCTGGAGGGTGTGGAACAGCCGCGACAGCGCGGCGGTGCGACTGCGGCACGCTGGATGTCGGCTGTCGAGGACGAACAGGCGTTCAAGGCGCTGGAGTTGTTCGGAAATCCGACGGAGGGCGAGGTCCGGCTGCCGTCCCGTCCGGAGTCCGCGGCGACCGCTCGTCGGCTCACCTCGTGCGTGGTTCTTCGTCAGTGGGCGCTTTCCCCGCAGACCGCCGAGCACGCCGTTCTGCTCGTTTCGGAACTCGTCGGCAACGCGGTACGGCACACCGGTGCCCGCGTCTTCGGGCTCCGGATGCTGCGCCGCCGCGGCTGGATCAGGATCGAGGTGCGCGACCCCTCGCGCGGCCTGCCGTGTCTCATGCCGGTCCAGGAGATGGACATCAGTGGCCGCGGCCTCTTCCTCGTCGACAAGCTCTCCGACCGGTGGGGGGTGGATCTGCTGCCGCGCGGCAAGACCACCTGGTTCGAGATGCGGATCTCCGACCGCTGAGCCGGTCCGGCCTCCCGGGTCCCCGCTTCTCCTGCCCGTCCGGATGACGCACAGAAGCCCCCGGTCTGCCGTGGTACGGCGCCTCGGGGGCTTCTGTGTGAGGACCGTGAAATGGGGGGTGTGTTCACGGCCGCGTAGGACGACCTGGCCCGGGTCAATGGGGGTCGTGGAACCGACTATGGCAGATGGGCGACCGTGGAGCCAAAAGCGCTAATCGGTTGAAACTGGCCATAACGGGACACTTCGACGGTGAATCGTAGGTGTGATGAGTCACTGGCCTGGTAATGCATGAATGACTATGCGATTCGACGGGTGATTCATCGAGCATCCGGGTTGCGGGTGGCATACCCCGGGCTCCCCTGAATAGGTATGAATGGGGTCAATTTTCATCTTCCTGGCATTGCGCCCCTACTGTTCTGCTCATGAACGCCTCCGAGACATCGGTGCACCGCCGCAGCGCACTGCGCGCGGGCGCAGGGGCAGCCCTGGTCGGCGCCCTTGCGGCCGGATGTACGGAAGGGCACGGCGCTGTCGCCACTTCCACGAAGACCTCCGCCGAGACGCCCGCGGGCGCCCCCGCGCAGACCACCGGCACGAGCGACGCGAGCACGCGGCCCCCGCACTCCGCGCCCGCCGCGCACCGCTTCCCCGGGCAGCCGGTCCAGATCGACCACGGCCCTCGCAGCCGCCCCCGCGTCGCGCTGACCTTCCACGGCCAGGGTGACCCGGCCATCGCCCGGGCCGTGCTCGCCGAGGCGGAACGTGCCCACGCCCGGGTCACCGTCCTTGCCGTCGGCAGCTGGCTCGACGAGCACCCCGAGATGGCCCGCCGGATCCTCGACGGGGGGCACGACCTCGGCAACCACACCCAGAGCCATGTCGACATCTCGGCAATGGGCGAGGCGGCGGCGTACGCGGAGATCACCGGCTGCGCCCAGCGGCTGCGCCGGCTCACCGGCTCCATCGGAACGTGGTTCCGCCCCTCGCGCAGCCGGTACGCCACTCCGCTCGTCCAGCGCCTCGCGCGCCGGGCGGGCTACCCGCACGTCCTCTCGTACGACGTGGACTCCCTCGACTTCACCTCTCCCGGCGCTGCGGCCGTCACCCGCAAGGTCACCGGGGAGATCCGCAACGGATCGGTGGTGAGCCTGCACTTCGGCTACGCGGACACGGTTGCCGCACTGCCTGTCCTCCTCGCCGAAATCGACCGCCGACAACTGCGTGCGGTGACGACCACGGAGCTGCTGACCTGATGCTTTCCTCCACCAAGCGCACCGCGGCCCTGCTCGGGGGCGTACTCATCGCCGTACTCGCTGGCTGTGGCACCCCCGCCGAGAAGGGGAAGGCCGAGACCGCCGACACCGAGGCCGCCGCGCCGCCCGTCGTCCCGGACAACGCCACCTCGAAGCGCGCCACCCCGCCGGGGCTCGCCGGGATGCCGCCGGTGCTCGATCCCGAGGATGTGTACGCGGCCGACCGGGCCGGAATGATGTCACCGGTCGTCAAGAACTTCCCGGCGCGGGTGTACGTACCCAACACCAAGTCCAACACCGTGTCGGTCATCGACCCGAAGACGTACAAGGTCATCGAGACCATCCCGGTCGGCCACCAGCCGCAGCATGTCGTCCCGTCCTGGGACCTGAAGACGCTCTGGGTCAACAACGACCTCGGCGACAGCCTCACCGCCATCGACCCGGCCACCGGGAAGGCCGGGCGGACGGTCGCGGTCTCCGACCCGTACAACCTCTACTTCACGCCCAACGGCAAGTACGCCGTCGTGATGGCCTCGATGGACCGGCAGCTGGTCTTCCGCGACGCGCACACCATGAAGGAGGCCAGAGCCGTCCCGGTCGACTGCGCGGGCGTCAATCACGCCGACTTCTCCACGGACGGCCGGTACTTCATCGTCTCCTGCGAGTTCTCCGGTGAACTCCTCAAGGTCGACACGGCGAGGATGAAGGTCGTCGGCCGGCAGAAGCTGCCGCTCAAGGGCGCGATGCCGCAGGATGTGAAGCTGTCGCCGGACGGCCGGACGTTCTACATCGCGGACATGATCGCGAACGGCATCTGGGTGCTGGACGGGCAGAAGTTCACCGGCCCGAAGCTGCTGCGCACCGGCAAGGGCGCCCACGGTCTGTACGTCAGCCGCGACTCCAAGGAGATGTACGTCACCAACCGTGGTGAAGGCTCCATCTCCATCTTCGACTTCGCGAAGAAGAAACTGACGAAGAAGTGGCACCTGCCGAACGGCGGCAGCCCCGACATGGGCGGCGTGTCGGCGGACGGCAAGGTCCTCTGGCTGTCCGGGCGTTACAACGCCGAGGTGTACGCGATCGACACGGCCACCGGTAAGCAGCTCGCCCGGATCCCGGTGGGTAACGGACCTCATGGGCTCGCCGTCTATCCGCAGCCGGGCCGCTACTCGCTCGGCCACACCGGAGTCTTCCGCTGATCGCCCGGCGCCCCGGCGCCCTTGGCCCGTTCGCCGGGGGCCGCGGGTCAGCCCGCGATCAGCAGCGCCTCCGAGCCCACCGGCCGGTAGCCCGCCGCCTGGAACGTCCGCACGCTGCGGGCGTTCCCCGGCGACTGCTGCGCCCAGACCACCGTGTCCGGCACCAACTGGCGGGCCGCTCGCGCCAGCCGCTCCCCGAGCCGCCGGCCGCGCGCCTCCTCGGCCACCTCGATCGCCGTCTCCCAGCGTCCGGCGACCCCACGGCCCAGAATCAGCACACCGCCGTCGGCGGCCCAGACCCGCACCTCGTCGCGGTACTTCATCGCCCGTGCCACCCGCGGATGTTCCGGGTCCTCGATCTCCCGGAGCCCGATGTCGGGATCACCCGGCAGCGCGCTCGCGACCGTCAGCAGATCGATGGTGTTCATGTGCCGTCCGGTACGGGCCAGCAGTGCGCCCAGGAAGTACGGGTTCATCGTCGCGGCGAGCGGATCGCCGGGGGTGGCGGCCAGCGTGGCCCGTACCCATGCCGGATCCTCGTCGGTGAACACCACCGAGTGCGCGGTGAAGGCCAGCACCCCGGCGTCCCGCGCGTTCGGCTGTGCCACCACCGTCGTGCCCCCGTCCGGCGCGGGGAAGCGCCCGTGCGCGGCAGCCGTCAGGGTCCGAGCCAGTGCGTCCTTCGTCAAGCGTCCCACTCCCCGGTACCGGGCCCCGCCCGCCGTCCGCGGACACCCCACCCATGATGGACGACCGGCCGCCGCGATCGGCGCCGGTCGCGCCCGTTAATCTGGCCCCCGTCAGTTAGGCATGATGAAGGGGCGGAACAGTGGCGGACATCGAGTCGGCGCGCAAGGCATTCGAGCGGTACGACCTCAACGGCGACGGGCTGATTTCGGCTGCCGAGTACAAGAGCGTGATGGCTCAGCTGGGTGACCCCTACGTCACCGAGCCGGTGGCCCAGGCCGTCATCAACTCCCACGACGCGAACGGTGACGGTCTGCTCACCTTCGACGAGTTCTGGGCTGCCCAGAACAAGGGCTGATCGCCGGGAGGACCCCCGGCCGTGGTCGGCCGGGGGCCGCCGGCGGGCGCCGGTGACGGAACCGGCGCCCCTGGACGACTGCCTCGGCGAGGGCCTTCTTGGCGAGGGCCTTCTTTCGGATCAGGCCGGATCTGGCCGAATCAGGCCGGTCCGGTTTCAGGCCTGGCCCGGCGCCCCGCTCCCGGCCGGTCAGGCAGCGAAGTTCCGGGACAGGGAGTGCTGTTCGTCGACTTCCATCAGGTCGGGGCGGGTGTACCGCTCCGCCCGCGCGTGGTAGTCGAAGTCTCCGCGGACGAGCCCTCGGTAGTCCTGGACGCAGCGCTCAAGGGCAGCGCGTGCCGGACCGTCGATGCGTGCGGCCTCTATCTCCTCGACGAGTTCCTTTTCCGCTCGCTGCACCCGGTCGGCGATCCTCGCCAGCCATATTCCGGCCTCGTCGACAGCCTCCTGGAGCGTGCCGCCGCGGTCCCGCTGAATGAGCCGGACCGTATTGTGCTCGTATCCGAGCACGGCTTCTTTCTCGAATGAGCAGATGTCGTTGCAGAGTCCCGAGTGATCGGCCACTGCATTGCGCAGTGCGATATATGCGGGGAGGGAGCGGGCGGATTCCGGGAGATCTGTTCCGGCAGTGATCTCGTGCAGGTCGAGGAACGGCTGCATGGCCACCGAGTCACGGCGGTGCTTCACGAAGTCGGCGGTGCTCGGCACATGGCCCGCGGCCCGGTCGACGGCCTCCGCGTAGTACGTCCACAGCCAGCCGACCGTGTCCCGGCGGAACTGCCGGACCCAGCGCAGCGACCGTCCCTCACAGGTCCGCGCCATCAGACCGTCGAGAGCGTGCTCCATGGGGCCGTTCGGCGCGCTGGTTCCGTCGAGCACGTCCACCAGTCGGGCGATGGCCTCCTCGCACATGTGCGGGTCGCGGCCTGCCGGGCCGTCGTCGAACTCGTCGTCCACCAGGAACGCCCAGAAGAGCCACTGGCAGAACAGATCGAGGTGTTCCTGCGACGCCGCCGGGAATATCAGGGATATCCAGAGCTCCGGACGCGTCCGGATCATTTTCTTCCGAGCCACCGGAGACAGGACGAGATCGTTGTCGGCCGCCCAATCCCAGGCGGCTTGTTTGGTTGCCTGAATGCCTGGATTGCAGCCCGTGCTCTCGAACGGCATATGAAATTCTGGAAGCGTGATTTTGCTCATGGTGCCCCTCGTCTGAACGTTGCGAACAGGGAATGGGAATGAGTCGCTTTCACGAATCAGTGCAGGCGCGCGGGCGATCGTTTCCGGGAGAGCTCATCGCTGTCCTCTTTCCTCCGCCGGGGCCGGGGCATCGGAGCCGGGCCGGTACGCCACGGCGGCGGACCGCATACGGACAGCGATCGCGTCACCACTCGTCACATCCAGTGAACCCTGAGAGAGCGGTGGAGGGAAGCAGTTCGTGACCGAAACTGCTTGATCGCCATGAACGCCTGCTCACTTATGAGCAGTTGGTGAACCGTTGAATCGAGCGACTCGCCGGCCGGAACATCGGGTCTGGCCGGATCGCCCGGGAGCCGTCCGCCGGACCGGCAGGCGGAGTGCCCTCGTCCGGACAACACCGTGCCCGGACGAGGGCGATGGATCAGGACAGGGCGAGCTCGGTGACGTTGTCCGCCTGGTGGACCCAGGCGGCGGTCAGGCTGCCGTCCTTCACGTACGTCTTGCCGTTGCCCTTCAGGATGCCGATGCGGTTGCCGGAGAGGGCGATCTGAATGACGTTGTCCGCCTCGTGGGCCCAGGCGGCGCTGAGGCCGCCGTCCTTCACGTACGTCTTGCCGTTGTCCTTGAGGATGCCGATGCGGTCGCCGGAGAGTTCGAGCTGAATGACGTCGCTGCCTTCCTTCGCATACGTGGCCTTGAGGCTGCCGTCCTTCACGTACGCCCTGCCGTCGCCCGTGAACACCCCGATCCGGTTGCCCGCCAGGTCGATGTCGACGATGTCGCCTCCCTCGTAGACCCAGTCGGCGCTGAGGCCGCCGTCCTTCACGAAGGCGTCGCCGTTGCCCTGGACGATGCCGATGCGGTCGCCGGCCAGCTCCAGCTCCTTGACCTTGGCGGCCTCGTGGACCCAGGCGGCGGTGAGGCTGCCGTCCTTCACGTACGCGTCGCCGTTGTCCTTGAGGACGCCGATGCGGTTGCCGGAGAGCGCGATCTGCTTGACGTTCGAGGCTTCCTTCACCCAAGTGGCGCCGAGGCCGCCGTCCTTCACGTACGCGTCGCCGTTGGCCTTGAGGACGCCGATGCGGTCGCCGGAGAGGGCGATCTGCTTGATGCTGCTGCTCTCCAGGTTCCAGCTGGCGCTGAGGCCGCCCTCCTTGGCGTGGGCGTCGCCGTTGGCACGCACCGTTCCGATGCGGTTGCCGCCGGCGCCCGAGACCGTTCCGGGCGCCGCCGTGGCGGATCCGGCCCCGATGAGACCTGCGACGGTCAGTGCAGCGGCGACGGTGAGCATTCTGGAGTTCATTTGATGGTTCTCCATCGAGTCGGCCGGGGAACGACGGGACGGTCCCCGAAGTGGATTTACTCGCAAGATCAACGACGGGCGTGGAGAGATGATGTGCACTGTCACCCGGTCAGAGGGCGTGCGCCGGGCGCAGATGCCGTGGGCAGTGGGCGATCCGCAGGGCCGGGTACGTCCGCATGCTCGGGCACGCGGCTGATGCGGGGCGCGCGGCGGATCCTGACCGAGATGCTGACCGGGCGGCGGAACGAGGTGCCGGCCGAACGGCGGGAAGCCGAGGTCATCGCCCGGTGAGCGCCTGGCCGACCCGGTCGAGAGCCGCGGTGTACCGGCCGACCGGGGCTCTGCCGGCGTCAGGGCCGATGGTTCAGGGCAGGGCCTGTTCTGCCCAGATGGTCTTTCCTCGGGCGGTGAAGCGGGTACCCCAGCGGCCGGCCAGTTGCGCGACGAGGTACAGGCCGCGGCCACCTTCGTCGGCGAGATCCGCCTGGCGCAGGTGGGGGGCTGTGCTGCTGTCGTCGGTGACTTCGCAGATGAGGGTCCGGTCCCGGATCAGGCGTTGCTGGACGGGTCCGGTGGCGTAGCGGATGGCGTTGGTGACCAGTTCGCTCACCAACAGTTGGGTGGTGAAGTCGAGTTCCTGCAGCCCCCAGGTGGCCAGTTGCCGGCTGGTGAGGCTGCGGGCGTTGGTGACGACGGAGGGGTCGTTGGGGAGGGTCCAGGACGCGACCTGGTCGGCGGCGAGGGCGCGGGTGCGGGCCAGGAGCAGGACGACGTCGTTGTCGTGCGTGATGGGGTGTTGTGCACGGATGATGGCGTCGCAGGTGTCCTGGAGTGCGGGGAGCGGGTTGCCCAGGATGCGGCGCAGTCGGGTCAGACCCTGTTGCGGATCGCTGTCGTGGGATGTGATGAGGCTGTTGGTGAACAGGGCGAGGGTGCTGCCCTCGGGGATTTCCAGCTCGCTCGTTTCGTAGGGCGGGCGGCCGTTTCCCAGTGCCGGTCCGGCAGGAACGTCGGGTATGCCCACCACGCCGTCGGGGGAAGCGATGACGGGGGCGGGATGGCCGGCGCGTGCCAGCGTGCAGCGCCGGGATATCGGGTCGTAGACCGCGTACACACAGGTTGCGCCGATCGCCTGTTCGCGAGCCGGGTGGGTGCGGGTCGCGGGCGCGCCGTGGCCGGCGGCGCCCGTCACCAGGTCGTCGAGGTCCGCGAGCAGTTCGTCGGGGGCCAGGTCCTGGGCGGCCAGGGTGTTGATGGCGGTGCGCAGTTGGCCCATGGCGGCGGCGGCGTGCATGCCGTGTCCTGGCACGTGTCCGACGACGAGGGCCACGCGCGCCCCGGACAGCGGGATCACGTCGTACCAGTCTCCTGCGGCGGCGGACACGTGGTGCAGGGCGACTTCGACGGCGTTCTGGGCAGGCAGGGCCTCCGGCAGCAGGTTGGAGCGCAGGATGAGGGCGGCGGTGCGTTCACGGGTGTACCGGCGCGCGTTGTCGATGCACAGGGCGGCCCGGGCGCCGAGATCCGCCGTGAGGGCGAGGATGTCCTCCTCGAACGGGTCCGGTGTCGTGGTCCGGTAGAAGCTGGCCAGGCCGAGGACGACCCCGCGGGCGGTGAGTGGTACGACCATGAGCGAATGGGCCCCGGTCCGGCGGATCAGCTCGGCGCGCCGGGCGTCGTGTATGGACCACTCACTGTCGATCTCCAGGTGCTGCACGAGGCGGGGCTGCAGATCGGCCAGGCAGTCCCGGAAGGACCGGGGATACGAGAGGTTGACCTCTCCGACGCGGTAGGCGACCGATGCGATTTCCCCTTCGGTGGACTTGAAGGCCGCACGTCGCAGCACGGCGTGGGAGCTCACCGGACCGGGTTGCGGAGCCATCCCCTGCAGTACTTCGTCGACGATGTCCACGACGGCGATGTCGGCCAGGCTCGGCACCGCGACCCCGACCAGTTCCTCGCACGTCGTCCCCACGTCCAAGGTGGTGCCGATGCGGGTGCTGGCGTCGAGGAGCAGGTCCAGGCCCGCGCGAGCCCGATGCCGCTCGGAGATGTCGGTCGATGCCGTCAGCAGGCCGAGGACGCCCCCGGCGCGGTCCTGGAGACGGTAGAGCGAGACGGAATAGATGTGCTCGTGATCGGGGTCGGAGGGTGGCCGCCCGGCATGCTCGACGTCGATCACGGGTCGACCCGTGTCCAGGACGTCCCTCAGCATCCGCTCCAACGCATCGTCGACCACACCCGGTGCCACTTCGCGAATCGGCCGGCCGATGACCTCTTCGCCCAGCAGACCGCGCACACCCGGCGCGGCGGTGTTGAACCGCATGAGCCGCAGATCGGGATCAAGGACCTGCAGGCCGAGCGGGGACTGGGTCAGTACCGCGCGCAATACCGCGCTGTCGATACTCAGCCGACCGGAACCCCCCGCCGGGGTCAGAAGCACGGACCACCACACGGCATCGCCCTCACCCACTATGGGCCACACCTGGATGCCGACCGCGAGTGCCTGCCCGGACCGATGGCGGACGGCCGGCTCACGGGCAGACTTCCTCACCTCGGAAGCCCCCGGATCCGTCTGCTCACCGAGCCCGGTCAGCAGGACCGCCACCCGGCGCCCCAGCACCTCCTCGGCCGAATAGCCGAGCAAGGCCTGGGCCTGCGAGCTCCACTCGACCACGACCCCGTGGTCATCCACCACCAGCCGTGCGCCCTGCGCCGCAACCGACCCGTCCTGGCAACCGGCGGGGTCCTCACGTGTGCTCATCCGTGCCAGTGCCTCCTTACGGACAACACCTCGACGCACTCCCGGCCACGCCCGGTCCACCGCGCCCGTCGCACCCCACCGGCGTCATCCGCTACCGCAGGGAACGTGGAGTTCCTGGGGGCCCCACCTACCCAATATGCCGTGGTGCCCGGCACGGCGCAGCGCAAGCGGGCCCCAGCGGGTCCCTGTCATGCGTCGGCCTGAGGGAAGCCTGCCGTTCTGCCCCTGTCCTCGGTGACGAGATCTCCTCCCAGCGGCTGTCCTCCCAGCAGCGGCAGCCCGGTCTGCCCAGACGGTCTCCACCAGCCACTATGACGCGCAGGGCCGCGTCGACTCGGTCGAGGACGCCGACCGGAACCACCTGCGCGTCGTACGACGCGATGCTCCGCCCCCGTCGGACGCAGCGCCCCGCACCGGGCGGCGGACACGTCTTCGCGGAGACCAGGTACGACAGCCGGGGCGTGGCCGCACATGACGGTGGGTCGCCCCCGGCGGCCGAGGTCGTTGCACGGGTGCCCGGGCCGGCCCAGCCGCCCGCGTTCACCGCCCGCCCACGAGTACCTCGCCCGCGCGCAGGGCGCTCAGCCAGGCCTCGGGACTGCCGCCAGTGGCACCCCCACCGCTGCTGTCCAGCCGCGCCGGCTTACCGCCCACGTGCGGGTAGCTGCCCAGGAAGGACACCTCCACGGCCCTGCGCCGCAGGGCGATCATCGCGTCGCCCACGGCGCCGTCCTCGATGTGCCCCTCGATGTCGAGGAAGAAGTGGTAGCTGCCGAGGGCCGTGCCGGTCGGCCAGGACTGGATCCAGGTCAGGCCCACCCCGCGGGCGGAGAACTCGGTCAGAATGTCCACCAGCGCTCCCGAGTGCGCGCCGTCGGCGGTCACCACGAGAGAGGTACGGTCCCGGCCCGTCCGGGCCGGGGACGGGCCGGTGCCCCGCACGGAGACGAACCGGGTGACGGCGTCCCGACGCTCCCCGATGCCCGAGGCGAGCACCGACAGCCCGTAGCGTGCGGCCGCGATGGGCGCTGCGATCGCTGCGTCGTACCGCGCGTGCGGCGACGAGGATTCCGCGATCTCCCGGGCTGCCGCGGCGGTGGATGTGGAGAGGCAGACCTCCACCCCGGGCAGCCGCTGGGTGAGCCAGCGGTGGCACTGCCCATGGGCATGCGGATGGCTGAGGACCCGCCGGATGTCCTGGACCGCCGCCCCCGGACGTGCCATCAGCGCGAAGGTCACCGGCAGTTCGATCTCTGCGTCGAACTGCAGAGTGGCACCACCGGATATCAGATCCTCCAGCGTCGCGGGCACCACACCGCGGACCGAGTTCTCCAACGGCACCACGGCCGCGAGGCAGCCACCCGACCGCACCGCGTCCAGGGTCGAGCTCACGGTCGGAAACGGCTCGCACACCGCTCCGGCGGCCTCGGGCAGCAGGCGCAGCGCCGCCTCGGTGAAGGTTCCCTCCGGCCCCAGATAGGCATATCTCGGTTCAGCGCGCATAGCTGTGCCTGCTCTCTCGGGGCCCGCTCCGCGGGGAAGGGCTGCCCGGTACCCGGGGGCCGTCCAGGCCGAGCCGGTCCTCTATCTCCGCGATGCGCAGAGTGAGTTCGACGATCGTCCTGGACTGTGCCCGCAGCAGCGCGGTCAGCTCGGGCGCGGGCCCGTTGTTTCCGGACCGCAGGATGTCCTGCTGCAGGTTCTGCACCCGGGTCGACGGCTCGAGGCCCAGATCCTCGACCATCGCCGTACGCAGCCGCTGGAACACCGCGAGCGCCTCGGACCGCCGGTCGGAGCGGTACAGGGCGAGCATGTACTGCGCGTGCAGCCCTTCGTGCAGTGGATGGTCCACGCACAGGCCGGAGAGTTCACCGAGCAGTTCCCGGTGGCGGCCCAGCTGCAGGTCCGCGTCCAGCCGGTGCTCCAGGACGATCAACCGGGAGTCCTCCAGCCGCTGCGCCGCGGCCTGGAGCCGGGTTCCCATCCGTACGTCCATGAGAGCGGGGCCACGCCACAGGCCGAGCGCGGTCTCGAATCTGGTGCCGGCCACGGCGTAGTCACCCGAGGCGAGTGCCTCCCGGCCGGCGGCGACCGACCTTTCGTACCGGTCGGCGTCCGACGCGGCGTCGGGCATCTTCAGCCTGTATCCGCCCGGGACGGCCTGCAGGATCTCCTGCGGGTCGCGCCGCGGATCGGACAGGAGATGGCCTAAGAGCTTGCGGATCTGGCATATGTAGGTCCGGACTGTGGTGGCCGCGCTGAGGCAGGGATCGTCTCCCCACAGTTCGTCCACGATCGAGTCGGTGAGCACCAGTTGCCCCGCGTGCAGCACCAGCAGTGCCAGAAGTGTGCGCTGCTTGGCGGCTGTCGGTTGGACCGATCTCCCCTCGTAAGACACCACAAGTGGACCAAGCAATCCGATTTCCAACGGAAGACCCCCGTGTCATGTCCCAGCACGGCGCACCGAGAGGCATGAAGGAAGCGGCCCCCTTGCCGCCTCGCACTCCCGGCGCCCCGTGCAGGCACCTCTTCCTGTGTCACCCGGCTCCCGGGACGGGAGCCACTATGCAGTTGTCTTCTGCGCCCGTCCTACGAAGCCGAAGACTACGACGGCTCCGACCAGCAGCAGCACGCCGGAGACGATCACGCCGACCTTGGTGCCGGTCTCGATCGACGAAGCGCCGTTCAGGATGGAACCGAGAATGGCGACTCCCACCACAGCTCCGGTCTGACGGGCCGAGTTGAGGGCGCCCGAGCCGATACCGGACAGCTCCCGCGGCACCGACCCCATGACGGACACGACGAGCGAAGGCATCGCGTAGGAGATACCGAATCCGAGGAGGAGCAGTCCGAACGAACTCACCGCGACGGACACGGCCGAGTCCGAGGTGGTGCCCGCCTGGATCAGGGTGCCGACTCCCATCAGTACGAAGCCGGCTGTGGCCGGCTTGCGCGGGCCGATGCGGGCGACCAGCCGGCCCGTGAAGATCGGGTTGAACGCGGTGGGCAGGGTCAGTGGCAGGAAGGCCAGCCCCGCGAGGAACGCGGAGTATCCCCGGCCCTGCTGGAAGAGCAGGGAGAGCGTGAACAGCACACCGGACAGCGCGAAGTTGATCAGCAGGCCGGCGAACAGCGCTGCCGAGAAGGTGCCGCTGCGGAACAGCTTCAGCGGCAGCATCGGCGTGTGCCGTTCGGTGGCCTCCCGCCGCTCCACTGCGATGAAGAGCCCCATGGCGACCACGAAGGCGGCGAACGAGCCGAGTACCTCGGGCGCCGTCCAGCCTGCCGTACCCGCCTGGATCAGTCCGAACGTCAGGGCAGCCAGGGCCACGATCGCGGTCAGCTGCCCGGGCAGGTCGAGGCCGCGCGCCGCATTGCGGCGCGTCTCTCCGGCGTTCTTGGTGGTGATGACGATGCTCAGCAACGCGATCGGGATGTTGACCAGGAAGATGGCCCGCCAGCCGATGGCGTCGGTCAGTACGCCGCCGACGAGGGGGCCGGCCGCGAGTGCGACGCCGGTGATCGCAGCCCAGCTGCCGAGTGCCTTCGCCCGGGCCGCCGGGTCGGAGAACGTGTTTGCGACGATGGCCAGCGAAGTGGGCAGGAGCAGTGCGCCGGAGACACCCAGCAGACCGCGCAGGACCACGAGCAGTTCCACCGAGTTGGCCAGCGCGGAGACCCCGGAGATGAGACCGAAGGTCCAGAGCCCGACCAGGAACACCCGCCGTCCGCCGAAGCGGTCGGAGAGGGTGCCCGCGGTGAGCAGGAAGGCGGCGAAGGTCAGGGTGTAGCCGTTGGACACCCATTGCAGGGAGCTGAGGCCCGCCGAGAGGCTCTCCCCGATGCCCGGAAGCGCGACAGTGACGATGGTGGTGTCCATGAGGACCATGAAGTAGCCGAGCGCGAGGCCCACCAGGAGACCCCGATGGGAACGGGCCGGGCCGGCGCCGACATCTGACGAGCCGGGCGCACCTGCCGGTGTGCTCGGCCGGGTGGCCGGAATTGCCATGAAGAACTCCCGTGAATCACGCAATTGATGGTCAACCATTAAAAATCCGTCCATGCGGGACGGCTTCTCGTACCGAGCCTGACGGTTTCGAGCACGAGAGGGAAGCGGGCAGTTACGATGCGTGGTATCGGGGAGCCCGATACATCAGAACTGGGGGAGGGATCGTGGCCACATGGAGATCCGTCACCTGAAGTCCTTCCGTGCCGTCGCGCAAAGCCTGAGCTTTACGAAAGCAGCGGCAGAACTTCACTATGCACAATCCAGCGTCACGGAACAGATCCAGGCGCTGGAAGCCGAACTGGGCACCAAGCTCTTCGAGCGGTCGAACCGGAAGCTGCGCCTCACCAGTGCCGGCATCCGGCTCCGCGAGTACGCGGACCAGGTGCTGCTGCTGATCGACGAGGCCGCCACGGTGGGCGTCCTCGACATGCAGGAACCCACCGGGGCTCTCGCCATCGGCGGGTTGGAGACCTTCTGTACGCATGCGATCCCGCCCGTCCTTGCCGAGTACCGGGCGCTGTACGGCAAGGTGAACGTCAGCGTGGACGTGGGAAACCGGCGGGAGCTGTACGAGTCCGTGCGCCGGGGGGAACTCGATGTCTGTTTCACCTTCGACGCGCCGCCCAAGGACGACAAGTACGCGAGCAGGGTGCTCTTCGAGGAGCGGCTCCTGGTCACCACCCCGGTCGGCCACCGGCTCAGCAGGCAGGAGCGTGTGCACGCGGCCGACCTTCACGGTGAGCGCTTCCTGGCCACCCAACGCGGCTGCGGATTCCGCGAGATGTTCGACAAGGCCATGGCGGAGCTGGGCCCCGAGAGCTTGAAGCTCGAGGCGGAGGTCTCCGGCATCGCCCCGTTGCGCGCGTGCGTGGCCGCGGGGATGGGGCTGGCCCTGCTGCCCGAGATGGCGGTCCGCAGCGAGGTCGAGCGGGGCGAACTGCTGGCATTCCCGCTTCAGGACGCGGACTTCCGCGCCCCCGCCACCATGACATGGCGGCGCAGCCGGGAGGGCGTGCCCAGCCTGGACAGATTTCTCGCGCTCACCAAGAAGGCTGTCGCCACGCGGATATAGCCGTCAGAGGTCGAGGAGTTCAGAAATAGATACCGGCCACCGTCGTTCCTGATTGACCGCCACGTGAATCACGCGTTGATTTCCGGAATTCTCCCGGACGAAGTCTGCGGGGCCGAGGTATTCGAGGAAGCGGTCGACGGAGGCCTGTTTCCCGAGGAACAACGGGCAGTCACCGGTGTGTTTCCGGAGAGGCTCCGTGCCTTCATCACCGCCCGGATGTGCGCCCGGCGGGCCTTGACGGGCATCGGGGTGCCTCCGCCCGCCGGCTACCGGGCCGGCGGGTCGGCATGCTGCCGCGTCGGCGCGCTGTCCCTCCACGGCAACTGGCCGGCCGCCGACGGGCTCGACCTCACCGCCGTGGTGTGCCGGCCGGGGTGAGGTGCCGCAGCAGGGCGCCGACGACCGCCGCCTGGTGCTCGTTCAGATAGAAATGCCCGCCGGGGAAGACCGTCAGATCGAAGGGTCCGGTGGTGTGCCGCTCCCAGACGGCGGTCTCCGCGACCGTGGCCTTCGGGTCGCCCTCGCCCACGAAGGCGACCACCGGGCAGGTCACATCGGGTCCCGGCACATAGCGGTAGGTCTCGGCAGCCCGGTAGTCGTTGCGGACCACCGGCAGGACCATCTGCAGAATCTCCTCGTCGTTCAGGACCTCGGCGCCCGTGCCACCGAGGCTGCGCATCTCGCGTTCCAGGTCTGCATCGGTGGATCGGTGGAGTGTTTCGTTCCTGTTTGCGGACGGGCCGGGCCGGGCGGAGACGAAGAGCGCCGAAGGCATGACGCCGCGGTGTTCGAGGCGCCGGGCCACCTCGAAGGCGACGGAAGCCCCCATGCTGTGTCCGAACAGGGCCAACGGTTTCTCGAGCGCCCCGGGTATCAGGGCTTCGGTGATTTCGTCGGCCAGTTCCCCGATGTCGTCCACGGGTTTCTCGGCGTGACGGTCCTGACGCCCCGGATACTGGACCGCCAGCAGCTCAACCTTCGGGGACACCCTCGCAGACATGCCGTGGTAGTAGCCGGCCGAGCCCCCGGCGTACGGAAAGCACACCAGACGGGTGGCGGCTTCGGGAGCCGGGTGGAACCGCTTGATCCAGGACGGTCCGGTCGTGGGGAGGCTGTTCACCATGTCTGTCGTCCGCTCGCTTTCCTCATGTACGTCGCCTGTGTCACCTGCATCGCTAGAACTCCCGCAGCAGCCTCAGGGGTTGTTCCACGCAGTCGGCGACGTACCGGAGGAAGCCGCCGGCGTCCGCCCCGTCGCACACCCGGTGGTCGAAGGTGAAGGAAAGCTGGACGGTCTTGCGTACGGCCAGCTCGCCCTTGTGGACCCACGGCTTGTCGGTGATCCGTCCCACCCCGAGCATCGCGGCCTCCGGGTGGTTGAGGATCGGGGTCGAGCCGTCCACTCCGAACACGCCGTAGTTGTTCAAGGTGAAGGTCCCGCCCGAGACCTCGGCGGGGGTGAGTGCTCCTTCGCGGGCCGCCCTGGTCAGCCGAGCGAGTTCGCCGGCCAGCCGCGCCGTGTCCATCAGGTGCGCGTCCCGCACCACGGGGACGGTCAGTCCCCGGTCCGACTGCGCAGCGAAGCCCAGGTGCACCTGCGGCCACTGGATGATCTCCCCCCGCTCGGTGTCGACGCTCGCGTTGAGCTGCGGGTACCGGGCGAGGCCTGTGACACAGATCCGGGCCAGCAGGGCGAACAGCCCGATCGGGGAATCCCCTTGAGCTGCGAGCACGGCCCTCGCCTCCACCAGGGCGGTGGCATCGGCCTCCACCCAGCAGGTGGCGTCGGGGATCTCCCGGCGGCTGCGGGTGAACTGCGCCGCGGCGGCCGCCCGTCGGCCGCGCAGCGGCACCCGGACGCCGACGTTCGCGCCGGGGACGGCCTCCTCCTTCCGGTGGATCGCCGCATCGACGTCGCAACGCAGAATCAGGCCGTCGGAGCCGGTGCCCGTCACAGTCCGCAGATCCAGGCCGTGCCGACGGGCCAGCTGCCGTACGAGCGGTGAGATCACAGGGATTGGGCCGGGGTTCGCCGCCGCGGCGGACACGGCGGCCGGCCGGGAGCCGAGCCGTGCAGCGGACGCACCGGGACGCCGCGGCGTCTCCCGAGTGCCGTAGCCGACCAGGACGCTGCCCGAGCCGCCTGCCGGCTGCGCCTCGTCCGCTCCGGGGCCGGGCAGGTCCGCGCCCTCCTCGACCCTGACCGCGATCACCGGATGCCCGACGGCCAGAACGTCGCCTTGTCCGCCGTACACGTGGGAGACCACGCCCGCGTAGGGGCAGGGGAGTTCCACGACGGCCTTCGCCGTCTCCACCTCGACCACCGGCTGGTCCACGGCGACCGGATCCCCGTCCGCGACCAGCCATCTCACGATCTCCGCCTCGAGCAGTCCCTCGCCGAGGTCAGGCAGCACGAAGTCACGCACCGACGGCATACCACTCACCACCGCTCTCCGTCCTGGTGCCGACGCCGGTGTCCGGCCAGTTCAGCCGGCGGACGGCGTCGAGAATCCGGTTCACGCCAGGCAGGTGATGCCGTTCCAGAAGTGGCGCCGGATAGGGGATGTCCAGACCGGCCACCCGCAGCACGGGCGCCTCCAGATGATGGAAGCAGCGCTCGCTCACACGAGCGGCGATCTCTGCCCCGGCCCCACCGAATCCGGAGGCCTCGTGCACCACGACGGCCCGCCCGGTGCCGCGCACCGCGGCGCACACCGTCTCGTCGTCGAACGGCACCAGGCTTCGCAGATCCAGGACGGCGACGTCCAGGCCTTCCTCCCGCGCTGCGTCCGCCGCCTCCAGGCAGACCGCCAGGCTCGGCCCGTATGTGATGAGGACGGCCGCGGTCCCGGTGCGGCGCAGGACGGCCCGCCCGATGGGCGGCACCACAGCGACCGGCTCGGCCGGTGACCAGTTCTCCTTCGACCAGTAGCAGCGCTTCGGCTCCAGAAAGACCACCGGATCGTCGGAGGCGATGGCCTGCCGGAGAAGTCCGTACGCGTCGCCGACGGTCGCGGGCGCCACCACGTGCAGCCCCGGCGTGTGCAGGTAGAAGCCCTCCGAGGAGTCGCTGTGGTGTTCCACCCCGCCGATCCCGCCACCGTAGGGGATGCGGATCGTGATCGGCATGGGCAGCTTGCCCCGGGTCCGGTTGCGCATCTTCGCGACATGGCTGACCAGTTGCTCGAACGCGGGGTAGGCAAAGGCGTCGAACTGCATTTCGACCACCGGGCGCAAGCCGTACATGGCCATGCCGACCGCGGCCCCGAGGATGCCCGACTCGGCCAGCGGGGTGTCCGCGCACCGGTCGTCGCCGAACTCCGCCGCCAGCCCGTCGGTGATCCGGAAGACACCGCCAAGGGCGCCTACGTCCTCCCCCATGACATGCACGGACGGGTCGTCGCGCAGGGCGTGGCGCAGCGCGGTGTTCAGCGCCTCGGCCATGGTGGTCCGCGAGCTCTGTATGTTCATCGGTGCCCTGCCTCGGCCCTGAGTTCGGCGGCGAGCACGCTCCGCTGGTCACGCAACTGAGGCGTGGGCTCTGCAAAGACGTGCTCGAACATCTCCATGGGATCGGCGATCGGGTCTTCGGCCAGTTCGGCCCGCATGTGCGCCGCCATGGATTCGGCGGCGGCACGGGCCTGCCGCTCCCCGTCCTCGTCGAGCAGACCGGCCGCCCGCATGTAGCCCTCCATGTTGACGACGGGATCGTGCGCCCGCCACCGTTCCACCTCGTCGTTCCCCCGGTAGCGGCTGGCGTCGTCGGCATTGGTGTGCGCGTCGAGCCGGTAGGTCAGCGCCTCGACGAGCGTGGGCCCGCCGCCCGTCCGTGCTCTCTCGACCGCGGCGGACAGGACGCTGTGCACGGCAATCACGTCGTTGCCGTCGACCTGGACCGCGGGTACCCCGTAGCCGACGCCCTTGTGCGCGAGGGACGGAGCGGCGGACTGCTTTGCCAGCGGCACCGAGATGGCATAGCCGTTGTTCTGTATGAGGAACACCACGGGTGCCCGCAGGACGCCGGCGAAGTTGAGCGCTTCGTGGAAGTCGCCCTCGCTGGTGCCGCCGTCGCCGGTGAGGGCGAGGGCCACCACGTCGTCACCGGAGAGCCGGGCCGCGTGGGCCAGACCGACAGCGTGCGGGAGATGCGTCGCCAGCGGGGTGCACAGCGGAGCAATCCGGTGCTCCACCGGGTCGTATCCGGTGTGCCAGTCCCCGCGCAGCAGGGTCAGTGTCTGCACCGGATCGACACCGCGAGCCATCACGGACAAGGTGTCACGGTAGGTGGGGAAGAGCCAGTCCTGCGGCCGCAGCGCCAGGGCCGCCGCCACCTGGCATGCCTCCTGTCCCCGGCTCGACGGGTAGACGGCGAGCCGGCCCTGCCGGGTGAGGGCGGTCGCCTGCTCGTTGAACCGACGGCCGATGACCAGCTGCCTGTGGAGCTCCCGCAGCAGGGCGGGGTCCACACCGTCCGCGGCGCGTGTGCCCAGCATGCGTACCGTCGCACGGTCCGGCAGCAGCGGGGCCGGATCCTGCACGGGGGGCCAGGGATCTGCCGCCACGCGCTCGGCGGCCTGCTGCACGGTCATGACGGCACGACCTCGGCCAGGTGCAGCCGGTCGAAGTCGAAGTGCACGATCCGCCCCTCGAGTCCTCCGGTCAGCGCGGCGAACCAGACAGCGGGGCGGACGTCCGTGTGCCGGCGTTCGAGCACGATCTCGGACTCCGACGTGCTGACCCTGAGATAGCCGTCCAGGTCCTCCTGTTCCATTCCGGCGATCAGGGCGGTACGCAGAATGGGTTCGAACTCGGGGATGTCGAGTATGTAGATGGCAGGCATCAGCTGTTCTCCTTTCCCGCGTGGGTACGGACGATCTCCGCCTTGCGGCGCCACATGTCCTGCACCGTGGCATCGGCCTTGCCCGCCACGTCTGCCAGGGCTACGAGGGTGAGCTCGGCGTCCCTGGCATCGACGTCGCCGAACGGGCGGAGCGGCCGGGCGATCTCCAGCTGAATGCCGTTGGGGTCGTCGAAGTAGATCGACTCGAGGAGTTCGTGCTGCATCGGGTGGGTCACCCGCACACCGTGTGACTTGATCTTCTCCCGCCAGGCGAGCATCTCCTCCTCGGTGTCCACGTGGAATGCCAGGTGCCGGGACCGGTGCATGAGGTCACCGGCCGGTTCCTCCTCCGGGAGGCCGAAGAAGTAGAAGAACGCGAGGTAGTTGCCCTTTCCCAACTCGAAGAAGAAGTGGACGAAATCGGGGAACTCCTCCTTGAGCCAGCCCGTCGCCGTGATGGCGTGGACCAGCGGCAGGCCGAGAACCCGGGTGTAGAAGTCGCACGTCGCCGCCGGATCCCAGGTGACGAGAGCGATGTGGTCGACGCCGCCCAGACGCAGCCCCCCACCGGGGTGCAGTTCGGTCATGACTTCTCCTCTGTGGCAAGTCGTTCGCGGATGGCCTTCTTGTCGACCTTGCCGACCGGGGTCAGCGGCAGGTCGGTGAGGATCTCCAGCTGTTCGGGAAGCTTGTAGTGCGCCACTCCGTGCCGGACGAAGCGCTGCCGTACGTCGCTGAGTGAGGGGGCCTGTGCGCCGGGGGCAGGCACCACGACCACGCAGACCCGCTCACCGAACTGTTTGTCGGGCACCGGCACCGCGACCACGCGGTCGACCCCGACGAGCAGGCGGGTGAGGTTCTCGACCTCCTCGGCGGAGACCTTCTCCCCACCCCGGTTGATCAGTTCCTTGCGCCGGCCCTCGACGGTCAGATTGCCGCCGGGGTGCAGTCGTACGAGATCCCCGGTGCGGAACCAGCCGTCTCGTGTGAACGCGCGGGTGTTGTGTTCGGCCGCCCGGTAGTAGCCACGCGGCGTGTACGGGCCGCGGGTCAGCAGCTCTCCCACCTCGCCGAGCGGCACCGGACGGTCCTGTTCGTCCACGACCAGCAGCTCGTCGTCGGGGCTGACGGGTCGGCCTTGGGTACCGAGCACCAGGTCGTCCGGGTCGTCCGGCCGGGTGCAGGAGAGCAAGCCCTCCGCCATCCCGTAGAGCTGCTGCAGCTGCCCACCGAGTCCGTCGCGCACCCGCCGGGCCAGTTCCGGGTCGACCACCGAGCCGCCGATGGTCACCAGCCGGAGGCTGCCGAGGTCGTACCCGCCGCCCGCCGCCTCCGCCACCCATTGCCGGGCGACCGCCGGCACGACCGCCACATCGGTGACGCGTTCCGCCTCCACGGCGGCCAACGCGGTACGCGGCTGCGGGGACGGCACCAGGACGACCGTGCCGCCGCCGGACAGGGTGCCGAGGATTCCCGGGCAGCCGAGAACGGCGTTGTGTCCGACCGGGAGTGCGGCCAGGAACACTGTCGTGGAGCCGAAGCCCGAGACCTCCGCGCTGCGCCGGACGTTGTACTCGTAGTCGTTGTGCGTACGGGCTATCAGCTTCGGCAGACCCGTCGTCCCGCCGGACAGCAGGAAGAGCGCGATGTCATCGGGGTGGGGCGGATCGGCATCGAGCTCGCGGATGCGCTCCGGCGCGCCGGGACCGCAGGCCAGGAGCCGCCCCAGGTCCAGATGCGCCGCGTCGGCCGTCGTACCCTTCACCAGCACACCGCACTCCCACGGGACGGCCGCGGCGAGTCGCGCGGCCAGGTCCTGGTGGTCGAAGTCCCGCCAGCGGTCCGGCACCACGATGAGCTTGGCCTCGGTATGGCGGAGCAGGTAGTCGAGTTCGTGCTCACGGTGTGCGGTCAGCACCAGAACCGGTACGACTCCGGATCTGAAGCAGGCCAGCATCAGGGCCACGAACTCCCACGAGTTGGGCAACTGGACGAGGATCCGGTCGCCCCGGTGCAGGCCCCGCTCGCGCAGGGCCGCGGCCAGCGCGTCCGCACGGGCGGCCAGCTCGCGGTAGGTGAGCCGGATCTCGCCGTCCACCAGCGCGGTCCGATTGCCGTACGTCTGCGCCCACCGCCGCACCCAGTGGCCGAGCGGCCGGTCCGCCCAATGTCCTGCCGCCCGGTAGCGCGCCGCATACTCGGCAGGCCACGGCACCGTCCCGGGCTGCGGAGTACTGCGGGGGGCACGGCCGCCGGGCGTGCCGGCGACCCCCTCCTCCACGGTCGTCATACGCCGGTCACCACCGGCGCCGGTATGCCTGCTTCGGCGGTGGCTTCGGCGGCCGCGTCCCCCTCAGCGGCGGACTCGACCGGAGCGAGGCATTCCACCAGGTACTCGGCGATCGCGAGGACGGTGGGCCGGTTCCACAGCAGAGTCGCCGGCAGGCTCAGTCGGAACAGCCGCTCCAGGCGGCGGCGCACGGCCACCGTCATCACCGAGTCGAGCCCCATCTCCAGCAGCGGGCGTTGCAGATCGAGCTCTTCGGGAGCCAGCTTGATCTCGGCCGCCACCTGACGGCGCACCTCGTCGACGAGCAGCGCGAGCAGCTCCTGCGCCTCGTACTGCGTCCAGTCCTGGCCTTCGGCCCCGTCCGTCCCGGCGCTGTCGCCCACCTCGGCGAGTTCCTGTGTCAACGGGATCCGGCGCGGGCCGCCGTCCATCGCGATCTGCCGGAACACCGCGTAGTGCGAGGCGCCGAACCGCTCGGCGTACTCCCAGGCCCGCAGGGCTTCGGTGGCCGAGATCTCGGCGTGCCCGAACGCGGCGAGCTCGGCCGAGATGAACTCGGACGAGGCCGACATGCCCAGGCCCCGCCAGGATGTCCAGCCGAAGCTGACCGTGTCGTCGTGGCCGGCGGCTCGCCGATGCCTGGCCAGCGAGTCCAGGAAGGCGTTCGCCGATCCGTAGGAGGCCTGACCGGGGAACTGGAAGAGGTAGCCGCAGGAGGAGAACAGGACCATGAAGTCGACGCTGCCGGCGGGGAAGAGCTCGTTGAGCACCAGTGCGCCGTCCACCTTGGGCTGCAGGACCTTGCGGAGCGAGTCCTCCTCCAGGTCGACGACCATCTGGCCGTCGACGACACCGGCCGCGTGCACCACGCCCCGGATCGGCGGCAGTCCGAGCTCGGCCGAGCTGAGCACCTTCCGCGCCTGCTCCGCGTCGGAGATGTCCAGGGACACCACGGCGACGGTGACGCCGAGGCCCTCCAGGGCACGCACGGCCTCGATCTGGCCACGGACCTCCGGATCCTGCTGGGCGTCCCATTCCGAACGCTCCGGGAAGCGGCGGCGTCCGGCCAGGACCAGTCGGCGGGCGCCCCGGCCGGCCAGCCAGCGCGACACCTCAAGACCCAGCGCGCCGAGACCGCCCGTCACCAGATAGGTCCCCTCGGGCCGGCACTCGACCGGGCTCCGCTCCGGCTTGTCGCCCACGGCCACGAGTACCGAGGCTGTCGGCAGGCCGTCGCGGATCGCGATCACGTCGGCTTCGGGACGGGTGCGCAGCACCTCCAGAAGCGGGCCGAAGGCCTCCGGCTCGGCCGGATCCAGGTCGACGATCCCACCCCACAGGTCGGGGTGCTCGGCCGCGACGATCCGGCCGATGCCCCAGGCGGGCGACTGGGCCAGGGCGTTGTGGTCCGCGCTCTCACGCACTCCGGTGGTGACGGACCAGATCCGGGGCCTTCCCGCCGCGACGGCGACGATCTGCTGCACCGAACGCCCGAGTTCCCAGGCCGAGTCGTGGGCAGCCCGGCCCAGGACGTCGTCGGCCGCCGGCGCCGCCGGGGTCACCAGGACCGCGGTGGTGTCGGTGAGCCGGGCCCCGACAGCCTCAAGCCCGTCCGGACCGGGTACGGAGAGGAACTCCAGCCCCGCCCGGGCGCAGTCCTGTGCAAGTGCCTCGTCCGACGCCGGGTGCCCGCCGACAGCCACCACGGTGTCCAGCGGACGGGCAGCGGGCAGTTCGAGCGGACGCCAGACGATCTCGTGGACGAGTTGGCGGGGCGCGGCAGTGGCGCCCGGGTCGCCGGTCAGGACGGTGAGGCGGATCCCGGTGACGTTGGCGATCACGTTGCCGTCCATGTCGGCGACGACCACGTCGAGTGTGTCTGCCCCGGCCTCGCCCTCGCCCGCCCGGACTTGGACGTTCGCCCGCTGCGGCGGCTCACCGATCAGCGCGAGCCGCGCGATGTGCGAGGGCATCCGCAGCACCGGTTCGCCGAGGAACAGCACCGAGGTGACCGTCATCGCACCGTCGAGCAGCGAGGCCCAGGTGGCCGTCCCCGGCTCGCCGGTGTCGATCACGGCGAACAGCTCGTCGGGGCCGCCGCGCCGCAGTTCCTGGATCTCCCAGGGGAAGCCCATACCGGCCACACCGATCTGGGCCACTCGCTCCAGGACGTAGTCCGTGCTCACCAGTTCGCTGCAACGGGCCCGCGCCTCGTCGAGGTCGAAGCGATCCTCCACTACACCGCCGGCCGGATCGACCGAGGCGGTGGTGTGGGTGAGCCACGACTCCTCGGTCTCCCGGGTGCCCTCCTCGTTGATACGGGAGGACAGCCGCAGAGTCGAGTCCTGATAGGAGATCTGGATGTCGCGCGGTACGGAGACGGCGACGGGCACCTTCAGGGCCACGTCGACCAGCGCGGGTCGTCGGCCGCCGGGCGCGGACAACCCGGTCTGCGCCAGGGCCTCCAGGAACGTGTTCATCAGCACCGCAGCCGGGATGATCTCCACGTTGTGGACCGGGTGGTGGCCCGGGTACGGGCGGCTCTCCTCGTCCAGGTGCGTCTGCCACAGCCATAGTGGGGTGCTGCCGGCGATCCTGGTCGCGCCGCCGAGCAGGGTGTTGACCTTCGGGTCGTGCTGCAGCACCCGTCGGCCGCTTCCGGGGCGGGTGTCCTTCCAGTACGTCTGGTGCTGCCATGCCACGGAGGGCAGCTCCGCGAGAGTCGTGCCCGTGAACAGGGCTCCGAGGTCGGCGGCCACACCGGCGCAGTGCAGAGCGGCCAGATTGCCCAGCAGGGTGGCCCGGTCCGGCGTGTTGCGGCGGAGCGTCCCGACCGCCACGGCATCGTCGATGCCGAGCTCGCCGAGGGTCTCGTTGACCGAGTGGGACACGATCGGGTGGCTCGACACCTCCAGGAAGTGCCGGTGCCCGTCCTCGACCGCCGCGGTCACGGCCTGGGAGAACCGCACCGGGTTGCGCAGATTCCCCGGCCAGTACGAGGCGCCCAGTCCGACGTCCGCCCGAGGGTCGTCCAGCGACGTGGAGTAGAACGTGACCTCGGGCCTGCCACCGGTCAGGTCATGCATCACGGAGGGCAGTTCGGCCGCGAACGGGTCCATCTCCGAGGAGTGGAAGGCGATGTCGGCCTGGACCCTGCGGACGACCAGTTCCCCCTGCGCCTCCCACGTCCGCACGGTCTCCTCGACGGCGGCGGCGCTTCCGGCGATCACCGTGGAGATCGGCGAGGCGGAGATGGCGGCCGTGACGCCGGATCGGCCGGCGAGGCGCTCCGTCGCCTCCTCGAAGGAGAGGTTCACCAGGGCCATCGCACCCTTGCCGGCTGCCGGACGCATCATCAGGGCCCGGCGGCAGACCAGCCGAGCACCGTCGAGCAGGGACATGCCGCCGGCCGTCACGGCCGCCGCGAGCTCACCGATCGAGTGGCCGATGACCGCTGCGGGTTCCACCCCGAGGGAGCGCCACATCGCGGCGAGGCCGACCTGGACGGCGTACGTCACCGGCTGGAGGACCTCGGGGCCCTCCAGGGTGTCGCCCTCCAGGATCGCGCGGGCGGTGAAGCCCAGCTCCTCCTCGTAGACGGGACCGAGTTCGTCGATGACCTTCGCGAAGGCGGGCTCCGCGTCCAGCAGATCACGGCCCATGCCGATCCACTGCGCCCCTTGCCCGGCAAAGACCCACACGGCGTCCTTCGGATGCCCCTCCACGATGCCGGTGGTCACACCCGCGATCTCCTCGCCGGCGGCGAGGGAGCGCAGGGAGGCGACGAGTCCGGCGCGGTCCGCGGCCACTACCGCGCCACGGTGGCTCAAGTGCGAGCGCCGCGCGGCCAGGGTGTGGCCGACGGTGTCCAGTGACACCTCGTCGCCGGCTTCGTCGAGCCAGTCGGCGAGGCGGGACGCGTTGGCCCGCAGCCCGGCCCTGGATGCCCCCGACACGGGGAACAGCCACGGCGCCCGATGGCCGCTGCCCGCCTTCGCGCCCGCCCCCGCCGATCCTGCGGCGGTCCGGGCGGGCTCCTCCAGGATGACGTGGCCGATGGTGCCGCCGAAGCCGTAGCCGGAGACTCCGGCGCGCCGCGGCCGGGCCGACGCCGGCCAGCCGGTGGGCTCGGTGACGACCTTCAGACCGTTGGTGTCCCACGGGATGGCCGGGTTCGGGTCGGTGCAGTTCAGGCTTGGCGGGATCTCACCGTGCTGAAGCGCCAGGACGGCCTTGATGACGCCGGCGACGCCCGCGCCCGCTTCCAGATGCCCGATGTTGGTCTTGACGGAGCCGATCAGCAGGGGCTGTCCCGCTGGCCGGTCGGTGCTGAGGACCTCGGACAGGGCCCCGGCCTCGATGGGGTCGCCCACGTTGGTCCCGGTGCCGTGCGCCTCGACGTACCCGATCGAGCTCGGGGCGATCCCGGCGGTCCGGTAGGTGTGCCGCAGCAGGTCGGCCTGTGCCTCCCGGCTGGGCTGCATGATCCCGTTGGTGCGGCCGTCCTGCATGATGCCGGTTCCTCGGACGACGGCCAGCACCCGGTCGCCGTCGGCCACCGCGTCCGAGAGCCGCTTGAGCACGAGGGCGCCGGCGCCCTCACCCCGGCCGTAGCCGTCCGCGGTGGAGTCGAAGGACTTCGAACGCCCGTCGGGGGAACAGGCACCCGCGGCATCCATGATCATCGTGACGGCCGGGTGCACCATCGCGTTGACCCCGCCGGCAATGGCCAGCGAGGTCTCACCCGTGGCAAGCGCCTGGCAGGCGAGGTGCAGAGCCACCAGCGAGGCGGAGCACGCGGTGTCCACCGCCATGCTGGGTCCGCGCAGGTCCAGGTGGTACGAGATCCGGTTGGCCGCGGCGCAGTGGACCGCGCCGATGCCGGTCCACGCCTCGATCCGGGGCAGGTCCTCCATCAGCCGTCGGCCGTAGTCCTCGGTGCCGATGCCCACGTAGACACCGGTGTCACCGCCGGCGAGCAGGTGCGGTGGAACACCGGCGTGCTCAAGGGCCTCCCACGCCACCTCGAGCATGAGGCGGTGCTGCGGGTCCATCTGCTCGGCCTCGCGAGGCAGGATTCCGAAGAAGCCCGCGTCGAATCCCGCCACGTCGTCCAGGAACGCGCCCACCCGGGTCGTGTTCCGCAGTGCCGCGGCGTTCTCTGCGCTCGCCTCGACGTACTCGGCCCAGCGCTCCTCGGGGATCTCCGCGACGCCGTCCCGGCCCTCGATGAGCATGTTCCAGAATTCCTCGGGCGAGTGGGCGCCACCGGCGAATCGGCATCCCATGCCGATGATCGCGATCGGTTCGGTACCGCTGCCCTCGTCGGCAGGCAGTGCGTTGGTCTCGGACATACGCTCGTCTCCCTTACGCTGAAATGCGGTCAAATCGGATTCCATGGGGCGTCCGTCCGGACCCTCAGGGCATGGGGCGGGCCCGCGTCGACGAATCAGGTGGGAAGGGATGGGGGAAGGGGCCGGACGACGGCCTATGCGGTCGCGCCGGTCCCTGCCGGGGGAGCGGACGCGATCAGATCGATCCGTCCGGTGATCAGAGCCAGATGGATCCGGGTCGGCCACGAGTCGGCAGCCGCCGTCCCGTGCGGGTCCGGCGCCCACCCTCCGGGGGCCGTGACCGCGACCGCGGCACCGGCCTCGGTCCTGATCCGGGCGGCATGCCCGAGGAGCCTGTGCCACCCGGGGGGCTGCCCGGCGCCCGTGGTCAGGAGCACGCCCTCCACCCCGCGGGCCACCAGAGCCCGCACGGCCGCCATCAGGTCGTCGCCGGCCGGCGACCACTCGTCGGCCGGCGGGCACTCCAGCTCGGCGAAGAGCGGGGGACGGCCTACCGCTTCGAGGTCGGCCGCCTGCGGGTCAGGCGGTACGAGCCGCCCGAGGACGACCGGAGGCCGATGCCCGGGCTGCCCCTGCGGTCCCGCCTCCGGGCGCGCCTCTCGGACGAGGACCAGGGCTGCTCCCCGCGCCTCGGCGGCGCGGACGGCGGCCGCCGGGTCGCCGCAGGCCCCGGGCACCACCTCGACCAGGCGGTTGCGGAGCCGGACGGAACCCATCAGAAGGGGCGCCGCGACCGCGCTCAGCTGCGGGACGGCCCCGGCCGCTGCCACGAGCTCCGCCCCGACAGCGCCTCCCGACGTCCGGTAGGCGGCCTCGGCCTCGTCGACCCGGTCGGGGAAGCGGCGGCGCATCCCCTCGTAGGACAGTGCGGAGGTCCGGGTCATGAAGTGCAGGCCGAACTGGGCGGGCGCCATGTGCAGACGCCGCCCGAACGTCTCCCACCAGCGCATGCTCGGCTCCGCCAGCTCCTGGGTGCGGGCGACCGGGCCGCGGCGTTCCCGCTCGTACTCGGCAAAGGCCGATCCCGGATCGGTGTTCCGCCGGAGGGCCGCCGCAAGGGCGATCGCATCCTCCATCGCCATCTTGGTGCCGGAGCCGACCGTGAAGTGCGCGGTGTGGGCGGCGTCGCCCAGCAGGACCGCATTCCCGTCGGACCAGCGCTCGTTGTGCACGGTCCGGAAGGTGGCCCACCGGCTCCGGTTGCCGATGAGCTCGTGTCCGCCGAGATGTTCGGCGAAGAGCTCACCGAGATGGCCCAGGGCCTCCTCGTCGCTGCCGCCCGAGTTCCGCGAGAAGTCCCCGGTGCGGTCCATCCCGGATGCCTTCCACGTGCCGGGATCGCACTCGATGACCACCGTCGCCATACCGTCCGCATAGGGGTACGCGTGGGCGGCGAAGTGCCCGTTCCCCGTTTCGACGAACGAGAAGGTCGCCGCGTCGAACGGGGCGTGCGTCCCCAGCCACATGTACGGGGAAGCGCCGTGCCGGACGGTCGTGCCGAAACGCCCCGGACGCGCGTCCCGGTGGGAGGAGTTCGCCCCGTCCGCGTAGACCACGACGTCGGCCTCGTCGATGCTGCCGGGCGCCGCCGGGTGGCCGAAGTGGAGTGTGGCACCGGCCTCGGCGGCCTGCTCCTGCAGGATCAGCAGCAGCTCCCGGCGGGAAATGCTGGAGAAGTCGAAGCCCCCATACCGCAGCGTGGCCCGCGGATGCCGCAATTCCATGTCCGACACGGCCACGCTCGCAGCGACGATGCGCGCATGGGTCTCCTGGTCGTTCTTCCACAGCTCGGACATGGTGCGGGCCGAGAAGACCACGCCGAAGCCGAATGCCTCGTCGGGCGCGTTCTGCTCGTACACGTCGACCGATGCAGCAGGCCTCGCTCTACGGATCAATCGCGCCAGGAACAGCCCTGCGGGCCCGCCCCCGACGACGGCGACTTTTCCCCAACCCCCGGTCAACGCGCCCCCTCGTTCACTTGCTCGATTTAATCCGAGCCAGATCATGCGCGTTGCTTGTGGAGCCTCCGTTGAGCATATGTTGAGCGGCCTTCGACCAGGGTTTCCGAGGAGCGCGATTCCCGCCCGGTCAAGGGGCTTCGAGGCAAGTCGCGCGTGCACGGCGACGAGTCGCCACGGACAGGACCGCTCCGACGCACGCGCATGGCAGGCCCACCGTCGCTCACGCCTCCGCCGCCGAGGCCATCGCCACCCGGACCGGCGGGGTCTTCGGTCCGGCGTGGAGCCGAGGGGTCCCGCCGCGGTGCGCGAGCCCCACCCGCCTCCCAGGGACTTCGCAGGGGCTTTTCACTGCGCAGGCAGGGAAGGGCCCGACAGCTCCGAAAGATGCGACGGAGCAGGTCGGGCCGCTTTCCTCAGCACTCGATGATGTTGACCGCCAGCCCGCCGCGCGCGGTCTCCTTGTACTTCACGCTCATGTCCGCGCCGGTCTCCTTCATGGTCTTGATGACCTTGTCGAGGGAGACCTTGTGCGTGCCGTCGCCGCGCAGCGCCATCTTCGCCGCGGTGACGGCCTTGACCGCCGCCATGCCGTTGCGCTCGATGCACGGGATCTGGACGAGGCCGCCGACCGGGTCGCAGGTCAGGCCGAGGTTGTGTTCCATGCCGATCTCGGCGGCGTTCTCGACCTGCTCGGCGGAGCCGCCGAGGACCTCGGCGAGGGCGCCCGCGGCCATCGAGCAGGCGGAGCCGACCTCGCCCTGGCAGCCGACCTCGGCACCGGAGATCGAGGCGTTCTCCTTGAACAGCATGCCGATGGCACCCGCCGCGAGGAGGAAGCGGACGACGCTGTCCTCCTTCTCGGCCTCGGTGGCGCCGCCGGCCGCGAAATTCATGTAGTAGTGCAGCACGGCCGGGATGATGCCCGCGGCGCCGTTGGTCGGCGCGGTGACGACGCGGCCGCCCGCGGCGTTCTCCTCGTTGACCGCCATCGCGTAGAGGGTGATCCACTCCATCGCGTGGGCCTGCGGGTCGCCCTCGGCGCGCAGCTGGCGTGCGGTGTTCGCGGCGCGGCGGCGGACCTTGAGGCCGCCGGGCAGGATCCCCTCACGGGACATGCCGCGCGACACGCACGCCTGCATGACGCGCCAGATGTCGAGCAGACCGGAGCGGATCTCGTCCTCGGTGCGCCAGGCGCGCTCGTTCTCCAGCATCAGCGAGGAGATCGACAGTCCGGTGTCCCTCGCGATCCGCAGCAGTTCGTCGCCGGTGCGGAAGGGGTGCTTGAGGACGGTGTCGTCGAGAACGATCCGGTCCTCGCCCACCGCGTCCTCGTCCACGACGAAGCCGCCGCCGACGGAGTAGTACGTCTTCTCCAGCAGGGGGGCGCCCTCGTGGTCGTACGCGAAGATCGTCATGCCGTTGGCGTGGTACGGCAGTGCCTTGCGGCGGTGCAGGACCAGCTGCTCGTCGGCGTCGAAGTCGATCTCGTGCATGCCGAGGAGGTTGAGCCGTCCGGAGGCGCGGATCTCGGCCACCCGGTCGTCGGCGGACTCGACGTCGACGGTACGGGGCGACTCGCCCTCCAGGCCGAGCAGGACGGCCTTGGGCGTGCCGTGGCCGTGTCCGGTGGCGCCGAGCGAGCCGAACAGCTCGGCGCGTATCGAGGCGGTGTGCGCGAGCAGGCCCTCGTTCTTCAGCCGGCGCGCGAACATACGGGCCGCGCGCATCGGGCCGACCGTATGGGAGCTGGACGGGCCGATGCCGATCGAGAACAGGTCGAAGACCGAGATGGCCACGGGTGACTCCTAAGGGGTTGGTAGACGTCGTTGTCTGCCGGGTGGTGCGGTACGGACCGGTCGGTCCGAAGAGCAGCGGGACAAGGGATGGGGCACCTCGCTCACTGTCCAGTGTGCGCGGTGCCCCGCCTCAAACGTACAGAACCGATTCCCGGACTACTTCAGGCCGGGGTACAGCGGGAACTTCTCGGCCAGCGCGGTGACGCGCGCCTTGAGGTCGTCCGCGTCGTACGAGGGCTTCAGGGCCGACGCGATGATCTCGGCGACCTCGGTGAAGTCCTCGGCCTGGAAGCCGCGGGTGGCCAGGGCCGGCGTACCGATCCGCAGACCGGAGGTGACCATCGGCGGCCGCGGGTCGTTCGGGATGGCGTTGCGGTTGACCGTGATGCCGAGCTCGTGGAGCCGGTCCTCGGCCTGCTGGCCGTCCAGCTCGGAGTTGCGCAGGTCGACGAGGACCAGGTGGACGTCGGTACCGCCGGAGAGGACGGAGACGCCGACCTCGGTGACGTCCGGCTGTACCAGACGGTCGGCGAGGATGCGGGCGCCGTCCAGGGTGCGCTGCTGGCGCTCCTTGAACTCCTCGGTCGCCGCAACCTTGAACGAGACCGCCTTGGCCGCGATCACGTGCTCCAGCGGACCACCCTGCTGGCCGGGGAAGACGGCAGAGTTGATCTTCTTGGCGAGCTCCTGCGTCGACAGGATGACGCCACCGCGCGGACCGCCGAGGGTCTTGTGCGTGGTGGTCGTGACGACATGGGCGTGCGGCACCGGGTTGGGGTGCAGACCCGCGGCCACCAGGCCCGCGAAGTGCGCCATGTCGACCATCAGGTACGCGCCGACCTCGTCCGCGATGCGGCGGAAGGCGGCGAAGTCCAGCTGGCGGGGGTACGCGGACCAGCCGGCGACGATCAGCTTCGGCTTGGACTCCTTGGCCAGACGCTCGACCTCGGCCATGTCCACGACACCGGTGTCGTCCACGTGGTACGGGACCACGTTGTAGAGCTTGCCGGAGAAGTTGATCTTCATGCCGTGGGTCAGGTGACCGCCGTGGGCCAGGTTCAGACCCATGATCGTGTCGCCCGGCTTCAGCAGTGCGAACATCGCGGCGGCGTTGGCCTGCGCACCGGAGTGCGGCTGGACGTTCGCGGCCTCGGCGCCGAACAGCGCCTTGATCCGGTCGATCGCGATCTGCTCGACCACGTCGACGTGCTCGCAGCCGCCGTAGTAGCGGCGGCCCGGGTAGCCCTCGGCGTACTTGTTGGTGAGGACGGAGCCCTGGGCCTCCATGACCGCGACCGGAGCGAAGTTCTCCGAGGCGATCATTTCGAGAGTGGACTGCTGACGGTGGAGCTCGGCGTCGACGGCGGCGGCGACGTCCGGGTCCAGCTCGTGGAGGGAGGAGTTGAGAAGCGACATCAGGTGGTCCCTTGGGGTCTTTAGTTGCCGGAGAACTCGGAGTACTCGTCTGCGGAGAGCAGGTCCTTCGGCTCTTCCGTGATGCGTACCTTGAACAGCCAGCCGCCCTCGAAGGGAGCGGAGTTCACCAGCGCCGGGTCGTCCACGACGTCCTGGTTCGCGGCGGTGACCTCGCCGGTCACCGGCGAGTACAGGTCGCTGACGGACTTGGTCGACTCCAGCTCACCGCAGGTCTCGCCCTCGGTCACCGTGTCACCGACCTCGGGGAGCTGGGCGTAGACGACGTCGCCGAGCGCGTTGGCCGCGAACTCGGTGATACCGATCGTGGCCACACCGTCCTCGACGGCCGACAGCCACTCGTGCTCCTTGCTGTAACGCAGCTGCTGGGGGTTGCTCATGACCTGAATTCTCCTGTACGCGGGGGAGTGCTGATGAACGATGGTCTTACGGGGTGAGACGCGACTGCGTCACTTCTGCCGCTTGTAGAACGGCAGGGTCACGACCTCGTACGGCTCGTGGCTGCCGCGGATGTCCACTCCGACGCCCGTGGTCCCGGGCGCGGCGTGCGTGGTGTCCACGTACGCGATGGCGATCGGCTTGCCGAGGGTCGGGGACGGGGCGCCGGAGGTGACCTGGCCGATGACCTGCCCCTCGGCGACGACGGGGAAACCGGCGCGCGGCACCCGGCGGCCCTCGGCGATCAGGCCGACCAGCTTGCGCGGCGGGGCGGTCTCGGCGCGCTCGGCGGCGGCCTCCAGCGCCTTGCGGCCGACGAAGTCGCCCTCCTTCTCGAACTTCACGACCCGGCCCAGACCGGCGTCGAACGGTGTCAGCTCGGTGGTCAGCTCGTGCCCGTACAGCGGCATGCCGGCCTCCAGGCGCAGCGTGTCACGGCAGGACAGACCGCACGGGATGAGGCCGTGCGGGGCGCCCGCCGCGGTGAGGGCCTGCCAGAGCTGCTCGGCGTGCTCGGGGGCGACGAACAGCTCGAAGCCGTCCTCGCCGGTGTAGCCGGTACGGGCGATCAGCGCGGGCACACCGGCGACGGTGCCGGGCAGGCCCGCGTAGTACTTCAGACCGTCCAGGTCGGCGTCGGTGACCGAGGCCAGGATGGCGGGGGACTCGGGGCCCTGGACGGCGATCAGCGCGTACGCGTCGCGGTCGTCGCGCACCTCGGCGTCGAACCCGTCGGCGCGGGCGGCCAGCGCGTCCAGCACGATCTGGGCGTTCCCGGCGTTGGCGACGACCATGTACTCGGTGTCACCGAGGCGGTAGACGATCAGGTCGTCCAGGATCCCGCCGTCCTCGGCGCAGATCATCGTGTAGCGGGCGCGGCCGACGGCGACGGTGCCGATGTTGCCGACCAGCGCGAAGTTCAGGAATGCCGCTGCCTGCGGGCCGGTGACGGTGATCTCGCCCATGTGCGACAGGTCGAAGAGGCCGGCCTTCGTACGCACCGCGTTGTGCTCGTCGCGCTCACTCGCGTACCGCAGCGGCATGTCCCAGCCCGCGAAGTCGGTCATGGTCGCGCCCAGCGAGCGGTGCAGGGCATCGAGGGCGGTGAGACGGGGGGCGTTGCTCATAGGTGTGGCTCCCAGGGCATGACGGCGAGGACGATCCCTCCCCATCTGTCATCGGAACCTGAGAGGTTCGCCGAGAGACCCTGACGGGTTCGGCTTGCACCTTGGGTGGAGCCGCCGTGGCGACTCGCTTTTCAGATCTGCCTCATCCACGCGGTACGGGGCCTGAGAGATTCAAGGGAGGATCTTGCTCCTTCGGCGCCCGGCACAGTCAATGGCCGGAACTCTCCCGCGCGGATTCAAGCGGCCTTTATGCAGTTGGCCGGGTCATCATCGCACGCATTGCGGAAGAGTGGGGCGTCGGTACCCCGTGAGGGAAACGAACAGTGGGACGGTTGTCTCGCATTGCCTTTTCTTTACACTTCGTGGGCAGGCGTGGGCGACCGACAGGGGGAGGGCAATGACGTTGCAGCGGTACGCGACGACCGCGGGGGTCGCGCACGGCGCGATGCCCGCACAGCCGGGCACACCTGTCCGGGGAAGGCTCGGCACGCACGCACCCGTCGTGCGCGATCTGCGCGAGCGGGCCGGGCGCAGCCCGCGGGGCCTGCACTTCGCCGCGGGCGATGTGGTGGTGGTCTCCGGGCTGCCCGGCAGCGGCAAATCGACGCTCATCCGGCGAGCGGTGACCGTACGGGCCATCGACTCCCAGGACACCCGGGACCGCTGGGCGCAGCGAGTGCCCCGCTTACTCCCGTACGCCCTCTACCGCCCGCTGGTCCGGGTCGCCCACTACTGGGGGCTCTGGCGGGCGCTGCGCTCCGGTGACCCGGTCGTGGTCCACGACTGCGGCACCCAGGCGTGGGTACGGGGCTGGCTGGCCCGGGACGCGCGACGCCGCGGCCGTGTCCTTCACCTCGTGCTGCTGGACGTCACCCCGCAGGTGGCGAGGGACGGCCAGCGCGAGCGCGGACGCGGAGTCTCCGGTTACGCCTTCGCCCGGCACCGCCGGGCCGTCGGCAGACTGCTGCGGGACACCGAGGCCGGCATCCTGCCGCCCGGCTGCTGCTCGGCGGTGCTGCTGGACCGGGAGGCGGCCGGGATGCTGACCCGGATCACGTTCGCCGACCACAGCCCCTGAGGGCTCTGGCGCCCGTCAGCGCGGAGGGGCGCGCCGGAGTTACTGTTCTGCGGCAAGCCATGGGGCGAGAAGGGGAAGCAGTGGACATTCCGGCACCGGTCCAGACCCATCCGCAGGGCGGATGGCCGGCCAATGAGCTCGAAGAGGTGCTCGGGGCCTCGCTCGGCAGCCCGCAGGCGGGCGGCCGGCTCGTCGAAGTGCTCGGCCGCAGCCACCTCTGGGTGCCGCTCCCCAACGGCGGCGGTCCCGACGCCCCGTCGCTCGATCTGCCCACGGTGGAGATCGAGGGCGCGGCGTACGTCCCCGTCTTCAGCTCCGAACAGCAGTTCCTGAGCTGCGTCGGCACCCATATGTCCTTCACCGTGGCGCCTGCCCGCGAATTCGCCCGCGGACTGCCCCCGCAGCTCGGTATCGCGGTGAACCCGGGTGGCGCCGTCGGCATGCCGCTGCCGCCGCCCGCCGTCGCCGAGCTCTGCCGTGCCGGACGCACCTCTCTGGACGGGCCGGCCAGCGGCGGCCGTGTCCGGCTGTACGAGCCGGACTGGCAGGAGGAGCCCGTCGACTTCCTCGCCGCCGCGGCCGGTGAGTTCGAGGAGAGCGGTGTCGTGCGCACCGCCCGCCGCACGCTGGCCAGCATCGAGGGCGGCGACCCCGTGCTCTTCATAGGTGTCGAGTTCTCGACCTGGGACGGCGCCGGACGCAACGCCCCGATGGACGCCCTGGGCCGCGCGCTCGGCCGTGTCGAGGTCCCGTGGCCGGTCAACCTGGTCCTGCTGGACGTGGCGCAGGACCCGGTCGCCGACTGGATGCGGGCCAGGATCCGGCCGTTCTACCAGCGCCAGGGCCACTGAGCGGCGGGTACCCCCTTGCCGGAGCCCGGCGGCCGGGGCGCGACGCGTCGGCCTGTGACGTCAAGTCGGTGTCAGGGACGCCGCTTAAGCTGGTTTGATGGCTAGTGCCTCGGCCACCGTGCCGCACCCGTGTGCCCCGGGAGCGGCAGGCCGACACAGTGGATCGAAGAGGGGCGGGACCCAGGGTGAGTGCGTCAGGCACCGCGGCGGCCGGGCAGGTCGAGCACATGCTGCGCCAAGTGACGCCCGGGCGCTACGACGCGTACGAGGCGTTGCTGCGGGCCCTCGCCCAGGACCGGATCTGGATGCTGCTCTGGCACGGACAGGCCGGATCGCCGGACGCCCAGTACGGGAACATGGAGATCGACGGGCTGGGCTACGCCCCCTGTGTGACCTCGGCCCAGGAACTCGCGGCCAGTGGCTGGAACCGGGCCCATGAGGTGGTCACCGGCGTCGACATCGCTCGTGCCCTCTTCCCCGACCGCTGGGGCATCTGGCTCAACCCGCACGCCCCCGGCGGCGGCGTCGGCATTCCCTGGCTGGATCTGAGACGGATCGCCACCGGCCTCGACCGGATGCCCGCCGGGCCGCTCCGGCTCACCGAGCCGGCCGTCGAGATCCCGCAGTTCTACGCACTGCTCTCGCAGAACGCCCATCGCACCCCTGCGATCCGCTCGTTGCGCCGCGCCTGGGTGCAGCCCGCGCTCGGCGTCCCCTATCTCGCCATCGGTCTGGATCTCTACGACACGAGTCAGTCCTCCGTCGACGCGGTGCGCGCGATGATGCAGCAGTCGATCGGCGCGGTCCCGGACGGGCTTCCCGTCTCGACCGTCGCCATGTCCGACGAGTACGACCCGGTCGCGATGTGGCTGCGTGCCAACGCCCGCCCGTTCTACGACCGCGAGGCGCACGCCCAGGCCGGTCCGCCGCCCGCAGCCGGTTCCGCCTACGGGTACCCCTTCGGGTAGAAGAGCCGGAGGCGCCCGGGATTGTCCCGTGCCGCGCCCCGACGGCCAGGCGCGCCCGGTGAGTTGACCCGGGCTGTGCGCCGATCCTGCCGAAATCGGTTGAGCTACCGGCAAATGCCGTCACCGAAGCCCAAGTCCGGGCATTTCCTGCCTACCGGAGCATCCGGTGCTTCCAGTGGATCCCGGGGCAACTGTCCGGAAAACAGCGGCGGTTGGAAAGCCTGAAACCGCTCCTGGAGCAACGTTGTCCGGATTACGGAACCCTTCTGACCTCATCACGTTTGAGCAAACATTCCCCGTCAGGTCTGGCGGGTGATCGCAGGCGCGTTGAAGACTCCCCGGACAGAGGGATAGCGGATCCGGTGCAGAGCGCTCCGGAACCGGACACCGTCCCTCGGCACCACCTGAACCACCCGGCAACACGGCAGCAACGGACCGCACCGTCGACCCGGGCGGCCGCCAAGCATCGTCGGCAACCGTCGGCACGGGCAAGCACGAGGGACGATGACCGCACCCATAGAGACCACTGAATCGCAGGCCGGTTCTCAGCCCGAGTCTGTGCTGAAGGGCGTCAAGGCCTCACAGATCGAGGGTCGTTCGCTAGGACGGATCGCCTGGAATCGCTTCAAACGCGACAAGGTGGCTGTCGCCGGCGGCATCATCGTCATCCTGCTGGTGCTGCTGGCCGTGCTCTCCAAGCCGATCCAGGCGATGTTCGGTCTCGACCCCAACGAGTTCCACCAGGACCTGATCGACCCGGCCCTGCTGTCGCCCAAGGGCGCCTGGGGTGGCATGAGCTGGGACCATCCGCTCGGTGTCGACCCGCAGTACGGACGCGACATCCTGGCCCGCATCGTGGAGGGGTCCTGGGTGTCCCTCCTCGTCGCGGGCGGCGCGACTCTGGTCTCCGTGATCATCGGCGTGATCATGGGCGTCACCGCAGGGTTCTACGGAGGCTGGGCCGACAGCCTCATCAGCCGCACGATGGACGTCTTCCTCGCCTTCCCGCTGCTCCTCTTCGCGATCTCCATCTCGGCCTCGCTCCAGGACGGAGCGTTCGGACTGTCGGGGCTGCCGCTCAGGATCGCGGTGCTGATCTTCGTCATCGGCTTCTTCAGCTGGCCGTACATGGGCCGCATCGTCCGCGCCCAGACGCTCAGCCTGCGCGAGCGGGAGTTCGTGGAGGCCGCCCGAAGCCTGGGCGCCCGCGGCCCGTTCATCCTGATGCGGGAGCTGCTGCCCAACCTGGTCGCGCCGATCCTGGTGTACTCCACGCTGCTGATCCCGACGAACATCCTCTTCGAGGCGGGGCTCAGTTACCTCGGTGTCGGAATCGCTCCGCCGCAGGCCTCCTGGGGAGGCATGCTCTCCACGGCCGCCGAGATCTATCAGGCCGATCCGCAGTACATGATCGTGCCGGGTCTGGCGATCTTCATCACCGTTCTGGCGTTCAATCTGCTGGGTGACGGGCTTCGTGATGCCCTCGACCCGCGCAGCAAGTAATCCGCGGCACCTGCCAATACATCTGCCGCAACCATCGATCGAGGGGGCATTCCTCAGGTGAAGACCAAAAGAGCGACAGCTGCGATCGCCACAGCTGTGGCACTCGCGCTGGGGGCAACCGCCTGTGGCGGTTCGGACAGCGACAGCAAGAGCAAGGGTGGTAGCAGCGGCTCCACCGACGCCGCGCTGACCTCGGTAGTCAACAAGTCCGACAAGAAGGGTGGCACGCTCTCCCTCGCACTGTCGGACGAGCCGGACTCCCTCGACCCCGGCAACACGTACTACGGCTGGGTGCAGAACTTCGCGCGCCTCTACGGCCGTACGCTGACCAGCTTCAAGCCGGCCGCCGGCGGCGCCGGTCTGGAGGTCGTCCCGGACCTCGCGGAGTCGCTGGGCAAGCCCAGCGCCGACGCGAAGACGTGGACGTACACCCTGAAGAAGGGCCTGAAGTACGAGGACGGTTCGCCGATCACCTCGAAGGACGTCAAGTACGCCATCGAGCGAAGCAACTTCTCGCCCGAGGCGCTGTCCAACGGCCCGACGTACTTCAAGGCGCACCTCATCGGCGGCGACAAGTACAAGGGTCCCTACAAGGACAAGAACCCGAACGGGATCGCGTCCATCGAGACCCCGGACGACACCACCATCGTCTTCAAGCTGAAGGACGCCTTCGCGGACTTCGACTACCTCGCGACCTTCTCGCAGACGGCCCCCGTGCCGGCCGCGAAGGACAAGGGCGCCGAGTACGTCCAGCACATCGTGTCCTCGGGCCCGTACAAGTTCGCTTCGTACGAGGAGGGCAAGAGCGCCAGCCTCGTCCGTAACGAGAACTGGGACCCGAAGACGGACCCGATCCGTCCGGCACTGCCGGACAAGATCAACATCCGCTTCAAGGTCAAGCAGGAGACGGTCGACAACGACCTTCTCGCGGACAACCTCACGGTGGACGCGGCCGGCACCGGTGTGGCCCCGGCCACGCAGCCCAAGGTCCTGACCGACCAGAAGCTCAAGAAGCAGACGGACAACGCGTACGCGGGCGCCACCTCGTACATCGGTCTGAACGTGCACGTGAAGCCGTTCGACAACATCCACTGCCGCAAGGCCGTGCAGTGGGGTATCGACAAGGCGTCGGTCCAGGCCGCCCAGGGTGGCGACCCGAAGGGTGACGTCGCGACGACGCTGCTGCCGCCGACCGTCAGCGGTTACAGCAAGTTCGACCTGTACGAGACCGAGGGTCACAAGGGCGACATCGAGAAGGCCAAGGCCGAGCTGAAGGAGTGCGGCCAGCCCAACGGGTTCGAGACCAACATCTCCGCCCGCTCCGACCGTCCGGCCGAGATGTCGATGGTCACCGCGGTCCAGGCGTCCCTGAAGAAGATCGGCGTCACCGCCAACATCAAGACGTTCCCGGGCGGCAAGTACTTCCAGAACTTCGCCGGTAACCCGAGCTACGTCCACGAGCACAAGCTCGGCATGATCATGACCGCGTGGGGCGCCGACTGGCCGACCGGCTTCGGCTTCCTGGACCAGATCATCAACGGCTCGGCCATCAAGCCGACCGGTGGCAACAACGTCCAGGAACTCGACGACCCGGCGATCAACAAGGCGCTCAACGAGGCCATCGCCAACACCGATGACGCCGCCCGTGCGAAGGCCTGGGGCGACATCGACAAGCTGGTCGCCGAGAACGCGTCCGCCGTGCCGCTCGTCTACCGCAAGAACCTGCTGCTGCGTCCGGTCTCCGCGACCAACGTCACGGTCACGCAGGCATACCTCGGCATGTACGACTACCTGCTGATGGGCTCCTCCAAGTAACTGCCGGGCCTGTCCGCCGGGCTGATTCATTCGGGGGGCGACCCCCGTACCCCCGAAAGTTCGAAAGGCAGGTGAAGGTTTCGGTGTCCGCCGGACCGGGTGCTCCTCGGAGCGCCCGGCCGGCGGACACCGCCGCCGGACAGCTGTGGCTGCGTACATCATTCGACGCGTCTTCGGCGCGGTGCTGTTGCTGCTGATCGTCAGCGCAGTCACCTTCGCGATTTTCTTCCTCGTCCCCCGGCTGGCCGGGCAGACGATGGACCAGCTCGCCGCGCAGTATGTGGGCAAGGATGCCAATCCCCAGTCCATTGCCGCGGTCAAGCACAACCTGGGTCTCGACCAGCCGCTCTACACGCAGTACTGGCACTTCATCAAGCAGATCTTCGTCGGCGCCACCTACAACTTCGGCCCCGACGCCTCGCAGTGCCACGCCCCGTGCTTCGGCTACTCCTTCAAGCGTCACGTCGAGGTCTGGCCCCAGCTCACCCAGCGCATCCCGGTGACGCTGTCCCTGGCCGTCGGTGCCGCCGTGATCTGGCTGATCAGCGGCATCGCCATCGGTGTCGTCTCCGCCCTCAAGCGGGGTTCGCTGCTGGACCGTTTCTTCATGGGCGTCGCCCTGGCCGGCGTCTCCCTCCCGATCTTCTTCACCGGCATGTTGGCGCTCGGCGTCCTCACCGTGCAGTGGCCGATCTGGGAAGGCGTCAACTACGTCGCGTTCACGGACAATCCGGCCGACTGGGCATGGAATCTGCTGATCCCGTGGTGTTCGCTCGCCTTCCTCTACTCCGCGCTCTACGCCCGGCTCACCCGGGCCGGAATGCTGGAGACCATGGGTGAGGACTACATCCGTACGGCCCGCGCCAAGGGCCTCAAGGAGAGCCGGGTCATCGGCAAGCACGGGCTGCGGGCCGCGCTGACCCCCATCGTCACCATCTTCGGCATGGACTTCGGTCTGCTGCTCGGCGGCGCGGTGATCACCGAGACCGTGTTCTCCTTCCCCGGACTCGGCCAGTACGCCGTCAAGAGCGTGCAGGACAACGACCTTCCGATCGTCATGGGCGTGACGCTCGTCGCCGCTTTCTTCATCGTCATCTGCAATCTGCTGGTGGATCTGGTGTACGCCGCCATCGACCCCAGGGTGAGGCTCTCGTGAGTGAGGTTTCCAAGACCGAGGCGCCGGGCGAGCCGGTGGCCGGCCGGCGTTCCGGCGACGACGAGGCCTTCCTCTCCGTACGGGATCTGCGCATCCACTTCCAGACGGACGACGGCCTGGTCAAGTCGGTCGACGGCGTCAGCTTCGACGTGAAGCCGGGGCAGACCCTCGGCATCGTCGGCGAGTCCGGCTCCGGCAAGTCCGTCACCTCGCTCGGCGTGATGGGTCTGCACCGCACGGCCCCCAACGCCCGGATCTCCGGCGAGGTCTGGCTGGACGGCGAGGAACTGATCGGGGCCACCGCCGACCGGGTGCGCGAACTGCGCGGCCGCAAGATGGCGATGATCTTCCAGGACCCGCTCTCCGCGATGCACCCGTACTACACGGTCGGCGCGCAGATCGTGGAGGCCTACCGGGTCCACAACAAGGTCAGCAAGAAGATCGCCCGTACACGCGCGATCGAGATGCTCGACCGGGTCGGCATCCCCGAACCGCACAAGCGGGTCGACGCCTATCCGCACGAGTTCTCCGGCGGTATGCGCCAGCGCGCCATGATCGCGATGGCACTGGTCAACAACCCCGAGCTGCTGATCGCCGACGAGCCGACCACCGCCCTGGACGTCACCGTCCAGGCGCAGATCCTGGACCTGATCCGGGACCTGCAGAAGGAGTTCGGCTCCGCCGTCATCATGATCACCCACGACCTGGGTGTCGTCGCCGAGATGGCCGACGAGCTGCTGGTGATGTACGGCGGCCGGTGCATCGAGCGCGGCCCCGCGGAGCAGGTCTTCTACGAGGCCCAGCACCCGTACACCTGGGGGCTGCTCACCTCGATGCCGCGCATCGACCGCGAGCAGACCGAACGGCTGATCCCCGTCAAGGGCCAGCCGCCGTCGCTGATCAACATCCCGAGCGGCTGCGCCTTCAACCCGCGCTGCCCGTACGCGGACGTGCCCAAGGGCGACATCACCCGCACCACACGTCCCGAGCTGAAGCTGGTCGGCGACGGGCACTACTCGGCCTGCCACATGGCACCCGAGGAGCGCACCCGGATCTGGACCGAAGAGATTGCGCCGAAGCTGTGAGCGAGGCGAATGAGGTGAGCGACGTGAGCGAGAAGAAGGATCCCATCGTGCTCGACAAGGACGTGACGATCCCGGAGCAGGCCACCGCCCCGCGCGAGCCGCTGCTCAAGGTCGAGGGCCTGGTCAAGCACTTCCCGATCCGCAAGGGTCTGTTCGGCCGGCAGAGCGCCGCGGTCAAGGCCGTCGACGGCATCGACTTCGAGGTGTACCCGGGGGAGACCCTGGGCGTCGTCGGCGAGTCCGGCTGCGGCAAGTCGACCATGGGCCGGCTGATCACCCGGCTGCTGGAACCGACCGGCGGCAAGGTCGAGTTCGAGGGCCGGGACATCACCCATCTGTCCATGGGGCAGATGCGGCCGATGCGCCGTGACGTCCAGATGATCTTCCAGGACCCGTACTCCTCGCTGAACCCGCGCCACACGATCGGCACGATCGTCAGCGCGCCGTTCAGGCTCCAGGGCGTCGAGCCCCAGGGCGGTCTGAAGAACCACGTCCAGGAGCTGCTGAAGCTGGTCGGGCTCAGCCCCGAGCACTACAACCGCTACCCGCACGAGTTCTCCGGCGGTCAGCGCCAGCGCATCGGCATCGCCCGCGCGCTCGCGCTGCGGCCGAAGCTGGTCGTCGCCGACGAGCCGGTCTCGGCGCTGGACGTGTCGATCCAGGCGCAGGTGGTGAACCTGCTCGACGATCTCCAGGACGAGCTCGGGCTCACGTACGTGATCATCGCGCACGACCTCTCGGTCATCCGCCATGTCTCGGACCGCATCGCCGTGATGTACCTCGGCAAGATCGTCGAGCTCACGGACCGCAAGTCGCTGTACGAGTCGCCCATGCACCCGTACACCAAGGCCCTGATGTCCGCGGTGCCGGTGCCGGACCCGCGGCGGCGCGGGGTGAAGAGCGAGCGGATCCTGCTCAAGGGCGATGTGCCGTCGCCGATCTCGCCGCCGAGCGGCTGCCGCTTCCACACGAGGTGCTGGAAGGCGACGCAGATCTGCAAGACGCAGGAACCCCCGCTGATCGCGCTGAAGACCGGTCACCAGGTGGCCTGCCACCACCCGGAGAACGCGCCGGACCAGGTGCCGGGTGAGAAGGTGCTGGCCGCGGCGCGGGAGGCGGTCGAGGTGGTTTCGGTGACGAAGGCGGTGGCGGCCGAGGTCGCGGAGCCTTCGGAGGACGTTGCGTCGGCCGAGGTCGCGGAGCCTGCTCAGGTCACCGAGTCCTCGGAGGCCACCGAGGTGGCTGAGTCGGCCGAGGCCACCGAGGCCGCTGAGGCCTCGGTGTCCGACGACACGACCGACGGCGACGACACCGCCGCGCCGTCCTCGGACGACGCCGCGACGGCGTCCGGGACCTCGGAGGACAGCCCCAAGCAGTAGTACCGGCACAATTGCCCGGTGCTCAACGAACTGTTCACGCCCTCCGTCCAGCATGCGCTCGACATCGTCGGAATTTTTGTCTTCGCGATCTCCGGCGCACTGCTCGCCGTACGCAAGAACTTCGATGTCTTCGGCATCGCGGTGCTCGCCGAGGTGACAGCGCTGGGCGGAGGGCTGTTCCGTGATCTGATCATCGGGGCGGTGCCACCCGCCGCCTTCACCGATCTCGGCTACTTCCTCACCCCGCTGCTCGCCGCCGGCCTGGTCTTCTTCCTGCATCCGCACGTCGAGCGGATCCAGGTGGCGGTCAACGTCTTCGACGCGGCGGGCCTCGGACTGTTCTGTGTCACCGGCACCGTCAAGGCGTACGACTACGGCCTGGGCCTCACCGCTTCGGCGGCCCTGGGCCTGGCCACCGCGGTCGGCGGTGGTGTGCTGCGTGACGTACTCGCCAATGAGACGCCTTCGCTGCTGCGCTGGGACCGCGATCTGTACGCCGTGCCCGCGATGGTCGGCGCAGCCATGATCGTGCTGTGCATCCGCTTCGGCACGATCAACGCCTTCACCAGCGGCACCGCCGTGATCACCGCCTTTGTTCTGCGGCTGCTGGCGATGCGTTTCCACTGGCGGGCGCCCCGCGCGTACAAGCGTTCCTCGGCCGCGGCCGAGGAGGGCTCCGCCGCCACCTGACCGGCCATGGTTCGAGTCGCAATACGCCGACACATCACCGAATCAAAAAAGCTACCGCTCAGTAATACAATCGGTGTACGGTGCATCTCATGGCACAGGCAGCTCAGGCACTCATCGGCGACAGCGAGTTCGACAGGGACACCGCCGTCACCCTTCGCGAAGAAGGCGTCTACGACGCCGAGCTCTCCGCGGGCTGGACGATCATCCACGCCGTCAACGGCGGGTATCTACTGGCCATGCTCGGTCGCGCGCTCGGCGAGGCCCTGCCGCACTCCGACCCCTTCTCGGTCTCCGCGCACTACCTCACCGCGTCGGTTCCCGGCCCCGCGCTGATCCGAACGCAGGTCGTCCGCACCGGCCGTACCCTCTCCACCGGTCAGGCGTCGCTCTTCCAGTACGCGGAGGACGGCACCGAGGTCGAGCGCATCCGGGTGCTGGGCACCTACGGCGACCTGGACTCGCTCTCCGACGACATCCGCACGTCGGCGAAGCCGCCGGCCATGGCGCCGATCGAGCAGTGCTTCGGCCCGGGCGACGGCCCGGCGCCCATCCCCGGCAGTTCCGCGATCACCGAGCGGCTCAACATCAAGCTCGACCCGTCGACCGTCGGCTGGGCCATCGGCGCCCCGTCCGGCAAGGGCGAGATGCGCGGCTGGTTCGGCCTCGCGGACGGGCGCGATGCCGACCCGTACTCCCTGCTGCTCACCGTCGACGCGCTGCCGCCGACCTCGTTCGAGCTGGGTCTCAAGGGCTGGACGCCGACCATCGAGCTCACCACCCACATCCGTTGCCGCCCGGCGCCCGGCCCGCTGCGTGTCTCCATCACCACCCGCAACCTCGCGGGCGGCTTCCTGGAGGAGGACGCGGACGTCTGGGACAGCGCCGACCGGTTGGTCGCCCAGTCCCGCCAGTTGGCCCGAGCCCCGCGCAGCTGAGCCACCGTGCCCGGACGCCGGAATACCTGATGTGAGGGCGTCAGGTATTTCGGCGTCCGGTATTCCAGGAGTCCGGGCCGCGTGAAATCCGAGCGGCTGTTCTCGATCCTGCTGCTCCGGACCCGTGGACCGGTCCCCGCCACCGAGCATGCCGGGCGCCTCGAAGCCTCCGTGCTCGGTCTCGATGCGGCGCCCGGCTGTGCGCGGACCCGTCCGTTCCACCTGCAGACAGCGAGTGAGCGCGGCGGTCGGCCCGGCCGGGGTGTCCTCCTGTACGGGAGAGCCCTCAGGTGTCGGCGCCGTCCAGCCAATGGTGTCTGCCGAGGGTGACGAGCCGCAGCCGCCGGCGGGTGACCTCGGCCACCTGGGCCTCGCCGGCCGGGCCGGCATCCAGCATCGCGGAGGCCGTGATCACCATGTGGTCGACGTAGAGACCGCCCAGCATCAGCAGGTCCTCGCCGGTCCAGCCCCGCGACTCCGGCTCCGCTGCGAGCGCTTCGGCCACCTCCTCGGCGAATCGCCGCAGTTGGGCGGCTATCGCCTCGCGCACCGGACCGACACCGCCGTGCTGTTCACGGGCGATGAAGCGGAAGTGGGCCGGCTGCTCACGTACGTGACGGGTGATCAGCTCGACGCTGCGGTCCAGCCGGGCCTCGCTGTCGCCCGTCTCGGCGAGGATCGCGCCGATCACCCCGTGCAGGCTGCCGAGCGCTTCCTCGACGAGTGCCACGCCGAGCGCGGCGGTGTCGTCGAAGTGCCGGTAGAAGGCGGTCGGCGCGACGCCCACCGCCCGCGTCACCTCGCGCAGTCCCAGGCTGCTCAGGCTCTGGTGCTCCAACAACTGGAGCGCGGCGTCCAGCAGTGCCTGACGGGTTTTCAGCTTCTGGGTCTGGCGGATGCCGACGGTGTGACTCATGCCATTCAGTAAACAACTGTTCTCCGGACCACGGAAGGGGTGGACGGGTCTAGACTGACAAGTCAGTGAACACTCGTACTCTCAAATAGGCGCACAGCGCGCAGAGTGTCCGAGTGCCCCGAGAACTCGCGGAAAGGCCGAACATGATCATCCTCGTCGCCGCCCTGCTCCTGCTGGGGGTCGTCCTCGGGGCGGTGGTCCAGATTCCGCTCCCGCTGACCCTCGCCCTCGCCGCCGCGATCGGCTGCTGGCTGCTGATCTTCGCGGTCCGTGAGCGGCTGGGCGCACACCGCCGGTCACACTGATCCGGCCTGTTCCGATCCGACGTTCGAGCCAATGACAGAGACGAAGGAGCCCGCACCATGACACTCACCGCATTCGCCCGCCGAGCCGGCATCGGCACGGAAGCCGCCACCGCCGGGGATGACGCCACGCGGCCCGTCGGCCGCAGGAGGAGCACCCGGGACGCCGACGGTCTGGCCGTCGCCTCTTTCGTGCTCGGGCTGATCGGCCTCCTTGTGATGAACATCGTGCTCGGCCCGATCGCCATCGTGATGGCGGTCATCGCCCTTGCCCGCTCCACCGCCCGCCGCGGCCGCGCCCTCCTCGGACTCGCCCTCGGCATCGCCGACCTCGTCGTCCTGGCCTTCCTGGTCACCGGAAACGGCACCGTCTCCTGGAGCTTCGGCAGCTGACCGACGGCGTCCTGCGGCGCCGCCCCGGCCGGATCGGGCTCCGGTTCGGGCTCCGGTTCGGGCAGGTGGCACGACACCTGTCCGCCGTGCGCGGGTACGGACTGCGATGCGCCCGGCATACGCCCCGCCCCGGGCTCGTAGAATCGAGCCCACCATGGCTTACCTCGACCACGCCGCGACCACGCCGATGCTTCCGGAGGCGATCGCGGCGATGACCGCCCAGCTCGCCGTCACCGGTAACGCGTCCTCACTGCACGCCTCCGGGCGCCGGGCCCGCCGTACCGTCGAGGAGGCGAGAGAGACCCTCGCCGACGCCCTCGGCGCACGCCCCAGCGAGGTGGTCTTCACCTCCGGCGGTACCGAGGCCGACAACCTCGCCGTGAAGGGCCTCTACTGGGCCCGCCGCGACGCCGACCCCCGGCGCACCCGCGTACTCGCCGGTCCCGTCGAGCACCACGCCGTGCTGGACGCCGTCGACTGGCTCGCCGAACACGAGGGTGCGACCGTCGAATACCTCCCCGTCGACGCCTACGGCCGCGTCCACCCGGACGCGCTGCGCGAGGCGATCGCGCGCAACCCCGACGATGTCGCGATGGTCACCGTGATGTGGGCCAACAACGAGATCGGCACCATCATGCCGGTACGTGAACTGGCTGCCGTGGCCGGTGAGTTCGATGTGCCGATGCACTCGGACGCGGTGCAGGCCTTCGGTCAGTTGGAAGTCGACTTCGCCCGGTCGGGACTGGCCGCCATGACCGTCAGCGCGCACAAGATCGGCGGCCCGTTCGGCATCGGCGCGCTGCTGCTCGGCCGCGCCCACACCCCCGTACCCGTGCTGCACGGCGGCGGCCAGGAGCGGCATGTGCGCTCAGGGACCCTCGACGTGCCCGCCATCGCCGCCTTCGCGGTGGCAGGCCGGCTCGCCGCCGACGGCCGGGAGGAGTTCTCCCGGGAGATCGGCGGGCTCCGCGACCAGCTGGTCGCGGCCGTGCTCGCGGCCGTTCCCGACGCCATCCTCGGTGGCGATCCGGCCCCCGGCGGCCGGCTCCCGGCCAACGCCCACTTCACCTTCCCCGGCTGCGAGGGAGACTCCCTCCTCCTGCTGCTGGACGCCCAGGGCATCGAATGCTCCACCGGCTCCGCCTGCACGGCGGGAATCGCCCAGCCCAGCCACGTACTGCTGGCCACCGGCACCGACCCGGACCTGGCCCGCGGCACGCTGCGGTTCTCGCTCGGACACACCTCGACCAAGCAGGACGTCGAGGACGTCGCCCGGGCGATCGGCCCGGCGGTCGAGCGCGCGCGGACGGCGGGGCTCAGCTGAACCGGGCGGCGGGCCCCGCGATCACCGGGCGCCCGCTGCCCGCACCAGCTCGATATACCGGTCCCAGCCCCAGTGCGGACCCGGATCGGTGTGGTCCGTGCCAGGCACCTCCACATGCCCGATGATGTGCGTCCGGTCCACCGGTATCCCGTACCGCCCGCATATCGCCGCCGACAGCCGCGCCGACGCCTCGTACATCGCGGCCGTGAAGTCCTGCGGCCGGTCCACGAACCCCTCGTGCTCGATGCCGACGCTGCGCTCGTTGTACGACTTGTTCCCCGCGTGGAACGCCACATCCAGCTCACGGATCATCTGCGTCACATGACCGTCCTTGCGCACCACGTAGTGCGCCGCCGCACCGTGGGCGGGGTCCTGGAAGACCCTGACCGCGCCGCGGAAGCTGCCCTGGGTCACATGGATGACGACCCGGTCTATGGCGTAGTCGGCGGGGCGGTCAGCCCGCCGCCAGTTCGCCGGGGACGCCGCCGTCCACTGCGCCCGCGCGTAATCCAGCTCGCCGGGCTTGCGGGGCTTCTCCACACCGGGCAGCCGCCACCAGGCGTGCTCCAGCTTCTCCCGGGCCAGCGCCGCCGTGCCCACCGCCGTGACAGCAGCGCCGATCAGCAACCCTCGCCGACTGATGCCGTGCTCCGCCTCGGCCCCCGCCGACTGCCTGGCGCCTGCCGCCTTCTTGGTCCCCATGAGATCGACAACGCATATCCGCGAGCTTTCGGTTCCCGGCGCCCCGTACCCTGGTGGAGCTATGACTCAGACTTCCCAGCGCCCCCTCCGTGTGCTCGCCGCCATGTCGGGCGGTGTCGACTCCGCCGTCGCCGCGGCCCGCGCCGCCGAGGCGGGCCACGACGTGACCGGTGTGCACCTCGCCCTCTCCGCGAACCCGCAGTCGTTCCGTACCGGAGCGCGCGGCTGTTGCACCATCGAGGACTCCCGCGACGCCCGCCGCGCCGCGGACGTCATCGGCATCCCGTTCTACGTCTGGGACCTGGCGGAACGCTTCCGCGAGGACGTCGTGGAGGACTTCATCGCGGAGTACGAGGCGGGCCGCACGCCCAACCCGTGTCTGCGCTGCAACGAGAAGATCAAGTTCGCGGCGCTGCTCGACAAGGCGCTCGCTCTCGGCTTCGACGCCGTCTGCACCGGCCACTACGCCACCGTCGTGCTGAACGAGGACGGCAGCCGCGAGCTGCACCGCGCCTCCGACATGGCCAAGGACCAGTCGTACGTCCTCGGTGTCCTGGACGAGAGGCAGCTCGCCCACGCGATGTTCCCGCTCGGCGACACCCTCACCACCAAGGACGAGATCCGCGCCGAGGCGGAGGCCCGTGGCCTGGCCGTGGCGAAGAAGCCCGACAGCCATGACATCTGCTTCATCGCCGACGGCGACACCCAGGGCTTCCTGGCCGACCGTCTCGGCGGCAAGGCCGAGGGTGACATCCTCGACGAGTCCGGCAACAGGCTCGGTACCCACGAGGGCGCCTTCGGGTTCACCATCGGTCAGCGCAAGGGTCTGCGCATCGGCCACCCCGCCGCCGACGGCAAGCCGCGCTACGTCCTCGACATCTCCCCGGTGAACAACACGGTGACGGTCGGCCCGGTGGAGGCCCTCGACGTCACGGCGCTGACGGCGATCAAGCCCCGCTGGTGCGGCACGGCCCCGGCCGGCCCCGGCACGTACACCGCGCAGCTCCGCGCCCACGGCGGCGAGACCGAGGTGACCGCCGAACTCGTGGACGGCACGCTGAACGTCACCTTCACCGAGCCGGTACGGGGTGTGGCCCCCGGCCAGGCGGTCGTGCTGTACGACGGGACGCGGGTGGTCGGCTCGGCGACGATCGCGACGACGGTGCGGCGCACCGAGGCTGCGGTCGGCCTGGGCTAGGGGCGTTCCTTCGAATTCGAAGCGGGCCGGGCTCGGGCTGCAACGAGGCGTCGTGGGCCGCGGGGCTCACGACGCCCGGCTGACGTACACGTCCTTGGAGAAGAACTCCGCCAGCACCGGCGCGACCACCTGCGGCGCCAGGTCATGTGTCTGGCCCGTCAGCGTGCGGTGCCGGGCGCGCGGGATCGCGTCCGCGAGGATGCGGGTCAGGGTGCGCATCGGGGTGGGACTGAATCCGCCCGTGATCACCATGGTGCGCGCGGTGACGGACCCGAGACGCTCGGCGGGCACCGCGCCATTGCCGAGGATCGCGTCGTCGTACGCCAGGGTGTGCGCCAGTGATTCGAGGCCGCGCCACAGAGGGGCGTGCCGCATCCGGGCGACCATGTCGGCAGGCATCCCCGCCAGCGACAGGAAAAGCTGGAGTGCCCCTGCCCGGTCCCCGGCGGACAGCAGGCGGTGCAGCCGGGTCGCGTAGTGCGCCTTGGCCCGGCGGCTCGGTGCGTCCGGGGCGAACGGCGGTTCGTACACCGCGAGCAGGTCGACGGGCACCCCAGCGGCCTGCGCCTCCAGCGCCAGGGCGCCGCCGGACGACATCCCGAACACCGCGGCCCGGCCACCGACCCGATCGATCATCGCCGCCAGATCCTCGACCTCGCGCTCGACCGCGTACGGCACACCGTCGCCGCTGGAGCCGCGGCCGCGCCGGTCGTAGGTCACGACGCTGAACCGCGACGCCAGAAGTTCAGCCAGTGGTGTCTCGGTCGCCGCGGTGCTCAGCGCCCCGCCCACCAGAATCACGGGCGGCCCGTCACCTCTGCGCCGGTGGGCGATCAAAGTGCCGTCACGGGAAGGAGTCCTGTCCATGTGCAGATGGACTGCGGCGGACCGCAGAACTCATCGCTGCGGCGACGAAGTTTTTCGAGATTCCTCAACTCCGCAGCCCAGCAAGGTGTCTGGCGGTCAGCCGGAGACCGTCTCGGCGTCGTAGAAGCAGAAGTGGTCCTTGATCGCAGCGACTTCGGGCTTGGGGTCCGGATAGGCCCAGACGAGATCGGCCGCGTCCGGCAGTGACCAGTAGGAGGCATCCCCCTTGAACGGGCAGTGGGTGTGGGTGTCCGACGCCGTGAGCAGCTCGGTGCGGACGTCCTCGGGCGGCAGGTAGTAGCGGACCGGACAGCCCGTCTCGCGCAGTACGAGCGGACGGCGGCTCTCGGCGAGCAGCTGGCCGTCACGCACCACGCGGACATGCTCGGTGCCGGGCTCGACGGTGATCACGTGTCCTGAGGTGGAAGTCATGTCTTGTTCAGCCGTGCAGTGCGCCGGATTCTTCCCCGGACCAACCCCCCCGTCCCGTGGAGTGTCAGTGGGGGCACTTACCGTTGCTGTATGAACATCTGTGTCTTTCTCTCCGCCGCCGACCTCGACGACCGCTACACCCGGCCCGCCCGCGAGTTCGCCGAGCTGCTGGGCCGCGGCGGGCACACGCTGGTCTGGGGCGGGTCGGAGAGCGGGCTGATGAAGGTCGTCGCCGACGGGGTGCAGGAGTCGGGCGGGCGGCTCGTCGGGGTGTCGGTGGACTTCATGGCCGCGCAGGCCCGGACCGATGCCGACGAGATGGTGATCGCACGCGATCTCGCCGAGCGCAAGGCGCTGCTCCTGGAGAAGGCCGACGCCGTCGTGATCATGGTGGGCGGTATGGGGACGCTCGACGAGGCCACCGAGATCCTGGAGCTGAAGAAGCACGGCAAGCACGACAAGCCGGTCGTCCTGCTGAACACGGCGGGTTTCTACGACGGTCTGCGTCTGCAGTTCCAGCGCATGGAGGACGAGGGCTTCCTGCCCCTTCCCCTCACCGACCTGGTGTTCTTCGCGAAGGACGGGGTCGGCGCGCTGGCCTACCTGGAGGAGTGGTCCGGCATTCAGTAGCCACGCGGCCGGATGCGACCATGGGCGCATGTCCACTCACCTCATCACCGGCGCCGGTTCCGGCATCGGAGCAGCTGTCGCCCGCCGTCTCCTGGAGCGCGGTGACGAACTCGTGCTGCTGGCCCGTGACGCGGGCCGCGCCAAGGAACTGGCCGCGCTCCACCCCGGAGCCCGCACGCTCGTCGGCGACCTCGGCAACCCGGACCGGCTCTCCTGGGCGTTCGCACAGCAGTCGCTCCCGGAGCGGATCGACTCGCTGCTGCACGTCGCGGGCGTCGTGGAGCTGGGCCAGGTCGGGGAGCTCACGCCCAAGGCATGGCACTACCAGCTCAACACCAACCTGGTCGCCCCTGCCGAGCTGACCCGGCTCTTCCTGCCGCAACTGCGCGTGGCCCAGGGCCATGTCGTCTTCGTGAACTCCGGCGCCGGGCTCAGCGCACACGCCGAGTGGAGCGCGTACGCCGCGAGCAAGCACGGCCTGAAGGCGCTCGCCGACTCGCTGCGCGAGGAGGAGCACGGAAACGGTGTCCGGGTGAGCTCCGTCTACCCCGGACGTACTGCCAGCCCCATGCAGGCCAAGGTGCACCAGCAGGAGGGGAAGGAGTACGACGCCTCCCGGTTCATCGACCCGGAGTCCGTGGCGACCACGATCCTGATGGCGATCGACCTGCCTCGCGACGCCGAGGTCAACGACCTCACGGTCCGCCCCGGGCACTGAGGCCCCGGACGCCGGGTCCGCAGCGGCCGGGTCCCCCGACGCCGAGTGGAGCCCGGCCCCGGCCCGCGAGTGTCGGCCGCCGGGCCGGCCGGGCCCGCGACGGCGCCGGCGGCCCGGACCGTAGGCTTCCTGCGTGACCGAGAAAAGCAAGTTCAGCGGGTGCCGCGCGACCGGGATCGGATCCATGCCCGGGGGAGACGCGCGGGAGGCGGCGAAGACCGTCACCGGGTCCTTGGCGGACGGTGAGGGACTGCCGTATCTGCCGGAGCTGCCCGCACGCGGGCCCGGCGCCGACATGATCGGGCGGACCATCGGACTGCTCGTCGACATGTACGGCCATGTCGAGCCCAGCGGCTGGCGCATCAGTGACCGACCGGGCCGCGACACCCGGCGGGCCCGCTCCTGGCTGGGTGAGGACCTCGACGCCCTGGAGGAGTTCACCCAGGGGTACCAGGGCCCGCTCAAGGTCCAGGCCGTAGGTCCCTGGACGCTTGCCGCCGCGCTGGAACGGCGGGGCGGCGAGGCCGTGCTCGGCGACCCGGGTGCCTGCCGCGATCTGGCGGCCTCCCTGGCCGAGGGGCTGCTGGGTCACCTCGCGGAGGTACGGCGCAGGATGCCCGGCGCCCGGGTGATCCTCCAGCTCGACGAACCGTCCCTGACCGGCGCACTGCGCGGGCACATCAGGACGGCGAGCGGCTACCGCACCTACCGGGCCGTGGACCGGCAGGTGGTGGAGGGCACGCTCCGCGATGTCCTGGCGGCGAACGGGGAAGACGCGACGCTCGTGCACACCTGCGCGCCCGACGTGCCGTTCGCGCTGCTGCGCCGGGCCGGTGCCGACGGCATCTCGTTCGACTTCTCACTGCTCACCGAGCGTGAGGAGGAGGCGATCGGGGAAGCGGTCGAAGGCGGTACGCAGCTCTTCCTCGGGGTGGTGCCCGGCACCGACCCGGCCTCGGGCGCATTGTCGGACCCGGGCGGTAGCGTCATGGGTGTCAGGACGCTGTGGCGCAGGCTGGGGCTGAATCCGGGGACTCTCGCCGAGTCGCTGGTGATCACCCCGTCGTGCGGGCTCGCAGGTGCGTCGCCCGCGTACGCGCGCGCCGCGCTCGCCCACTGCGCCCGGGCCGCGAGATCGCTCGCAGACAACCCTGAGTAAGCGGGTATCGGGTAACGGGAGGACGAGACGATGGCCGGCGGACAGAAATCGGAAGTGCCCGCGGAGGCGCATCAGCAGCATGCGCTCCTTGCGGAGCAGATCGAGGAGCACCGCTTCCGGTACTACGTGAACGACCAGCCGGTCGTCAGCGACGCCGAGTTCGACCGGCTGATGCGCTCGCTGCAGGACCTGGAGGACGAGTACCCGCAGTTGCGTACGCCCGAATCGCCGACCCAGAAGGTCGCGGGGCCGTACCGGACGGAGTTCACCTCGGTCGAGCACCGCGAGCGGATGCTCTCCCTGGACAACGCCTTCGACGACGAGGGGCTGGCGGTCTGGGCCGAGCGCGTCGCCAAGGACGTCGGCACCAGCACCTACCACTTCCTGTGCGAGCTCAAGGTGGACGGCCTCGCGGTCAACCTCACGTACGAGCAGGGGCTGCTGACCCGCGCCGCGACCCGCGGCGACGGCCGCACCGGCGAGGACATCACCCCCAATGTCCGCACCATCGCCGAGATCCCGCACCGGCTGAAGGGCGACCGGATCCCGGCGCTGGTCGAGATCCGCGGCGAGGTCTTCTTCCCGATGGAGGCGTTCGAGGAGCTCAACGCCCGGCTGGTGGCGGCCGACGACAAACCGTTCGCCAACCCGCGCAACGCGGCGGCGGGTTCCCTGCGCCAGAAGGACCCGAAGGTCACTGCCGGACGCCCGCTGCACATGGTGGTGCACGGCATCGGCGCCCGCGAGGGCCTCGAGATCGACCGGCTCTCGCATGCCTACGAGCTGCTGCACGAATGGGGACTGCCCACCGCGAAGTACAACAAGGTCGTCGACTCCCTCGACGGCGTCAGGGAGTTCATCGCGCACTTCGGCGAGAACCGGCACTCCGTGGAGCACGAGATCGACGGCGTCGTCGTCAAGCTCGACGAGATCGCGCTCCAGGGCCGGCTGGGCTCCACCTCGCGCGCCCCGCGCTGGGCGATCGCCTGGAAGTACCCGCCGGAAGAGGTGAACACCAAGCTGGTGAACATCCGGGTCGGTGTCGGACGCACCGGCCGGGTCACGCCGTACGCACAGGTCGAACCCGTCGAGGTGGCGGGCTCCGAGGTCGAGTTCGCCACCCTGCACAACCAGAACGTGGTGAAGGAGAAGGGCGTCCTCATCGGGGACACGGTGGTGATCCGCAAGGCGGGCGATGTGATCCCGGAGATCCTCGGCCCGGTCGTCGATCTGCGGGACGGCACCGAGCGGGCGTTCGTGATGCCGACCCACTGCCCCGAGTGCGGGACGGAGCTGCGGCCCATGAAGGAGGCCGACATCGACGTCCGCTGTCCCAACGCGCGCTTCTGCCCCGCGCAGTTGCGCGAACGCGTCGGCTATCTCGCGGGCCGCAAGTGCCTGGACATCGACCACTTCGGCTATGTCGCGGCGGCCGCCCTGACCAAGCCGCTGGAGCCCACCGAGCCGCCCCTGCGCGACGAGAGCGACCTCTTCGGGCTGACGATCGAGCAGCTGCTGCCGATCCGGGCCTACGTCCTGGACATGGACAGCGGACTGCCCAAGCACGATCCGAAGACCGGCGAGGCGAAGACCGCCCTGGTCTTCGCCAACCAGCACGGCGAACCGAAGAAGAACGCCGTGGCGATGCTCGAAGCGATCACCGCCGCCAAACAGGCGCCGCTGGCCCGGATCCTCACCGGGCTCTCGATCCGTCATGTCGGTCCGGTCGCGGCCGAGGAGCTGGCACGTCAGTTCCGTTCGATGGACCGCATCGAGGCGGCGACCGAGGAGGAGCTGGCCGCAGCGGACGGTGTCGGACCCATCATCGCCGCCTCGGTCACCCAGTGGTTCGCGGAGGACTGGCACCGGGAGATCGTGCGCAAGTGGCGGGAGGCCGGGGTCCGGATGGCCGACGAGAGCGCGGGTGAGGACGAGGCGCCGCGTCCGCTCGAAGGGCTCACCGTCGTCGTCACGGGCACGCTGGCCGACCACACCAGGGATGGCGCGAAAGAGGCCCTGCAGAGCCGTGGGGCAAAGGTGACCGGATCCGTTTCGAAGAAGACCTCGTTCGTGGTGGTCGGCGACAATCCGGGCTCGAAGTACGACAAGGCGATGCAACTGAAGGTTCCGGTTCTGGACGGGGCGGGCTTCGCGGTACTGCTCGAACAGGGGCCTGACGCGGCACGCGAGGCGGCCGTACCGGTTGCCGGACCGGTCGAGGAGTAGCCGAGCCGCGTTGGGCCCGGACGGGCGAAGGGCACGACCGGTTCGCCCGGTTCACCCGTTCGGCGCATATCAGATGCTGAGTGATGGTCAGTTCGCATTCGGGCAAGAGCTGTAGAGCGCTGCCCGTACGGGCGTTCCGCGGCCTACTGTTGAGACGTGCGCCCGCCGTGCCCGGATGCGTGACGGTGATCCCGGCTGCGTGACGGTCATGGGTTCGTGGTGGCATGGGAGCGGGACGAGCAGGTGACATCGGCACCGCCGGCTGTGAGAGGGACGGAATGAAACCGACCGAGAGCGCCGCACCGGTGTCACGGCTGCAAGGTTTCCTCGGCCTCATGCCCAAAGTGGGTGCCGCCGTTGTACTGATCGCCGCTGTTCAGCTGGCGACCGGCTTCTACCGGACCGTGAGCGCCGGGCACGCACTCTTCCCGAACGGTGCGGCAGGCTGGGCGCTCGCCGTCCTCACCGGGATCATCGTCGGCCATCTCGTCGCGCTCGGGCGGGACCGCTGGTGGGGCGGTACCGGATCCGGCGCCGCCCTCACCCTCGCCGTGCTGCTGCTCTACGGCTGGGTGCCCGCCGGCCTGGTCAGCCTGGTCGTCGTCGTGCTCGTCGGAGTGGCGCGCAGACACCGCTGGTGGCAGGGGCTGCTGCATGGTGCGGTGGACATCCTGGGGATAGGTGCGGCGGCCCTGGTCCTCGCCGCGTTCGGCGACCTGCAGTCCGTCGAGTCGCCCTGGCAGCCACTCGACTGGGGCATCGACGCCGTCCCGGAAGTCATTCTGGCCGCCTCCACCTATCTCGTCGTCACCAGGATCCTCCTCTGGTACGCACGGGCACCCCAGGGCGGCGGGCTGCCGACCATCGCCCGCACCGCCCTGCTGCGCCAGGGGCTCGTCGCGGTCGCGCTCCTCGGGCTCGCCCCGCTGATCTGCGTCGTCGCGATCGCCACACCCGTACTGCTGCCGCTGTTCGCCGTTCCGCTGATCGCCCTGGACTCCACCCTCTGGATCGCCCGGGCCCGGGCCGAGGAGCAGCTGCGGGACCCGCTGACCGGACTGCCCAACCGGCAGTGGCTGCTGGAGCGCACATGGACAGCGCTGGAGGACGCCGAGAACATCGGCGCCAGATCCGCGCTCGTCCTGATCGACCTCGACCGGTTCCGTGCGGTCAACGACACCCTCGGCCATCTCGCGGGGGACCGGCTGCTGCTGCAGATCGCGGAGCGGCTCCGGCTCGCCCTGCCGCGCGGAGCGGAGGCCGCGCGGCTCGGCGGCGACGAGTTCGCCGTACTGCTGCCGACCGCGGACTCCACCACCAGTGCCCAGCGCGTCGCCCGCCATCTGGTCGCCGAGCTCTCCTCACCACTGGACCTCGACGGCCTCACCCTGGTGCTGGAGGCCAGCGCCGGAGTCGCCGTCTACCCCGACCACGCGCTGGACGCCGAAGGGCTGCTCAGACGGGCGGACGTGGCGATGTACCAGGCCAAGCGGGACCGTACGGGTGTCGAGGTGTACGAGTCGAAGCGGGACAGCAACACCCCGGACCGGCTCGGACTCCTCGGGGACCTGCGGCGCGCGCTGGACGCCGGCGAGGTCGAGCTCCACTACCAGCCGAAGGTCCGGTTCGACGGCCAGGTGGCCGGGCTCGAGGCGCTGGTGCGCTGGGTGCACCCGGAGCGCGGCCGGGTCCCTCCGGACGAGTTCATCGCCATCGCCGAGTCGTCGGGTCTGATGCCGCACCTCACCGAGTACGTGCTGGAGACGGCGCTGGCCCAGGTCGCCCGGTGGCGGGCGCAGGGTTTGTTCGTCCCGGTCGCGGTCAACGTCTCCCCGCGCGACGTCCACACCCCGGGCTTCGCGGGCGGCGTCGCGGCCCGGCTCGCCCGGCACGGCGTACCGGCCGGCTCCCTCCAGCTGGAGATTACGGAACACGTGCTGCTGGAGGACCCGCAGCGCGCCGCCGACACGCTGGCCGGCCTGACCGGGCACGGCGTGAAGATGTCCCTCGACGACTTCGGTACGGGGTACTCCTCGCTGGTCCACCTGCGCCGGCTGCCGGTCAGCGAGCTCAAGATCGACCGGTCTTTCGTCGCCCGGCTGGCCGTCGACAACGAGGACGCGGAGATCGTCCGCTGCACCATCGACCTGGCCCACTCGCTCGGCCTGCTGGTCGTCGCCGAGGGCGTCGAGGACGACGAGACGTGGGAGCGGCTGCGGGACCTGCGTTGTGATGCGGTGCAGGGGTGGCTGGTCGCGGCCGCGATGCCGCCGCAGGAGACGACGGCGTGGCTGCGGGCGCGCGGTGAGCACGGCTGGCGGCGGCCGGCGGAGCTGGAGGCGGCGGCCGCCGCGGCCGCTGCCGCCGCATCGGGCGTGACGGGCGTGACCGCAGCGGTGGCCGAGTTGGAGCAGCGGCAGCCGGGGCGGGCCGCGCAGTCGCGTCCGGCGACGACATGAGCCGGCCCGGTGGCCCGGATCCCGGCGGCGGAATCGAGCCGATCGCCCCCGATACGGGCACGGCCGGAGGCTGACCGGAGGCGAGTGTTCCGTGGGTGGCGGCTCCGTCAGCGCCGGACCCCATAGGATTGGGGCCAAAACCACAACACTCACCCCTGAGGATCGCTGCATGCCTGGCATCACGCGCGAGGAGGTCGCCCACCTCGCCCGGCTGGCGCGTCTGGAGCTGAAGGGCGAAGAGCTCGATCACTTCGCCGGTCAGCTCGACGACATCATCGGCGCGGTCGCCCGCGTCTCCGAGGTCGCCGACCAAGACGTACCGCCGACCTCCCACCCGCTGCCGCTGACCAATGTCATGCGCGCGGACGAGGTCCGTCCGTCGCTCACCCCCGAGCAGGCGCTCTCCGGCGCCCCGGCCCAGGAGCAGCAGCGTTTCAAGGTGCCGCAGATCCTGGGGGAGGACTAACAGCCATGACGGACAACAGCTCCATCATCAAGCTCACCGCCGCCGAGATCGCCGCGAAGATCGTTTCCGGCGAGCTCACGGCCGTCGAGGTCACCGAGGCGCACCTGGCCCGGATCGACGCGGTCGACGAGAAGGTCCACGCCTTCCTGCACATCGACCGTGAGGGCGCGCTCGCGCAGGCCCGTGCCGTCGACGCGAAGAAGGCCGCGGGCGAGAAGCTCGGCCCGCTGGCCGGTGTCCCGCTCGCGCTGAAGGACATCTTCACCACGAAGACCATGCCGACCACCGTCGGCTCGAAGATCCTCGAGGGCTGGGTTCCGCCGTACGACGCGACCCTGACCAAGAAGCTGAAGGCCGCCGACGTCGTCATCCTCGGCAAGACCAACATGGACGAGTTCGCCATGGGGTCCTCCACCGAGAACAGCGCCTACGGCCCGACCGGTAACCCGTGGGACCTCACCCGGATCCCGGGCGGCTCCGGAGGTGGCTCCTCGGCCGCCCTCGCGTCGTTCGAGGCGCCGCTCGCCATCGGCACGGACACCGGCGGTTCCATCCGCCAGCCCGCCGCCGTCACCGGCACCGTCGGCGTCAAGCCCACCTACGGTGCGGTCTCCCGCTACGGAATGGTCGCCTTCTCGTCCTCCCTCGACCAGGGCGGCCCGTGCGCCCGTACGGTCCTGGACGCGGCGCTGCTCCACGAGGTGATCGCCGGACACGACCCGCTGGACTCGACGTCCATCGACGCCCCGGTCCCGCCGGTCGTCGAGGCCGCCCGCAACGGCAGCGTCGACGGCATGCGCATCGGCGTCGTCAAGCAGTTCTCCGGCGAGGGCTACCAGGCCGGTGTCGTCCAGCGTTTCAACGAGTCGGTCGAGCTTCTGAAGTCGCTCGGTGCCACCGTCGTCGAGCTGGACTGCCCGTCCTTCGACCTGGGTCTGTCGGCGTACTACCTGATCGCGCCGTCCGAGTGCTCCTCGAACCTGGCCCGCTTCGACGCCATGCGGTACGGCCTCCGGGTCGGCGACGACGGCACGAGGTCCGCCGAGGATGTCACCGCGCTCACCCGCGAGGCCGGCTTCGGCGACGAGGTCAAGCGCCGCATCATCCTCGGTACGTACGCACTCAGCTCCGGCTACTACGACGCGTACTACGGCTCGGCGCAGAAGGTCCGCACGCTCATCACGCGGGACTTCGAGAAGGCCTTCGAGCAGGTCGACGTGATCGTCTCCCCGACGACGCCGACCACCGCCTTCCCGATCGGCGAGCGCGCCGACGACCCGATGGCGATGTACCTGGCCGACCTGTGCACCATTCCGACCAACCTGGCAGGCAACTCCGCGATGTCGCTGCCCTGCGGTCTGGCACCGGAGGACGGTCTGCCGGTCGGTCTGCAGATCATCGCCCCCGCCATGAAGGACGACCGGCTGTACAAGGTCGGGGCCGCCGTCGAGGCCGCCTTCGTGGAAAAGTGGGGGCACCCGCTGCTGGAGGAGGCTCCGTCACTGTGAGCGCACTGACCAAGGCCAAGGGCTTCAAGAAGTCCAAGACCGGTACGTACCTGTCCATCGGCACCACCGCGTTCGGTGCGGTGAGCGTGCTCAAGCAGGCCAAGAAGGCACGCTCCGAGCACGACACGCTCCGGCTGGTCGACGCCGTCGTCTCCGCTGCCGCCATCGCCACCGGCATCGCTCTGCTCTACCGAGAGCTGAAGCGCCTGGGCGACGACGACGTACTGCTGGGTTGAGAGGGAAAGTTTCACCGTGACTGTCACTGACCTGGTGCCGTACGAGGACGCCCTCGCGACGTACGACCCCGTCATGGGCCTCGAGGTCCATGTCGAGCTCGGCACCAAGACCAAGATGTTCTGCGGCTGCTCCACCGAGCTGGGCGCGGAGCCGAACTCGCAGACGTGCCCGACCTGCCTCGGCATGCCCGGCTCGCTGCCGGTCGTCAACGCCATCGGCGTCGAGTCCGCCATCAAGATCGGTCTCGCGCTGAACTGCGAGATCGCCGAGTGGTGCCGCTTCGCCCGGAAGAACTACTTCTATCCGGACATGCCGAAGAACTTCCAGACCTCGCAGTACGACGAGCCGATCGCCTTCGACGGCTATCTGGACGTCCAGCTGGAGGACGGGGAGATCTTCCGGGTGCAGATCGAGCGCGCCCACATGGAGGAGGACACCGGTAAGTCGCTGCACGTCGGCGGCGCCACCGGCCGTATCCACGGCGCGTCCCACTCCCTGCTGGACTACAACCGTGCGGGCATCCCGCTCATCGAGATCGTCACCAAGCCGATCGAGGGAGCGGGCGCGCGCGCCCCCGAGGTCGCGAAGGCGTACGTCGCCGAGCTGCGTGAGCTCATCAAGGCGCTCGGCGTCTCCGAGGCCCGCATGGAGCAGGGCCAGATGCGCTGCGACGTGAACCTGTCGCTGCGCCCCAACGGCACCGAGACCTTCGGTACCCGCTCCGAGACGAAGAACGTGAACTCGCTGCGTTCCGTCGAGCGTGCCGCCCGCTACGAGATCCAGCGCCACGCCGCGGTGTTGAACTCCGGCGCCAAGGTCGTGCAGGAGACCCGGCACTTCCACGAGGAGGACGGCTCCACCACGGCCGGCCGCATCAAGGACAACGCCGAGGACTACCGCTACTTCCCGGAGCCGGACCTGGTGCCCGTCGCCCCGGCCCGCGACTGGGTCGAGGAGCTGGGCAAGGGGCTCCCCGAGCTGCCGCGCGTACGCCGCAACCGGCTGCGCGAGGAGTGGGGCGTCTCGGAGTTCGACATGCAGTCGATCCTCAACGCGGGCGCGGTCGACCTGATCGTCGCCACGACCGAGGCGGGTGCCCCGTCCGACCAGGCCCGCAAGTGGTGGATGGGCGAGCTGGCCCGGAACTCCAACGAGTCCGGCGTCGCCCTGGACGAGCTGGCGATCACCCCGGCGCAGGTCGCCCGGGTGACCGAGCTCGTCGCCTCCGGCGACCTCAACGACAAGCTGGCGCGCCAGGTCATCGAGGGTGTCCTCGCGGGCGAGGGCGACCCGGACACAGTCGTCGAGAAGCGCGGCCTGAAGGTCGTCTCGGACGAGGGCGCCCTGGGCGCGGCCGTGGACGAGGCCATCGCAGCCAACGCGGCCGTCGCGGACAAGATCCGCGGTGGCAAGGTCGCGGCGGCGGGTGCACTCGTCGGCGCGGTCATGAAGGCCACCCGCGGTCAGGCGGACGCGGCCCGGGTGCGCGAGCTGATCCTGGAGAAGCTCGGCGTCGAGGGCTGAGTCCTTCGCGCAGCTGCGGCTGCGTACGTACGTAGGTGAAGGGGCGGTGCACCCGGCCAACGGGTGCACCGCCCCTTCATGATTCCTTGCGCGTCCGGAGAGAGAGTCCGCTGAACACCGTCACCGCCGAGATCGTCTCCGTCGCGCTGCTCCTCGCGGTGCTGGCGTTCGCCGTCGTACGCCCCCGGGGGCTGCCCGAGGCGACGATCGCCGTACCCGCCGCCGTGCTGGTGGTGGTCCTCGGCGCGGTGCCGTTCGCGGACGCACGGGCCCAGGTCGGCAGCCTGCTGCCGGTCGTCGGCTTCCTCGCCGCCATTCTCGTGCTGGCGCAGCTCTGCGCCGACGAAGGACTGTTCACGGCCGCCGGCCATATGGTCGCCCGTCTCTGCCGGGGGCGGACCGGGCCGCTGCTCGGCGGGGTCTTCGTCGTGGCGGCGCTGATCACAGCCGTCCTCAGCCTGGACGCCACGGTGGTCCTGCTGACGCCCGTCGTCATCGCCACCGCCGCCCGTGTCGGCGCCCGCCCCCGCCCGTACGTGTACGCCTGCGCGCATCTCGCCAACTCGGCGTCCCTGCTGCTTCCCGTCTCCAACCTCACCAACCTGCTGGCGTTCACCGCGAGCGGCCTCTCCTTCACTCGCTTCGCCGCGCTGATGTGCCTGCCGTGGCTGGCTGCCATCGCCGTCGAGTACGTCATCTTCCGCCGCGTCTTCGCCGACGACCTGGCAGCGGGCGCGCACCCGCCGGATCCGGACGAGGAACCGACCGGTGTCCCCGTCTTCACGCTCGTCGTCCTCGCCCTGACACTGGCGGGCTTCGTCGTCACGTCGTTCGCGGGCGCGGAACCGCTGTGGGCCGCGCTGGCCGGAGCGACCGTCCTCGGGATCCGGGCACTGGGACAGCGGAGAACCACGGTCAAGGGGCTGGTGCACGCCGCCCACCCACTGTTCTGCCTCTTCGTGCTCGCCCTCGGCGTGGTGGTCAAGGCGGTCGTCGATCACGGTCTCGGCGCCGGGATCGGCGCGCTCCTGCCGGACGGTTCGTCACTGCCCGCGCTGCTGGCGGTGGCCGCGGTGGCGGCGGTGCTGGCCAATCTGATCAACAACCTGCCCGCGATCCTGGCCCTGCTCCCGGTCGTCGCGGCGGCCGGACCGGGACCGCTGCTCGCCGCGCTGATCGGGGTGAACCTCGGGCCGAACCTCACCTATGTCGGCTCGCTCGCCACTTTGCTCTGGCGCCGCATCCTGCACGCCCACGGCACCGCGCCCGAACTGGGCCACTTCACCCGGCTGGGGCTGCTGACCGTACCGGCGACACTGGTTGTGTCGACGGTCGCGCTGTGGGGAGCGCTGCACACGATCGGGGTGTGACCGGTACCGCGGCCGGGCAGGAGGTCCGGGCAGGAGGTCCGGGCTCCCCGAGGTGGCCTGCTGGACGTTCACCGCAGGGCCGCGCGGTGGTCTTTCTGCCGCCACCTGGCTTGATTAGCTTCCCGGCTGTAGGACCGGACTCGGGAGGCTCAACTTGACCACGGACATCTCACGGCGACGACTCTTCGCGCTCGGCGGCGGCGCTCTCGGTGCCGCGGCTGCCGGGTCGCTGCTGCCGCCGTCGCTGCAGGCCGCGCTCGCCGCGCAGCCGGTGCGCCCGGCGGGGTCCGGCGGGCTCGGGGACATCAGGCACGTGGTGATCCTGATGCAGGAGAACCGTTCCTTCGATCACTACTTCGGGACTCTGCGCGGCGTACGCGGCTTCGGCGACCGCAACGCGATCGAACTGCCCTCCGGCAAGCCCGTCTTCGAGCAGCCCGGAGCATCGGGCACCTCCGTGCTGCCGTTCCCGGTCCGGGACGCCGCCGCGATACAGAAGAAGGATCTCCAGTACATAGGCGCCCTCGACCACTCCTGGAGCGGCGGCGGCAAGGCATGGGCCGGCGGCTGGATGAACGGCTGGGTGACCGCGAAGACGGCCGCCACCATGGCGTACTACGACCGCCGCGACATCCCGCTGCACTACGAACTGGCCGACACCTTCACGGTCTGCGACGCCTACCACTCGTCCATCCACACCTCCACCAGCCCCAACCGGAACCACCTGTGGAGCGGGAAGACGGGCTTCGAGGCGAACGGCAAGCGGGCGGTCGGCAACGACGCGTACAGCGAGGGCACCCATCCGGGATACGGCTGGAGCACGTACGCGGAACGGCTGGAGAAGGCCGGGCACAGCTGGAAGACGTACACCGAGTGGGAGAACTTCACCGACAACCAGATCGAGTTCTTCGCCACGTTCAAGGCGATCGCCCGCAAGGCGCTGGCGAAGACCGGCGGCCACACCTACATGGAGTCCTTCTACGCGGCCGTCCGTGACACGGACGACGCGGCGGAGCGCGAGCGGCTGCTCGGACTGCTGGAGGACGGGGTCGCCACGCTCACCGAGGCCGAACGCAGCCTCTTCGAGCGAGCGCTGCGCCGGGTCGAGACCGGCACGCTGGCCGACGCGTTCGCCGAGGACGTCGCGGCGGGCACACTGCCCGAGGTCTCCTACCTGGTGCCGTCGGCGGTCGACTCCGAGCACCCGAGCGTCTCCTCCCCGATCCACAGCGCGACGATCGTCTACAAGGTCCTGGACGCGCTCGGCAGGCACCCCGATGTCTGGCGGCACACCGCCGTCATCATCAACTACGACGAGAACGACGGCTTCTTCGACCATGTCCCGCCGCCGGTCGCGCCGCCCGAGGTGACCGACGAGCAGTGGGAGTCCAAGCCCACCGGCCTCGGGGTGCGCGTGCCGCTGCTCGTCGTGTCGCCGTGGACCGTGGGCGGCTACGTCTGCTCCGAGGTCTTCGACCACACCTCCGTGATCCGCTTCCTGGAGCGGTGGACGGGCGTGCAGGAACCGAACATCAGCGACTGGCGGCGCACGGTCACCGGTGATCTGACGTCGGCCTTCGACTTCACGCGCGGACGGCGCCGGCCCGAGGTGGAGCAGCCGGGCGTCATCCCGCCGTTCAGCGGACGCTGGGCGCCGAAGCCGCCCGCCGTCCAGCAGATGCCCGTACAGGAGTCCGGTGTCCGGCCCGCCCGTCCGCTGCCGTACCAGCCGGACGCGCAGGCGAAGATCGTGGACGGGGCGGTGCGGGTCGCCCTCAGCAACACGGGCCGTTCGTCGGCGCACTTCGCGCTCTACCCGTACGCGGGCGAGTTCCCCGTCCCGCAGCACCGGGACGTCAGAGGCACGGCGATCTGGACGGTGCCCCTTGCCGGTGAGGCGTACCGGTTCACGGTGACCGGGCCGAACGGCTTCCGCCGCGAGTTCGCCGGAACCGCCGAAGGCGGGCCCGAGGTCGCCACCTGGGTCGACGTCCACGAGCGCGATCTGCACCTCACCCTGCGCAACACGGGGCGGCGGACGCTCACCTACACCGTCCGGCCGCTGGGCTACGTCGACGAGGCGGACCTGCGGGACTGGACGAGGACGATCAAGGTCAAGCCGGGGCGGAGCCGTACGGTCGTCCACTCGGCGGCCGACGCGCACGGCTGGTACGACCTGGCCGTCACGGTCGACGGGGACGATGTCTTCCGCCGTCGGCTGATGGGACACATCGAGAACGGCCGGGCGAGCGTCTCCGGCTGACCGGAACAGGTGTCGTGGGAGGGCCCACCCGGACGGGGACGCGCGGGAGGGCGGGAGGTGGACGGGGCGCCGGGCATGTAAGGGAATAATCAGACACTGTGAGCATCGCCACGAAAAGGGCAAATGATCAATAGTGGCTGCCAGAGTGACGGTTCTCAGGTCATGTGTTCTTTGCGGGCTGTTCATCAGATCTCCCGATGAAGATCCACGAACCACCAGGGAGCGCGTCCGTTGGCTGCCATCGCCCGCTGGTGCATCACGCACCGTCTCCTCGCTGTCCTCATCTGGTTGCTCGCCCTCGGCGGCGCGGCCACCGCGGCGGGCACGGCGGGTTCCGCTTACTCCAACGACTACGAGGTGCCCGGCACGGAGTCGGGCCGGGCCACCCAGCTGCTCCAGGGCGGCTTCACGGACCTCGGCGGCGACACCGACACCGTCGTCTGGCACACCACCGGATCCACCGTCCGGGCCACCGACGTCGTGCAGACGATGACGCGGACACTGCACGCGATCGAGGAGGTGCCGGGCGTCGGAGACGTCACCGGGCCCTACGGGGCCTCCGGCATCGGGCAGATCAGCGCGGACGGACACACCGCCTACGCCACGATCACCTTCGACCAGCAGGCCGACGACATCCCGGTGCAGCAGGCCCGGACCGTCGTCGACACCGCGAAGGCAGCCGCGGGTGACGGGCTCCAGGTGGAGGTGGGCGGCTCCGTGGCCGCCCTCACCGAAGCGTCGTCCGCCCACCTCAGCGAGGTCATCGGGGTGGTCGTCGCCGCGGTCGTACTCTTCCTCGCCTTCGGTTCGCTCGCCGCCAGCCTGTTGCCCGTCGCCACCGCCCTCGTCTCGGTCGGAACGGCGTACGCGGGCATCGTGCTGCTCGGGCACCTGATGACCGTCGCCGACTTCGCCCCCATGCTGGGCATGCTGATCGGGCTCGGCGTCGGCATCGACTACGCCCTGTTCATCGTCACCCGGCACCGCAGAGGGCTGCGGCGCGGTCTGCCGGTCGCCGAGGCGGCGCAGAACGCCGTCACGACGACGGGGCGTGCCGTCGTCTTCGCCGGGGCCACCGTCTGTATCGCGCTGCTCGGCATGCTGATCCTGCAGCTCGGGTTCCTCAACGGCGTCGCCGTCGCCGCGTCGCTCACCGTCGTGCTGACCGTCGCCGCCTCGGTGACGCTGCTGCCCGCACTGCTGTCGTTCATCGGGATGCGGGCACTGAGCCGGCGCGAACGCAGACAGCTCGCCGAGCAGGGACCGCAGCCCGAACTGCCCACCGGCTTCGCCGCGCGCTGGTCCGCCTTCGTCGAACGTCACCCCAAACTGCTCGGCGTGGCCGCCGCCGCAGTGATGCTGGTCCTCGCACTGCCGACGTTCTCACTGCATCTGGGCACCTCCGACCAGGGCAACAACGCCTCGTCGTCGACCACCCGGCAGGCGTACGACCTGCTGGCCGATGGTTTCGGGCCCGGTGTCAACGGTCCGCTGACGATCGCCGCACAGCTCGACGGCGCCGACGACCGGCTCGCGATGGACGCACTGCCCGCCACACTGCGGGACACCGACGGCGTGGCATCGGTCAGCCCCGTCACGTACAACAACAGCGGCGACGCGGCGTTCGTCACCGTCGTCCCGACGTCGTCGCCGCAGTCCCAGCAGACGAGTGCCCTCGTCGACCGGCTGCGCACGGACGTCCTGCCGCACGCCGAGGAGAACACCTCGCTCCGGGCCCATGTCGGCGGGGTGACAGCCGGCTACGACGACTTCGCACAGATCATCATCGGCAGACTTCCGCTCTTCATCGGGGTCGTCATAGGGCTCGGCTGTCTGCTTCTCCTGCTGGCCTTCCGGTCGATCGGCATTCCGCTGAAGGCGGCCGCGATGAACGTGGCCGCCGTCGCCTCCTCGTTCGGGGTCGTCATCGCGATCTTCCAGTGGGGGTGGGGGAGCGAACTGCTCGGACTCGGCAGCGCAGGCCCCATCGAACCCTTCCTGCCGGTGATCATGGTGTCCGTGCTCTTCGGGCTCTCCATGGACTATCAGGTGTTCCTGGTCGGCCGGATGTACGAGGAGTGGCTGGAGACCGGCGACAACCGGCGGGCGGTCCGGGTCGGCCTCGCCGAGACCAGCCGGGTGATCAACTCCGCCGCGGTGATCATGATCTCGGTCTTCCTCGCCTTCGTGCTCAGCGGGGACCGGGTCATCGCGATGTTCGGCATCGCGCTCGCGGCGGCGGTGGCGCTCGACGCCTTCGTCCTGCGGACCCTGCTGGTACCCGCCCTGATGCACATGCTGGGTGGTGCGAACTGGTGGCTGCCGCGCTGGCTGGAACGGCGGCTGCCGCGCATCAGCATCGAGCCGCCCGAGTGCTGGGAGACGCATGCGAGGATTTCCGGGGCGCGCAGCAGCGAGGACGACCGATCGGTCGCACAGCGCGTCCACTGAGATCTCATTGCGGTCTCTTGGGACGGAGCTCTTGGGACGGACCTCCTGAGACCGACTTCTCGAGACCGACATCGACCGACATCGAAGGAGCATGATGTTCGCGGTATCCCTGGGTGACGACGGTGCGGAACTGCGCCCGCTGGAGATCTGGCAGGCGGAGGAGTTCCTCGCCCACATCGACCGGGCGCGCGATCTCGTCGACCCGTGGATCCCCTTCGCCACCTTCGCCACCGACCTCGAATCGGCGCGCGCCCTGCTGCAGCGGTACGCCGACAAGCAGGCGGCCGACACGGGCCGGCTGTACGGCATCTGGCTGGACGGCACCCTCGTCGGCGGCGTCCTCTTCCGGATCTTCGACACCGAGTCCGGGAACTGCGAGGTCGGCTGCTGGCTGGAGTCGGCGGGGGAGGGGCGCGGCCTGGTGACCCGGGCGGTGCGGAAGCTGATCGACTGGGCGGTCGAGGAGCGCGGCATGCACCGCGTGGAGTGGGTGGCGTCCTCCGCCAACACCCGCAGTGTGGCGGTCGCGAAGCGGCTCGGGATGACGCGCGACGGGGTGCTGCGCGAGAACTATCCGTACCGCGGAGTGAGGCACGACTCGGAGATATGGTCCGTCCTGGCGCCCGAATGGCGCGCACAGCGGGGCTGAGGCGGGGCCGGGGAACCGGGCGGGCCTGCCGGACCGGCCGTGGCCGTTAAGGGCGTTCTCATCCGGGCCGCCTAGCGTGCGGCTCATGAACCCCACGACTTCCAAGACCCCCATAGCTCCCACCGCCGAAGGCGACCACGGGGAGAAGGCGGCGGACCGCCTCGACAAGGCGGCCATCGAAGCCGAGGGCGAGCGCGCGGTGAGCGACGGCAGCGGCCTCGACGCCGACGCGGACCGGGACTCCGACCTGGACCACGACCTCGAGGACGACCTCGAGGACGACGACTCCGACCGGGCACCGTCGGGGCTCGCCGCGGCCGCCGAGGCCGTTGTCGCCACCGGCCTCGGCATCGTCGGTCTCACCGGGGCTTGGACCGGCCGGGTCGTCGCCGAGCGCGAGACCCTGCTGGGACAGATGAAGACCGCCTCCGGCGGCTCCGTGGCCCGGCAGATCTCCGAGATCTACGGTGACGCCTGGCACTCCACCGCCCTCGTCAACGGCATCTTCGCCCTGCTGGCCCTGCTCGTCGGCGTCTTCGCCCTGGTCCGCCCGGCCTTCGGCGCACCCGCCAAGGACCCGCAGCCCGGCTGGGTCCGCGCCGTCGCGACCGCCGGCATCGCGCTCGGCGTCCTCGGCGTACTGATCTCCGTCGGCATGTACTTCGACCTCATCGTCGCCCTGCCGGCGGCGAGCGCAGCCGCCGGCTGAGAGCCACGACTGAGCAGTACGCAACTACCAGCGGTGCCCTAAGGCATCCACTCGGGGGGCCTAGGTCCGCATGCGGCAACCGTCGCGTGCGCCTAAGGCCCCCAGTCCGTAGAGATGCGGAAATCGCCCGATGTGGCGACACCCCCTGGGAGACGACAGTAGAGGCACGGCAGAAACCGGGCCCGGAAGATCCGGGCCGGCCACCGACTGCCCCTCCACCAGGCCTCAACAGGCCGTCGTCATCCGGGAGAAGCACATGTACGCGTACGAGCTCCACAAGATCCAGGAAGCCGAACTCCTCCGCAGGGCCGAGCTGGAGCGCGTCGTCCGGCAGGCCCGCCGGGCCCGCCGCGCCGCGCGCCGGTCCGGACGCCAGGAGGACGAAGGGGCGGTGAGTACGTTCCGGAATCGGTTCGTCCGCGCCGCGTGACGAGCGTGCGATGAGCGCCGATTCCCTTCCCACCGCCACTGTGTCGGACCCATGTGCGATGCTCGGCGGCGTGGAGACCAGGTCCGTCAGTCCCGTGTTCGTCGGCCGCGCAGGCGAACTCACCTCGCTCACCGATGCGCTCGCCCGCGCCACCGCCGGGCCCCCCGGCCGCCCGGGAGCCCCGGGCGGCGAACCGCAGGCGCTGCTCATCGGTGGCGAGGCGGGCGTCGGCAAGACACGGCTGGTCGAGGAATTCCTGACAGCGGCCGGCCGACGCGAGGCCGTCGTCGCCGTCGGCGGCTGCGTCGAGATCGGCGCCGACGGGCTGCCGTATGCCCCGTTCTCCACGGCGCTGCGCGCCCTGCGCCGCACCCTGCCCGACGAAATGGCCGCAGCCTGCGCCGGGCAGGAGGGCGAACTGGCGAGGCTCCTCCCCGAACTGGGCGAAGCCGACCGGGACGCCACCGACGAGCACGGAACCGCCCGCCTCTTCGAGCTCACCGCCCGGCTGCTGGAACGCATCTCCGCCGACCGGCCCGTCGTCCTCGTCCTGGAGGACCTGCACTGGGCCGACGCCTCCACCCGGCACCTCCTCGCCTATCTCTTCCGCACGCTGCGCAGCGGCCGCCTCGTCGTGATCGGCACCTACCGGGCCGACGACATCCACCGCCGCCACCCGCTGCGCCCGCTCCTCGCCGAACTGGACCGGCTCCGCACCGTCCGCCGGATCGAACTCGCCCGCTTCAACCGCGCCGAGGTCGGTCGCCAGCTCACCGGTATCCTCGCGGCCACCCCCGAACCCGCCCTCGTCGACGAGATATTCGAACGGTCCGACGGCAACGCCTTCTTCGTCGAAGAGCTCGCCTGCAGCCTGGAGTGCGGCGACAGCTCCGGACTCTCCGACTCACTGCGCGACCTCCTCCTCGTCCGCGTCGAAGCGCTCTCGGAGGACGCCCAGAAGATCGCCCGGATCGTCGCCGAGGGCGGCTCCACCGTCGAGTACGAACTACTGGCCGCGGTCTCCGGCCTCGCCGAGGACGAACTCATCGCGGCGCTGCGGGGAGCCGTCGGCGCCAACCTGCTGCTCACCACGCCGGAGGGCAACGGCTACCGCTTCCGGCACTCGTTGGTCCGCGAAGCCGTCAGCGACGACCTGCTGCCCGGCGAACGCTCCCGGCTCAACCGCCGCTACGCCGAGGCGCTGGAGGCCGACCCCACCCTCGTCCGTGCCGGTGAGCGCGCCACCCGCCTCGCCAGCTACTGGTACGGCGCACACGATGCGGCCAAGGCCCTCCCCGCCGTGCTGAAGGCCTCCGTCGAGGCCCGCCGCCGCTACGCCTTCTCCGAGCAACTGCGGCTTCTGGAAAGGGCCATGGAGCTGTGGGACGACGTCCCCGACGAGATACGCAGCACCCTGCGCCCCATCGACTACGCCGAGGTGTACCCGGCGTGCGGCTGCGAACCGGACACCACCCCGCTGCGCTACCTCGACCTGATGGCCGAAGCCACTGTCGCCGCCCGCTTCGGCGGCGACCGCGAACGAGCCCTCGCCATCTCCAAGAAGGCCATGCGGGTCCTGGACGGCGAGGCTGACCCGCTGCGCGCCGCCTGGTTCTGGGTCCAGCGTTCGCACTTGGTGCAGGCACTCACCCGCGGTGACGGCTGGCAGGAACTGGCCACCGCCCAGGACCTGGTCCGAGGTCTGCCGCCGTCCGCCGTACACGCCGACGTCCTCATGAGCGTGGCCGGCTGGGGCGCCCTGCACCGCCCCGGCGCCGAGACACTCGCCTCCGCCGACCGGGCCGTGGAGTACGCCCAACTCGTCGGCGACGAGTACATCGAGCTGCACGCCCGGCTCACCCGAGGCTGGCTCACCGCCGACGCCGGCGCAGTCGACGAGGGCATCGCCGAGATGTACGCCGTCCGCGACCGAGCCGATGAACTCCACCTCGTCGGCATCATGGGCCGCGCCAGCATCAACCTCCCCTCCACACTCGAAGCGATGGGCCGCTCCCTGGAAGCCGTGGCCGCCGCGGACCACGGGATCGAGGTCTGCCACCGCCACGGCATCCCCGACACGGAGGCCTGGGTCCGCTCCAACCAGGCGATGTCGTACTTCTCCCTCGGCCACTGGGACGAGAGCCAGGCCACCATCGACGTGGCCGCCCGGGCCGCCCAGTCCCGGAAGGCGCACGGCCTCGTCGCCTCATGCCGCACCGAGCTGGCCCTCGCTCGTGGTGACCTCGCCGAGGCCGAGGTGCAACTGGCGCTGAGCCAACGCCACTTCGGCTCCCGAGACCCGCAGCCCCAGCACCTCCTCAGCCCGGTCCGTCACGCCATGACCCTTGCCGTACAACAGGGCCGCCTCGCCGAGGCGCGGGCCGCATTCGAGGCTCAGGCGGAACTGGGTTTCCCGCCCGGTACCCAGCGGTACGCGCTGCCCCTGCTCCAGATCGCCGCCACGGCCGAGGCGGACGCCCGTGGCCTGCCCGCCACGGAGCCCGGACGTCCGGCGGTCCTTGCCCTGATCCGTAAGCACCTGAAGCAGTTGCCGATGCTCGTCCCGGTCTGGGCCGCCTACGGTCTGCTGATCAACGCCGAGCTGGCCCGCGCCGAGGGCACCGACACCCCCGACCACTGGTCCCGTGCGGCCGCCGCCTTCGCCCCTCTGTACCGCCCCTACGAACTGGCGCAGGTCCACCACCGCTGGGCCGAAGCACTCCTCATCGCCTCCGGCGACCGGGCCAGGGCCACCAGCCTCCTGCGCGACGCGCACAGCGCCGCCGAACGGCTCGGAGCGCGTCCGCTGACCGAGACCATCGAGCTGCTGGCCGGCCGCGCCCGCATCACGCTCGCCACCTCCGTCGACGAGATCCCGACCGCCGTCACCGTCGCGGCCGACGACGCCACCATGGACAAGGCGGCGGAGCGCGAGCAGGCCGAGGAACAGCGCCAGGACGCGGCGGCCGCGGCAGTGGAGTCGTTCGGGCTGACCCGGCGCGAGCAGGACGTGCACCGGCTCGTCGCCGCCGGGCACACGAACCGGAGGATTGCCGAGGAGCTCTACATCTCACCCAAAACCGCAAGCGTGCACGTTTCCAACATTCTCGCCAAGCTCGGCGTCTCCAGCCGTGGCGAGGCCGCGGCGCTCGCCCACCGCCTCCGCCTGTACCGTGCCCGCGAGGTGTCATAGCCGGGTGCGGGTGCGGGTGCGGGTGCGGGTGCGGGTGTGGGCGCGGTCCGGGCCGCCGCCCCGTCTGTCCTCAATCGCCGGACGAGCTTGATGGACCGTCCTCGGCGTCGGCGTCGGCGGCGTCGTCGTCCTCGTCCCCGTCCTCCGGCTCAGGAAGGCGGACCGTCACCTTTCCCGACGCGAGGTCTATCGGGCCCCGGCCGGGATCGCCCACGCCCAGGTCCACCCGGGTCAGCTCCAGGCGTTTCTGCTCCTCCGCGGCGTGCTTGCGGCCCGGGGCGAAGAGTTCCTCGAAGAAGTTGAACACCGGCTCGCGCCCTTTCGCCTGCTGTAGCCGCTACCGCACCTCCAGCACCAGGGCTCTGTCGTCTCCCGGTTCCGGTGTGCCGCGGGTGTCCGTGTTGCTCGTGACCAGCCAGAGTCTGTTGCCGCCCGCCGCGAGCACGGTGCGCAGCCGGCCGTACTGTCCTTTCAGGAACGATTGCGGGGCCGCCAGAGGTTCCTTGTCCGGGTTCTCCGACAGCGGGATCCTCCAGAGTCGCTCACCGCGAAGGCCCGCCATCCAGATCGAGCCCTGGGCGAAGGCGATCCCGCTCGGGGACGCCTCGGACGTCTTCCACTGTGCCACGGGGTCGACGAAACCCTTCGTTCCGACCTTCCCCTCGTACTTCGGCCAGCCATAATTCCCACCGGGCACGATCTGATTCAGCTCGTCCCACGTGTCCTGCCCGAATTCGGACGCCCACAGCTGTTTCCGGCTGTCCCAGGCCAGCCCCTGCACATTGCGGTGCCCGTACGAATACATCAGCAGGCCGGGCTCGGGGTTGCCCGGTGCCGGTTCGCCGTCCGGCGTCATCCGCAGGATCTTGCCTGCCAGGGACGCCTTGTCCTGCGCCAGGCCGGTGTTCCCCGTCTCGCCCGTCCCCGCATACAGCATGTGGTCCGGGCCGAAGGCGATCCGGCCGCCGTTGTGGATGTTGCCCTTCGGGATGCCCCGCAGGACCGTGTGCGGCGCGCCCAGCTGCCGGCCGGTGTCACCGTGCTCGTCGTACCGCATGCGGGCGATGCGGTTGTCGGACCCGGTCGTGAAGTACGCGTACACCAGATGGTCCGAGGCATACGTCGGCGAGATCGCGATGCCCAGCAGCCCGCCCTCCCCGGCGGGCGACACCCCGGGCACCGTGCCCAGCAGCGTCTTGCTCCCCGTTCTCCCGTCGACCCGCGTGATCGTTCTCTCGTCGCGCGACGACACCAGAAGATCGCCGCCGGGCAGCTCCGCCAGACCCCATGGTGAGGCGAGTCCCTCGGTCAGCGTCGACACCACCTTCACCGAGCCCTTTGCGGGCGGCAACGAGGACGGCGGCGGCAAGGTGGAGGACGAGGAGGACACAGCAGGGGAGGAGGGCGGTGGGTGTGTCGTACCCGCCGCGTCACCGCCCGTGCTCCCTGAACCGTCGCTCGACGAGCACCCCGCCGACATCATCAGTGAGCCCACCGCGACCGCGGTCACCATCGCGCGGCGCGCAACGGGAAACCCTCGTGGGCGTTCCACCAGAGCTCTTACGGATCCGAATACGGAAGCGCGCACAGCACCGATCCCTTCGACGGCTGCCTGACTACTGTTCTTACACCGCAGCCCCGCCCCGGGTTCCGCATGACCGCCGAGTTTCTGCGCTCAGTCCCACGAACCCAGCGCCCGCGGCAGCCGGGCAATCTCAGCCAGATCCTGCGCCGTCAGCTCCAGCCCGGCCGCCCCCGCGTTCTCCACCGCCCACCGCTCCCGCTTCGTGCCCGGCACCGGCACCACATGGGGGCCCTGGCGCAGCACCCACGCCAGCGCCACCTGTGCCGGAGTCGCCCCGTGCCGTTCGGCGATCCGCCGCAGCCCCACCACCACGGGCTGGTTCGCCGCCATCATCTCGGCCGTGAACCGCGGATGCCTGGCCCGCAGATCGTCCGGCTCGAATCCCTGGCCCGGCGTCAGCGTGCCCGTCAGATAGCCGTTGCCCAGCGGCATCGCCGCCAGCAGCCCCACACCCCGCGCCTCGCACCACGGCAGCAGCGTGTCGAGGGCCTCCGGCGACCAGACCGAAAGCTCCGCCTGGACCGCGCTCACCGGAAAGACCTGCTGCACCCGCTCCAGTTGGCGGATCGTTCCGTCGTGCATCCGCGCACCCGGCCGGCGCGAGGCCCTCGCCCCGACCGCGCTCAGCCCCAGCGCCCGCACCTTGCCCGCGGTGACCAGCTCCGCCATCGCGCCCCAGGTCTCCTCCACCGGCACCTCGGGATCGGCCCGGTGCAGCTGGTACAGATCGATCACATCGGTCTGCAACCGCCGCAGCGACGCGTCACAGGCCCGGCGCACATAGCCGGGACGGCCGTTGGCCACGATGTGCTGATCGCCCACCAGCAGCCCGCACTTGGTGGAGACGAAGGCATCGGTCCGGCGCCCCTTGAGGGCCCTCCCGATCAGCAGCTCGTTGGTGAAGGGGCCGTACATGTCCGCCGTGTCGAGCAGCTGGACGCCCGCGTCGAGCGCGGCGTGCACCGTCCGCAACGCACGGTCACCGTGCTGCTGCGACGCGCTGTACGCCCAGCTCATCGGCATGCAGCCGAGCCCGACCGCACCCACGGCGAGCGCCGCCGCACCGAGACTCCTGCGCTCCAACTCCCCGAACCCTCCCTCGGTCCCGCCGTCACGGGACCCCGCACCGCACCCCAAAGTAACCTCTGCCGTCTCCCGTACTTCGCATAGCCTCCTGACCATGACTTCTATGACGACTCCCGATGTATGGCTGCCGATTCCGGCCGAGGAGATCGAAGGGCTCCCCGAGGGGCTCAACTACCGTTTCTGGGACGGAGAGCAGGACTTCCCCGCCGACCCCGCGGACTGTGCGTTCTACGTCGTTCCCTACATGAAGGGCCCGGAGATCGCGGTCCGCCCGCTCGCCGGGATGGGGGCGGTCCAGGTCGTCCAGACGCTCTCGGCGGGCATCGACCATGTCCAGCCGGGGCTCGGCCGGTTGTCCGCCGGGGTGCGGCTGTGCAACGCCAAGGGGGTTCACGAGGCCTCGACGGCGGAGCTCGCCCTCGCTCTGATCCTCGCCTCGCTGCGCGGCTTCCCCGGCTTCGTCCACGGTCAGGACAAGGAGGAGTGGCGGGCAGGTTTCTACCCGGCGCTCGCCGACAAATCCGTTCTGATCGTGGGGTACGGATCGATCGGCGCCGCCATCGAGGACCGGCTCGCGCCCTTCGAGTGTGCGCGGGTGGCGCGCGTCGCGCGCTCCGCGCGGACAACAGCACGCGGCCCCGTACACACACTCGACGACCTGCCCGCACTGCTGCGCGAAGCCGACATCGTCATTCTGTCCACCCCGCTGAACCCTTCCACGCAAGGGCTGGTGAGCGGCGACTTCCTCGCCGCGATGCCGGACGGCGCGCTGCTCGTCAACGTCGCCCGGGGCGGAGTCGTGGACACCAAGGCTCTGCTGTCCGAACTCGAGTCCGGGCGGCTGCGCGCGGCACTCGATGTCACCGACCCGGAACCGCTGCCCGCCGGCCACCCCCTCTGGCATGCTCCGAACGTCCTGATCACTCCGCATGTGGGCGGCAGCACCTCGGCGTTCCTGCCGCGTGCCAAGCGACTGCTGGCCGGACAGCTCACCCGGTTCGCCGCGGGGGAGCCGGTGCAGAACGTCGTACTCACCACCGGCTGACCACTCTGTGAAGCCGTTCTGCTGCGCAGAGTGCCGACAACTCCCCAAATCGTCACGGAGAGTAGAGGGACTATGTCCCTGTGTGACGAGTCTGGTGTATCGTCCCGAATGGGGGCTGCGCCGTGGAAGGGACGGCGCGGGGTGGCAGCGGAACGCGAGGGGGGCGACGGGCGATGCAGGGCCGATGGGCGAACGATCCGACGCGGCAGGGCGGTCGACGGAGACCACCCGGGTGCCCATCGTGCCGCGCCCTCAGCCGCCCGACGGCATCGGGGACACCTCGGTGAGCGCCCCGGCGAGCGCCTTCGGGGCGTTCTTCTCCCGGCAGTCGACCGCCGGAGGGGCGTCCGGGGCGGTCTCGCAGATCCTTCTCGGCCTGGTCTGCGGCGGTTACGCCGTGGGGGCGGCCTTCGGCTGGGGCTCGTCCGAGCTGGCGCTCGTCATGGGCGACTTCGGCCTCAGTGCCGCTGCCCTGATCGCGGCCGTCTCCTGCTTCCTCTACGCGCGCTTCGCGTGCGACCGGTTCCGGCCCGCCTGGCTGCTGTTCTCGCTCTCCTCGCTGATGGCCGCCGGGGGGAACGCCGTCTGGGGCTGGTACGAGGTCGTGCTCGGGGTCGATGTGCCCAGCCCGTCGCCGGCTGACGTCTTCTTCCTCTGCTTCGCGCCGCCCGCCATCGTCGGGCTGCTCGTCCTTGCCAAGCGCCCTGTCACCAGGGCCGGTTGGGTCTGTCTGGTGCTGGACTCCTGGCTGATCGGCGGATCGCTCCTCACGCTCTCCTGGAGCCTGGCGCTCGCCCGCACCGCGCATCTCGCGGACGCCGAAGGGGCGAGCGTGGCCCGCGCGGCGCTCTCGCTGGCCTATCCACTGCTCGACATCGTGCTGGTCTCCATGGTGCTCGCCCTGCACTTCCGGCGGGCCAACGTCAACCGCTCCGCGGTGAACACCGCCATCGCCGCCCTCGCGCTGACGGTCCTCTGCGACGCGCTGTTCACCTCGCCGCTGCTCCGCCAGACCTACCACTCCGGTCAGTTGCTGGACGCCGGCTGGTTCGCCGGTTCGCTGCTCCTCGCGTACGCCCCCTGGGGTGCGAACCGGACAAGGGACAACGCTGTCGAGCCCCGCCCGGCCCCGCGCACCACCAGCCGTCCGATCGCCGGTTCACTGGCCGCGCTGACGCCGTATCTCGCCGCAGCCGTCTGCACCCTCGGCATTCTCTACAACGTCATCGAGGGCCGCCGGGTGGACCGCGTCGTGGTCTTCACCGGCTGCACGGTGGTGCTCGCCCTGGTCGTACGACAGGGCATCATGCTCGTCGACAACATCGCGCTCACCCAGGAGCTGGCGCAGAAGGAGAATCACTTCCGCTCCCTGGTCCAGGGCTCCAGCGACGTCATCATGATCGCCGCCCCCACCGGCATCCTCCGGTACGTCAGCCCCGCCGCCTCCGGTGTCTACGGGCGGGAGGCCGACGATCTCGTCGGCGCCGAGCTCGCCTCGATCATCCATCCCGAGGACCTGGGGCGCGTGGTCCACGAGGTGCGGCGGTTTCTGGCCGCGCCGCCCGGTGAGGAACCCACCACGCGGATCGAGTGCCGGTTCAGATCCGGCACCGGTGACTGGCTCAACGTCGAGTCCACCGTCAACCGCCACCAGGGCGGGCTGATCCTCAACAGCCGGGACGTGACCGAACGGGTCAGGCTGCAGGCCCAGTTGCAGCACAACGCCGAGCACGACCCGCTGACCGACCTGCCCAACCGCGCCCTGTTCACCGACCGGGTCCGCCAGGCTCTCGGCGGCCGCCGCTCCGGTGACCCCGGCACCGCGGTGCTCTTCATCGACCTCGACGGCTTCAAGGCGGTCAACGACCGTCTCGGCCACCAGGCGGGCGACGAGCTGCTCGTCCAGGCCGCCCGCCGTCTCCAGGAGTCCGTGCGGGCCGGGGACACCGCGGCCCGGCTCGGCGGCGACGAGTTCGCGGCGCTCATCGTCGGAGACGGCACGCGCAACCAGGGCGCCCGGGAGTACCAGGTCCACGAGATCGCCGACCGGCTGCGCCTCACGCTCTCCCAGCCCTACCGGATCGGCGGCGGCGAGGTCCGCGTCGCCGCCTCCATCGGGGTCGCCTTCGCCGAGCCCGCCATCACCCCCACCGACCTCATGCGCAACGCCGACCTCGCCATGTACCGCGCCAAGGCGGCCGGCAAGGACCGTGTCGAGCTGTACGCCCCACAGATGCAGGCCGAAGTGGTACGCCGGTCCGAACTGGCGACCCGGCTGCGCACCGCCCTGCGGGACGGCGAGTTCGCCCTGCTCCATCAGCCCGTGGTCCATCTCGCCACCGGCACCGTCGCGGCCGTCGCCGCACAGGCCCGCTGGCGCTCCGCCCAGGGCATCCTGTTCACCCCCGCCGAGTTCCTCCGCGTCACCGAGGACGGCGACCGCACCGCGGAGCTCGGCCGCTGGCTCCTGGAAGAGGCCGTCGAGCAGGCCGCAGACCGGGCCAGGGCCGGGCACCAGGTCGCCGTTGCCGTCCGGCTGTCCGCCCGCAGACTGCTGGACAGGGCGATGCCGTTCGGCTCCGTCGAGGCGCTCCTCACCCGGCACGGCCTGCCCTCGGGGGCGCTGATGATCGAGGTCTCCGACAACGACCCCCGGGTCTCCTTCGACGAGCTCGAACAGCGCCTCGTCGCGCTGCGCCGGCTCGGTGTACGGATCGCGCTCGACGGCTTCGGCAGTGGCTACGCCGCGATCAACGCGCTGCGCCGGCTCCCCATCGACGTACTGAAACTCGACCGGGGTCTCGTCGAGGGTGTCGTGGAATCGGCTCGACTGAACAAGATCACCAGTGGGCTGCTGAGGATCGCCTGCGATCTGGGCCTGCAGTCGGTGGCCGACGGGGTCGACGTGCCGGAACAGGTCCTCGCGCTGCGCGCCATGGGCTGTACGCACGGCCAGGGGATGGCCTTCTCCGGACCGCTGGACGAGTACCGTCTGCGCCGCACGCTGGTGCGCGGAGAGTTCCCGGTGCCGGGCGGACCCACTGCTCAGCCCGTCCTGACGGGCGGCTCGATTCCGCTGCTCAGTGGACCACATTCTGAGATGCCTATCCCACCTACTTGACACGCTGTGCGCGTCGGAGAGAGGGTCAATGCCATGCGCACCCGAATTCTCGTACTTGGAAAGCGCGTCGGCTGAAGCAGAGTCCCTCGTTGACACTCTGCAGACCGCACCGGCGCGCTCCCCTCGCTTGCCTCACGGCACGAGGGGTTTTTTGTTGCACTGGCACACCTCAAAACCCCGCAAAAACCCTCAGCTTCGAGAAGAGAATGCCGATGACCGAGCAGGCCACCGGGGCCCATCATCCCCAGCCGCGGGCCCGTAACGGCGGATCGTCCTCCGCCACCGTTGAGCACGTCACGGGTGCGCAGTCCCTCATCCGGTCTCTTGAGGAGGTGGGGGCCGACACGGTATTCGGCATTCCCGGCGGCGCCATCCTTCCGGCGTACGACCCGATGATGGACTCCACCCGGGTCCGTCATGTGCTGGTCCGTCACGAGCAGGGCGCCGGACACGCCGCCACCGGCTACGCGCAGGCCACCGGCAAGGTCGGTGTCTGCATGGCCACCTCCGGTCCGGGCGCCACCAACCTGGTCACCCCGATCGCAGACGCGCACATGGACTCCGTCCCGCTGGTCGCGATCACCGGCCAGGTGGCCTCCAAGGCGATCGGCACGGACGCCTTCCAGGAAGCCGACATCTGCGGCATCACGATGCCGGTCACCAAGCACAACTTCCTGGTCACCCGGGCCGAGGACATCCCGCACACGATCGCCGAGGCCTTCCACATCGCCTCCACCGGCCGTCCGGGCCCCGTCCTCGTCGACATCGCCAAGGACGCCCTGCAGGCGCAGACCACGTTCAGCTGGCCGCCGACCCAGGACCTGCCCGGCTACCGCCCGGTCACCAAGCCGCACGCCAAGCAGATCCGTGAGGCCGCCAAGCTCATCACCCAGGCCAAGCGGCCGGTGCTGTACGTCGGTGGCGGCGTCATGAAGGCCGGGGCGACTGCCGAGCTGAAGGTCCTTGCCGAGCTCACCGGAGCGCCCGTCACCACCACTCTGATGGCGCTCGGTTCGTTCCCCGACAGCCACCCGCTGCACGTGGGAATGCCGGGCATGCACGGTTCGGTCACCGCCGTCACCGCGCTGCAGAAGGCCGACCTGATCGTCGCCCTCGGAGCCCGCTTCGACGACCGCGTCACCGGCAAGCTGGACAGCTTCGCCCCGTACGCCAAGATCGTCCACGCGGACATCGACCCGGCGGAGATCGGCAAGAACCGCACCGCCGACGTGCCGATCGTCGGTGACGCCCGCGAGGTCATCGCCGACCTCGTCCAGGCCGTCCAGGCCGAGCACACCGAGGGACACACCGGCGACTACTCCGCCTGGTGGAAGGACCTCAACCGCTGGCGCGACACCTACCCGGTCGGCTACGACCTCCCCGAGGACGGCAGCCTCTCCCCGCAGCAGGTCATCCAGCGCATCGGTGAGCTCGCCCCCGAGAACACGATCTTCGCGGCGGGCGTCGGCCAGCACCAGATGTGGGCCTCGCACTTCATCCAGTACGAGCAGCCCGCCACCTGGCTGAACTCCGGCGGCGCCGGAACGATGGGTTACGCGGTCCCGGCCGCGATGGGCGCCAAGGCCGGCATGCCGGACCGTACGGTCTGGGCGATCGACGGCGACGGCTGCTTCCAGATGACCAATCAGGAACTCACCACCTGCGCGCTCAACAACATCCCGATCAAGGTCGCGATCATCAACAACGGTGCGCTCGGGATGGTCCGCCAGTGGCAGACCCTGTTCTACAACCAGCGGTACTCCCACACCGTGCTGCACTCCGGCGCCGACACCGAGGGCGCCCCGGCGAAGGGCACCCGCGTGCCGGACTTCGTCAAGCTGTCCGAGGCCATGGGCTGCTACGCGATCCGCTGCGAGGACCCGGCCGATCTGGACAAGGTGATCGCGGAGGCCAACGCGATCAACGACCGCCCGGTCGTCATCGACTTCATCGTCCACGAGGACGCCATGGTGTGGCCGATGGTCGCCGCCGGCACCTCCAACGACGAGGTCATGGCCGCCCGTGGCGTCCGCCCCGACTTCGGCGACAACGAAGACGACTGAGAGACAGAGAGAGACCGACTCCATGTCCACCAAGCACACGCTCTCCGTCCTGGTCGAGAACAAGCCCGGTGTCCTCGCCCGGATCACGGCCCTGTTCTCCCGACGCGGCTTCAACATCGACTCGCTCGCGGTCGGTACCACCGAGCACCCCGACATCTCGCGCATCACCATCGTCGTGGGTGTCGAGGACCTGCCCCTCGAGCAGGTGACCAAGCAGCTCAACAAGCTGATCAACGTACTGAAGATCGTCGAACTCGAGCCGTCAGCTGCGATCCAGCGTGAGCTCGTCCTGGTGAAGGTCCGCGCCGACAACGAGACCCGCTCCCAGATCGTCGAGATCGTCAAGCTGTTCCGCGCCAAGACCGTGGACGTCTCCCCGGACGCCGTCACGATCGAGGCGACCGGCGGCGCCGACAAGCTGGAGGCCATGCTCAAGATGCTGGAGCAGTACGGCATCAAGGAGCTCGTCCAGTCCGGCACCATCGCCATAGGGCGCGGCGCGCGCTCGATCACCGACCGTTCGCTGCGCGCCCTCGACCGTACGGCCTAGCCGCCACCCCTCTCGCCGCTCGTATGGCGAGACCCGAAAACGTAATTGACGCACCCCGCCGTACGGTGGGACGCAACACCTGCACACCAAGGAGAAGACCCAGTGGCCGAGCTGTTCTACGACGACGATGCCGACCTGTCCATCATCCAGGGCCGCAAGGTCGCGGTCATCGGCTACGGCAGCCAGGGCCACGCCCACGCGCTGTCGCTGCGTGACTCGGGTGTCGACGTCCGTGTCGGTCTGCACGAGGGCTCCAAGTCCAAGGCCAAGGCCGAGGAGCAGGGCCTGCGCGTGGTGACCCCGGCGGAGGCCGCCGCCGAGGCCGACGTCATCATGATCCTCGTCCCGGACCCGATCCAGGCCCAGGTCTACGAGGAGTCCATCAAGGACAACCTCAAGGACGGCGACGCGCTGTTCTTCGGTCACGGCCTGAACATCCGGTTCGACTTCATCAAGCCGCCGGCCAACGTCGACGTCTGCATGGTCGCCCCGAAGGGCCCGGGCCACCTGGTCCGCCGCCAGTACGAGGAGGGTCGCGGCGTCCCGTGCATCGTGGCCGTCGAGCAGGACGCCTCGGGCAACGGCCTGGCGCTCGCCCTGTCGTACGCGAAGGGCATCGGTGGCACCCGCGCCGGCGTCATCAAGACGACCTTCACCGAGGAGACCGAGACCGACCTGTTCGGTGAGCAGGCCGTCCTCTGCGGTGGCACCGCCGCTCTGGTCAAGGCCGGTTTCGAGACCCTGACCGAGGCCGGATACCAGCCGGAGATCGCCTACTTCGAGTGCCTCCACGAGCTGAAGCTCATCGTCGACCTGATGTACGAGGGCGGCCTGGAGAAGATGCGCTGGTCGATCTCGGAGACCGCCGAGTGGGGCGACTACGTCACCGGCCCGCGGATCATCACGGACGCCACCAAGGCCGAGATGAAGAAGGTTCTCGCCGAGATCCAGGACGGCACCTTCGCCAAGAACTGGATGGCCGAGTACCACAACGGTCTGCCCAAGTACAACGAGTACAAGAAGGCCGACAGCGACCACCTGCTGGAGACCACCGGCCGTGAGCTGCGCAAGCTCATGAGCTGGGTGAACGACGAGGACGCGTAAGTCCTCAGCCGCGGGGCGGGTCTTCGGACCCGCCCCGCGGCGCATCCGCATCACCGCTGGAAGAAGGCGGCGCCGTACGTGTGTACAAGTCGTCCAGCCCCATGTGGGTGATCCTTCCATCGGGGCGCAGAATGCGCCCTCGCGCATGACTACACTTCTCCACACATACACGCGTCAGGCCCACAGTGTCGTGCGTCTTCCACGCGGCAAGCCCCTCCACCGCCTGCGGCCGTCGGGACGGCCGTCCGCACTGGACTTGTGAGGACTCACGTGAGCTCGAAACCTGTCGTACTCATCGCTGAAGAGCTGTCGCCTGCCACGGTTGACGCCCTGGGGCCGGATTTCGACATCCGGCACTGCAACGGCGCGGACCGCGCCGAACTCCTCCCCGCGATCGCCGATGTCGACGCCATTCTGGTGCGCTCCGCCACCAAGGTCGATGCCGAGGCCGTCGCCGCCGCGAAGAAGCTGAAGGTCGTCGCCCGCGCGGGCGTCGGTCTCGACAACGTCGACGTCTCCGCGGCCACCAAGGCCGGCGTGATGGTCGTCAACGCCCCGACGTCCAACATCGTCACCGCCGCCGAGCTGGCCTGCGGTCTGCTCGTCGCCACCGCGCGCAACATCCCGCAGGCCAACACCGCCCTCAAGAACGGCGAGTGGAAGCGCTCCAAGTACACCGGCGTCGAGCTGAGCGAGAAGACCCTCGGTGTCGTCGGCCTCGGCCGCATCGGCGTGCTGGTCGCGCAGCGCATGTCGGCCTTCGGCATGAAGATCGTCGCGTACGACCCCTATGTGCAGCCGGCTCGCGCCGCGCAGATGGGCGTCAAGCTCCTCACGCTGGACGAGCTGCTGGAAGTCTCCGACTTCATCACCGTGCACCTGCCGAAGACCCCCGAGACGCTCGGCCTGATCGGCGACGAGGCGCTGCACAAGGTGAAGCCCTCGGTGCGGATCGTCAACGCCGCGCGCGGCGGCATCGTCGACGAGGAGGCGCTCGCCTCCGCCCTCAAGGAGGGCCGCGTCGCCGGCGCCGGTCTCGACGTGTACGCGAAGGAACCCTGCACGGACTCCCCGCTGTTCCAGTTCGACCAGGTCGTCTGCACCCCGCACCTCGGCGCCTCCACCGACGAGGCGCAGGAGAAGGCGGGCATCGCGGTCGCCAAGTCCGTCCGTCTCGCTCTCGCCGGTGAACTCGTGCCGGACGCGGTCAACGTGCAGGGCGGCGTCATCGCCGAGGACGTACGTCCCGGCCTGCCGCTCGCCGAGAAGCTCGGCCGGATCTTCACCGCGCTCGCGGGTGAGGTCGCGGCCCGCCTCGATGTCGAGGTGTACGGCGAGATCACCCAGCACGACGTCAAGGTGCTCGAACTCTCCGCGCTCAAGGGCGTCTTCGAGGACGTCGTCGACGAGACGGTGTCCTACGTCAATGCCCCGCTCTTCGCGCAGGAGCGCGGTGTCGAGGTCCGCCTCACCACCAGCTCCGAGTCGCCGGACCACCGCAATGTGGTGACGGTCCGCGGCACGCTGGCGAGCGGCGAGGAGGTCGCGGTCTCCGGCACGCTGGCCGGCCCCAAGCACCTCCAGAAGATCGTCGCGATCGGCGAGCACGATGTGGACCTGGCGCTCGCCGACCACATGGTCGTCCTGCGGTACGAGGACCGTCCCGGTGTCGTCGGCGCGGTCGGCAAGATTCTCGGCGAGGCCGGTCTCAACATCGCCGGCATGCAGGTCTCGCGGGCGGCCGCGGGCGGCGAGGCGCTGGTCGTCCTCACCGTCGACGACGACGTCCCGGCAGCGGTCCTGAGCGAGATCGCCGAGGAGATCGGCGCGACCTCGGCCCGCTCGGTGAACCTCAGCGACTGATCGCAAATCCTGTGCGGGCCGGCGTACCCGGCATGTAGACGTGCGTCTTACACAAACGTCTGCATGCCGGGTACGCTGCTTTCATGGGACACCGTGAGGATCTGCTCGAAGGCGCCAAGCGCTGCCTGCTGGAGAAGGGGTACGCCCGGACGACGGCACGCGACATCGTCGCGGCCTCCGGCACCAACCTCGCCTCCATCGGTTACCACTACGGTTCCAAGGAGGCCCTGCTCAACCTCGCCTTCCTCAAGGTGACGGAGGAGTGGGGCGAGTTGCTCACCAAGCAGCCGGACGGGGCCGGGAACGGCGACGGTTCCCCCCAGGCGCCTCTCGACCAGTTCCGCGACGTGTGGGAGCGGGTGATCGGCAGCTACGAACGGACACGTGCCGTCTGGCAACTCCAGATGGAGGTCGTGTCCCGGGTCGACTTCGATCCCGAGCTGCAGAAGGCCCTGGCGGGCCCGCAGCGCGAAGGCCGGGACGGGCTCGCCGAGAACATGCTGGGCATCGACCCGGAGACCGACCCGGAGCGGGCGCGGGTCGCCGGGCTGTTCTGCCAGGCGCTGCTGGCAGGCGTGATGGTGCAGTGGATGATCGACCGCGACTCGGCGCCGTCGGCGCAGGACCTGACGGACGGGCTGAAGGCGGTGCTGGAGGGGCGGGTGTCGTAGGCGATTGCGTGGCCGCGGCCACGCTGTGTCCTCCATCGCCGGAGGGGCTGAGATGTGACAGTGCCCGCCGGGTGGTCAGGTGCCGGGCGGTGGCAAGGCCCGGCACAGCGCCTCCAGGGCCGCGCCGTACGCATGGTCCGGCGGCGTCGCATAGCCCACGACCAGGCCGTCCTCGGCGCGCATGGTGGCGGCCGGATGACGGAAGTCGGCGAGCGGGTCCAGGCCGAGGCCCTGCCAGGCGGCGGCCTTGACGGTGGAGCGTTCGGTGCCGGGCGGCAGCCGCAGGACGGCGTGCAGTCCGGCGGCGATGCCGGTGGGCGTGATGTGCGGGGTGTGAGCAGCCAGGGCGGCGACGAGCTGGTCACGGCGGCGCCGGTAGCGCTGCCGCATCCGGCGGATGTGCCGGTCGTAGTGGCCGGATTCGATGAAGTCGGCGAGCGCGAGCTGGTCCAGGACGCTCGCCCAGCCCTCGCGTTCCCCCTTGGCGGCCAGAACGGCGCCGACGAGGTGCTCGGGCAGCACCATCCAGCCCAGGCGAATGGCGGGGGAGAGGCTCTTGCTGACGGAGCCGAGGTGGACGACCCGGTCCGGATCGAGGCCCTGGACGGCGCCCACCGGCTCACGGTCGTAACGGAACTCCCCGTCGTAGTCGTCCTCCAGGACCAGGCCGCCGCGGGTACGGGCCCAGTCGACCACGGCCGCACGCCGCTCCGGGTGCAGTGGACCGCCCGTCGGGAACTGGTGGGCCGGGGTGAGCAGCACACTCCGTACGCCCGGCAGTCCGGTCAACTCGCCGGTGCGGGCCCCGTGTTCGTCGATCGCCAGCGGGACCGTGCGGACCCCGGCGGCGACCAGCAGCGAACGGTGGAATGCGAGCCCGTACGACTCCACCGCCAGCGGGCCGCGCAGCACACCGCCGCCGAACAGCAGTCGAAGGGCGTGCGCGAAGCCGGAACAGATCACGATCCGTTCGGGGGAGCAGCGCACCCCGCGGACGCGCGCCAGATAGCCGGACAGCGCGCGGCGCAGCTCGATGCGACCCTGTGGATCCCCAGGGCCGAAGGCGTCGTTCGGCGCGCCGTTCACGGCGCGGCGGGAGGCCGCGAGCCACGCGGTACGGGGGAAGGATGCGGCGTCAGGCTGTCCTTGACGAAGGTTGTGCACGGGCGCGGCCGGGCGGGACGGCGTCTTCTTAGGGATCCGGGCAGGGGCGGCGGCAGCGGCGCGGTGCGCGACCCGGGTGCCGGACCCCTGACGGGCGGTCAGCCAGCCCTCGGCGACCAGTTCGGCATAGGCGTCGGCGACGGTGTTACGGGCCAGGCCGAGGTCGGCGGCGAGCGAGCGGTAGGGCGGCAGCCGGGTGCCGGGCGGCAGTCGTCCCGCCCGGACCGCGTCGCGCAGCGCGCGGATGAGAACGGACCGGCGGCTGCCCGGTCCAGCCAGCTCCAGGAGCAGGTCACTGCCGATCCGCTCCGCCGAATTGACCCATGATTCCGACATCGGAATGCACCCTACGCGAGGTCGCCCGGCTCCGTAGCGTAGTGATCATGACGAACAGCGAAGCAGTCACCCGAACCGCCCGAGTCAACTTCGCCAAGGCCGCCCCGAAGGCGTTCAAGGCCCTCATCGGCTTCGACGCTGCCGCGCGGCAGGGCCTGGACCCTGCGCTCGTCGAACTGGTCCAGATCCGGTCCTCCCAGCTCAACGGGTGCGCGTACTGCCTGCACATGCACACCACGGACGCCCGCAAGGCGGGTGAGAGCGAGGAGCGGCTGCACATGGTCGCCGTCTGGCCGGAGGCCGCCCACTTCTTCACGGAGAAGGAACAGGCGGCACTCGCGCTCACCGAGGCCGTCACCCTGGTATCCCGCGGCGGCGTCCCGGACGACGTCTACGCCCGCGCGGCGGCCCACTTCGACGAGCCCGAGCTGGCCGGACTGCTGGCCCTGATCTTCACGATCAACACCTGGAACCGCATCGCTCTGAGCACCGCGAAGGTGGCGGGCACGGACGAGCGGGCGGCCCACTGAACGGCGCCGCTCTCCGGCCTCGCCCCAGGGGATGTCCGCCGAGGATGTACCAGTCCCCTAGAGCCGCGCCCTCTTCAGCGCCAAGTGCAGCAGCAGCCGGTCCTCGCCGTCGTTCAGATCCAGACCGGTGAGCTGCTCGACCCGGGACAGCCGGTAGTACAGCGTCTGGCGGTGGATGCCGAGTTCGGCCGCCGTGCGGCTCGCCTGGCCCGCGCAGTCGAGGAACACCTCGGCGGTGCGGGCCAGGTCCGTGTGCGAAGGGGCGAGCAGGGGGCGCACCGCGGGGTCCGGGGTGCTGTCCGCCGTCGGGGGGAGCGCGGTCAGCAGGCGGTACGGGCCGATGGCCGACCAGTCGGCGACCGGGCCGAAGCGCGGCTCCGCAGCCGCCGCGCGGGCCGCCGCCGAGGCCTCGTGCCAGGCCGCGGCCAGCTCCGGCAGGCCCCGGCGCGGGACCGCGACCCCGGCCGTGGCGGTCCGTCCCGCGGCGGTGCGCAGCCGGTCCGCCGCCGCCGTCGCCGGGTCCAGTACGTCGGGGGAGCGCAGCCGGATCAGTGCGGCCAGCGACAGGGTGCCCGCCCCCGCCGGTGACGGGACGGTGGACAGCGCCGCCGCGGACGGCACCGTACGGGCCGACGGGGTCTCGTCGGGCCACGGGGTCACACAGACCACCGTGTGCAGCCCGTCCGAGTCCGGGCCCAGCGCCTCCCGCAGCGCGGCCACCGCCATGTCGCGCTGCCAGCCGCGGCCGGCCGTCAGCACCGCGCCGAACTCCCGGGACAGATCCGCGCCGGCCCGCGCCTCGTCGGAGAGCAGTGCCCCGATCCTGGCCGCCACGTCCATCGCCGCGATCAGCTGTCCGTCGGTCGGCCCGGGGTCCGTGTCGAGCAGCCATACATAGCCGAGCACGACGCCCCGATGGCGTACCGGCAGGCAGATCCGGCCGCGGAACACCCCGGCCTCCGGGGCGGCGGGGATGCGGACCGGGCCGGTGGCGCGGGCGATACCGAAGCCCTCGAACCAGGCGCGGACCGCGGGTGTGGAGCGACGGGTGAGGATCGACCGGGTGCGGACCGGGTCCATCGCCGTGTCGTCGTCGCTGTCGTGCGCCCCGAAGGCGACCAGGCCGAAGTCCCGGTTCTCCAGTGTCGCGGGGGCGCCGAGCAGCGCGGAGATCTCGTCGACCAGCTCCTGGTAATCGCCCTTCACCCGGCCATTCTCCCACCCCTTCAGACATATGTCTGAGATCCAGGGCATGGATGCGTGACAGCTGTCGATGGCACATGATCGGAGGGATCCTTAGATTTCACGGTGGTTCTCCGTGCTGTACCGGTCTGATTCAGTTCCTGCCGGTACGGCCCTCGTTCATATCTTTCCGTTGGAGGTGCCCCGTGCTGGCTCCCGTGATCCTCGCTGCGTCGCGCAGTGACAAGATGCGCCGTTTCATCTCGGCTGCTCCGGGGACCAAGCAGGTCGTCGACCGGTTCATCGCCGGCGAGACGGTCGAGCAGGTCGTCCCGATCATCAAGGACGCCACCGGGAAGGGCCTCGAGGTCACCCTCGACGTCGTCGGCGAGGACATCACGACGCCCGAGCAGGCCACCGCCGCGCGCGACGCGTACCTGGAGCTGATCGACCGCCTGAAGGACCTCGGCCTGGGCACCAGGGCCGAGATGTCCATCAAGCTTTCGATGTTCGGCCAGGCCCTGGAGGGCGGCCACGAGATGGCGCTCGCCAACGTCCGCCCGGTCGTCGAGGCCGCGGCCGCGATCGGCACCACGGTCACTCTGGACGCCGAGGACCACACCACCCTCGACTCGATGTTCGCCATCCACGAGGAGCTGCGGAAGGACTTCCCGCAGACCGGCTGTGTCATCCAGGCCTACCTGTTCCGCACCGAGGACGACGCCCGCCGCCTCGCCGCCGCCGGCAGCCGCGTCCGCATCGTGAAGGGCGCCTACAAGGAGCCCGCCTCCGTGGCGTACCAGGACAAGGCCGAGATCGACAAGGCGTACGTCCGCATCCTGAAGACGCTCATGGAGGGCGAGGGCTACCCGATGATCGGGTCCCACGACCCGAGGCTCATCGCCATCGCGCAGGAGCTCGCCCGCAAGGCCGGGCGCAAACTGGACGAGTACGAGTTCCAGATGCTCTACGGGATCCGCAGCGACGAGCACGTCCGGCTCGCGGCCGAGGGCCACCGGATGCGTGTCTACACCGCGTACGGCACCGACTGGTACGGCTACTTCATGCGCCGTCTCGCGGAGAAGCCGGCCAACCTGCTGTTCTTCGCCCGCTCCATCCTCACCAAGGGCTGACCCGCCCGCCCCGCTGCCCCCCACCCCGCTGAAGCAAGGAGACAAGGCACTCATGGACGCTGTGACCCAGGTCCCCGCGCCGGTCAACGAGCCGGTCCACTCCTACGCCCCGGGTTCCCCGGAGCGCGCCCGTCTGGAGGCGAAGCTCAAGGAGCTCGCCGAGAACCCGATCGACCTGCCGATGACCATCGGCGGCGAGAAGCGGATGGGTGGCGGCGAGCGTTTCGACGTCGTACAGCCGCACAACCACAAGGCCGTCATCGGCACGTTCGCCGGCGCCACCGAGCAGGACGCGCGGGACGCGATCGACGCCGCCCTCGACGCCGCCCCGGCGTGGCGCGCGATGTCGTTCGACGACCGCGCCGCGATCATCCTGCGCGCCGCCGAGCTGCTGTCCGGCCCCTGGCGCGAGACGCTGGCCGCCTCGACCATGCTCGGCCAGTCGAAGACCGCCCAGCAGGCCGAGATCGACACCCCGTGCGAGCTCGTCGACTTCTGGCGCTTCAACGTGCACTACGCGCGCCAGATCCTGGCCGAGCAGCCGCCGGCCAACTCCCCGGGTGTGTGGAACCGCATGGACCACCGCCCGCTGGAGGGCTTCGTCTACGCGATCACGCCGTTCAACTTCACGGCCATCGCGGGCAACCTGCCCACCGCCCCCGCTCTCATGGGCAACGTCGTGGTGTGGAAGCCGTCCCCGACGCAGACCCACTCCGCCGTGCTGCTGATGCAGCTCCTGGAGGAGGCCGGTCTGCCCAAGGGCGTCATCAACCTGGTGACCGGCGACGGCATCGCCGTCTCCGAGGTCGCCCTGAACCACCGCGACCTGGCCGGTATCCACTTCACCGGCTCGACCCCGACCTTCCAGCACCTGTGGAAGACGGTCGGCAACAACATCGCCAACTACCGCACCTACCCGCGTCTGGTCGGCGAGACCGGCGGCAAGGACTTCGTCGTCGCGCACCCCAGCGCCGACCGCGCCGTCCTGAAGACCGCACTGACCCGTGGCTCCTTCGAGTTCCAGGGCCAGAAGTGCTCGGCCTCCTCCCGGGCGTACGTCCCGGCCTCCATCTGGAACTCCGGTTTCAAGGAGGAGTTCGCGGCCGAGGTCGACTCCATCACCATGGGTGACGTCACCGACCTGTCGAACTTCATCGGTGCCGTCATCGACGAGCGTGCGTTCGCCAAGAACAAGGCCGCGATCGACCGGGCCAAGGCCGACTCGTCCTGCACCGTCGTCGCGGGTGGCACGTACGACGACTCGGTCGGCTACTTCGTCCGCCCGACGGTCATCGAGTGCGCCGACCCGGCCAACGAGGTCTTCACGACCGAGTACTTCGGCCCGATCCTCGCGGTCCACGTGTACGAGGACGACAAGTACGACGAGATGCTGGAGCAGATGGAGTCGGTCTCCGACTACGCGCTGACCGGCTCGGTCATCTCGGGCGACCGCGCCGCGGCCGCGTACACGATGGAGAAGCTCCGCTACGCGGCGGGCAACTTCTACATCAACGACAAGTCGACCGGTGCCGTCGTCGGCCAGCAGCCCTTCGGTGGCGGCCGTGCCTCGGGCACCAACGACAAGGCGGGCGCCCCGCAGAACCTGCAGCGCTGGACGCTGACCCGCGCCATCAAGGAGACGCTGGTCCCGCCGACCGACTACACCTACCCCCACCAGGGCTGACGCCCTCCGGGGTGCGGCACACCCGCACCCCGCCACAGATCCCGCCCCCGCCCGGCTCCCCCAGCCGGTCGGGGGCGGATTCCATTTCCGCCCGTCGGTACGGGAAGCATCAGTACAGGAACCGCTTCACCACCGCGTCGCCCGCCTCGGCCGCCCGCCCGTAGAAGTCCAGCACCTGCCGGTAGTGCGCGGCGAAGACGGCGCGGACCTCGGCCTCCGGCCATCCCCAGTGCGCACCGACGCCCCCGTCGGCCGCGCGCCACAGCTCGTCGAACGGATGAGTGCGGAGGAATTCCGCCGCCTCCTGTACCTCCGAGGCCTCGAGAGTCACCGACGGCGCCTCGATCCCGGCCGGGTCCTCGTGGACGTTTCCGCCGAAGACCGGGAGCTCGCACCTGCCGTGGCCGGGCGGTGCGGTGAGGCACAGCTCGTGCACCTGGGAGAAATCCTTGGAGATGCTCAGATCCGTCTCCAGGCGGTCGAACTCGTCGTCGGTGTCGGCGAAGACCTCCGCCACTCCGGCGAAGTCCTGCGGCAGCCCGGCGGCCGGTACGGCCCGTGCCTGCATGCTGAAGCTCATTGTCGTCCCCTCCTGCCGGGCCGCTGTCCGCAGGCCCCCTGCTCATGAACAGTAGGGGCGCCCACCGACAACGGCCCGCGCCGGATGAGCCCGGTGGATGATCCGTCCCTCGCTACCGGTTCAGTGGTCCCTACCTTGTTGATCGGGATGAGCGAGCCATTCGTAGGGTTGGCTCACCCAGGGGTGTCGGGTGTGGCTTTCAGTGGTCTGCCGTCCGTGTGGCTTCCTACGATTCGCCGCCCGACACCCCCCGACGACTCGGCTGCTGATTAGGAATTGCGATCCGATCGCTGAGTAGGGACTCGCCAGCGAGGTCGTCTGTGGTGCATGTAGGCAAACGACCCGTGGAGAGCGCGTGACAGCGATCTGGGCCGGCATCGACGCCGGCAGGACCCATCACCACTGCGTGGTGATCGACGACACCGGCAAACGGCTGCTGTCGCGGCGCGTGGCCAACGACGAGCCGGAACTGCTGAAGCTCCTGGCCGATGTCCTCGCCCTGGGCGATGAGGTCACCTGGGGCATCGACCTTGCCGACGGCGGCGCCGCCCTGCTGATCGATCTGCTCCTCAACCACAGCCAGCACACGCTCTACATCCCTGGCCGAGCCGTCAGCCGCGCCTCCGAGGGCTACCGGGGCGAAGGCAAGACCGACGCCAAGGACGCCGCGATCATCGCCGACCAGGCCCGGATCCGCCGGGACCTGCAGCCCTTGCGGCCCGGCGACGAACTCGTCGCCGAGATCAAGGTACTCACCGGCCATCGCCGCGACCTCGCCGACGACCGCACCCGCGTGATCAACCGGCTCCACAACCACCTCACCAGCATCTTTCCCTCTCTGGACCGGGCACTGGACCTCACCAACACCGGCCCGCTGATCCTGCTGACCGGCTACCAGACCCCGGCCGCCATCCGCAGGACCGGCGCCCGGCGACTGCAGACCTGGTTGCGCAACCGCAAGGTCCGCGGTGCTGCCCAGCTCGCAGAGACGGCCCTGGCGGCTGCCGAGAACCAACACACCAGCGTGACCGGGGAGAAGCCGACGGCCCAGCTCGTGCACACGCTCGCCAGGGAGGTAATGCGCCTCAATGAGCAGATCGCCGAGACCGACAAGCTCATCGAGGCCCGGTTTCGCGAGCACAAACACGCTGAGGTGATCGCGAGCATGCCCGGCATCGGACCCCTGCTCGGCGCCGAGTTCCTCGCCGCCACCGGCGGCGACATGACGGCCTTCGATAGCCCGGACCGCCTCGCCGGGTTCGCCGGCGTCGCCCCCGCTCCGCGTGACTCGGGCAAGATCAGCGGCAACCTGCACCGGCCCAGACGTTACAGCCGACGCCTCCAGCGCGTGTTCTATACCTCGGCGTTGATCAGCATCCGCTGCTGCGAGGA